>JBJMKN010000106.1:0-16275 GCA_045805765.1 Solirubrobacterales bacterium
GGCTGCCCGAGGCCGCCTCGCGCTTGAAGATCAGACCCGGCCGCAGCCGAACGACCCGCGTCTCGGGCCGGGCGCGCTCGAACGCATCGAGGCTCCGCTCGACCTCGGCCTTGTCGCGCGAGTAGAAGCTCGTCGCGATCCCCGCGGTCCTCCACGACTCGTCGACGAGCCGATCCTTCGGCCCCGGCGAGTAGGCGCCGACCGAGGAGGCGTAGACGAGGGCGGGAACTTTCGCCGCCGCGGCGGCGTCGAAGACGCGGCGGCTGCCCTCGACGTTGATCCGCTCGGTCACCGCTTCGTCGCGGCTCGGCTGGATCGCCCAGGCGAGGTGGATCACCGCGTCGGCGCCGCTGAAGATCGGCCCGAGGTCGTCCGCGACGACGTCGGCGCCGACCCAGCGCACCTTCGGCATCTCGACGGTCGGCACGCGGCGGGCGAGGCCGACGATCTCGTCGACCTTCGCCTCCCGGCCCAGCGCCTCGAGGACGCTGGTGCCGACATTGCCGCTCGCTCCGGTGACGATCACTCGCATGGCTCCTCCTACGGCTGGATCACGAACTTGATCGCGCCGTCTTCCTTCTTCTGGAAGGTCTCGTAGGCATCGGGGACCTCGTCCATCCCGATCTTGTGGGTGGCCAACTCCTCGGTCCCGAGCGGGTCGCCGTCCCCGGTCAGCAGCGGCATGATCTCGTCGATCCATTTCTTCACGTGGGCCTGGCCCATCCGCAGCTGCACGCCCTTGTCGAAGAGCTGCATCATCGGGATCGGGTCGACCATGCCGCCGTAGACGCCGCTGATCGAGACGGTGCCGCCGCGGCGGACGGTGTCGAAGCACTGGTAGAGCGCCGACATCCGGTCGACCGCGGCTTTTTCGATCAGCTTTTCGGCGACGGCGTCGGGGAGCAGGCCCGCCGCTTTCTGGGCGAGCTCGCCGACCGGGGCGCCGTGCGCCTCCATCCCGACCGCGTCGATCGCCGCGTCGGTTCCGCGGCCCTCGGTCATCTCGCGGATCGTGTCGGAGATGTCGTCGTGGTCTTCGAGGTTGAGCGTCTCGACGCCGTATTTCTGCGCCAGCTCGAGCCGCTCGGGGACGATGTCGACGCCGATCACCCGCGCGCCTTTGTGGGCGGCGATGCGGGAGGTCATCTGGCCGATCGGGCCGAGGCCGAAGACGGTGACCGAGCCGCCCTCGGGGATCGCTGCATAGTCGACCGCCTGCCAGGAGGTCGGCAGCACGTCGGAGAGGTAGAGGAAGCGGTCGTCGGGCGGCCCCTCCGGCACCTTGATCGGCCCGAAGTGCGCCTGCGGGACGCGCAGGTACTCGGCCTGCCCGCCCGGCACCTGCCCGTAGAGCTTGGTGTAGCCGAACAGCGAGGCGCCTTTTTCCTCCTCCCGGTTCTGGGTCGTCTCGCACTGGGCGAAGAGCTGCTGATCGCACATCCAGCAGTGGCCGCAGGAGATGTTGAAGGGGATGACGACCCGGTCCCCGGGGGAGATGTGGGTGACCTCGGGGCCGACCTCCTCGACGATCCCCATCGGCTCGTGGCCGAGGATGTCGCCCTCTTTCATGAAGGGGGAGAGGACCTCGTAGAGGTGGAGGTCGGAGCCGCAGATCGCGCTCGAGGTTATGCGGACGACCGCGTCGGTCGCCTCCTCGATCTTCGGGTCGGCGACCTCGTCGACGCGGACGTCGCGGGGGCCGTGCCAGACGGCAGCCTTCATCGCTCCTCCTTCTCTCCCGCCGTTGCCGGCTGAGCCATTTTGCGGTGCATTTCGGCCTTGACCGAGTCGGGGACGACCTTGCCGAGGACCGTCTGCGCTTTGTTCTTGAAGCTGCCGCCGACGACCTTTTCGCGGCCGGCCATCAGCGCCTCGTAGCCCTGGCGCGCGACTTCGGCGGGGTCGTCCTTCTCTTCTTCGCCGACCGGGGTGTCGAGCATGTCGGCGCGCTCGAAGAACTCGGTCTCGGTCGGGCCCGGCATCAGCGAGGTGACGGTGACGTCGGTGTCCTTCAGCTCGTTGCGGATCGCCAGCGCGAAGGACTGGACGAAGGACTTGGAGGCGTTGTAGACGGCCTGGTAGGCGCCCGGCATCGTTGAGGCGATCGAGGAGGTGAAGAGGATCCGGCCCTCGCCGCGGGCGGCCATGTCCTGGACGACCAGCTTGCAGAGGTGGACGGTGGAGCGGACGTTGAGGTCGATCAGCCGCAGCTCCTTGCGCAGCTCGGTTTCGCGGGCGAAGTCGCCGCCGGCGCCGATCCCTGCGTTGAGGACGAGGACGTCGACCGGGCGGGCGGTCGCCTGGATCCGCTCGTAGAGGCGGTTGACCTCCTCTTCGCGGGAGAGGTCGAGGCGGGTGCACTCGACGCTCGCGGTGAGCTGGTTCAGCTCCCGCTGCGCCTGGTCGATCTCGGTGTCCTCGGCGGTGATCAGGAGGTCGAAGCCCTCTTTGGCGAGGACCTTGGCGAGCTCGAAGCCGATCCCGCTCGATGCCCCCGTCACAACCGCGAAGGGGCGGTTCTGCTGCGTGTTCATGCTGGTTGTCCTTCTCCGGTCGCTAGCTGGATGGACCCCTCAACTCCCCGCGCTCCGGCGAGACGAAACGGGAAGAAGATGGCGAGGTATCCCCGACTCCTCATGAGATGAGGTTTAGAACTTCCTTCTCGATCTTCAGCCGCTCTTTGGCGCTCATCCTTCCGTTGGCGCTGACCGACGGCCGGATCGTGTCGCCGTTGCGGTAGCGGTCGAGGACGCGGGGGTCGATGTAGGAGGCGCGGCAGACGGCGGGGGTGTTGCCGAGCGCTTCGGAGACCTGTTTGACGGCTTTGGCGATGCAGCGCTTCGCCCCCGCTTCGGAGCGCGGCTTCTCCTCGCCCGCCAGGGCGACGGCGGCGAGAACGGTGCCGTGCCAGGTGCGGAAGTCCTTGGCCGAGAACTGGTCGCCGATCTTGGCGTGGATGTACTCGTTGATCTCGGCGGAGCGGACATCGACCCATTCGCCGCCGGCGCGGTAGGCGAGCAGGTCCTCGGGTCCGCCGCGGCGCCGGTGCATCTCCTCCAGCGCCCGGCGGGCGGCGGCGTCGCGGATCGACTGGATCCGGCGCTGGCCGCTCTTGGCGGGGAAGTCGAAGACGATCTCGCTGCGCTTGATCGTGACGTGCTCGCGGCGCACGGTGGCGAGGCCGAAGCTCTCGTTTTCCTCGGCGTAGACCTCGCTGCCGACGCGGAAGAAGCCGAGGTCGAGGAGTCGGACAGCGCAGGCGAGCGCCCGCTCCCGGGGCATCCCCTGGCGGCGCAGATCCGCGGTGACGGCGCGGCGCAGCCGCGGCAGCTTGCGGGCGAACTCGCGGATCAGCTCGTACTTGCGTTCAGCCTGGCGCTGCTGCCAGCGCTCGTGGTAGAGGTACTGCTTGCGACCGGCGTCGTCGTAGCCAGTGGCCTGGATGTGGCCGAAGGGGTCGGGGCAGATCCAGACCTCCTTCCAGGCCGGCGGGATGACCAGGGCGCGGATCCTCTCCAGGGTCTCCTCGTCGGCGATCGTCTCGCCGCAGCCGTCGACGAAGGAGAAGCCGCGCCCGCGGCGCACGCGCCTGATTCCCGGCCCGGCGCAGTCAGCGCGGCGAAGGCGGCCGCGGCGGGGGGCGGTCGCGGTCGGGCTCACCGGGCGGCGCCCCGGCTCGCCGAGGCGATGCCTTCGAGATCGGCGACGAAAGCGGCGAGCTCCGCCTCGCGCACGTCGTGCTCCCGAAGCCGCAGGATCGCCGAAGGATGGATGGTGACGGCGGCGACCGGTGCCAGCGGCGAATCCAGCGGCCGCCCCCGGTCCTTGGTCACCTTCACCTTCGGCCCGAACAGCGACCGCGCCGCCGTCGCGCCCATCGCCAGCACCGCCCGCGGCCTCACCGCCTCGACCTCGGCCACCAGCCAGGGCTTGCAGGCCTCGATCTCTCCGACGCGAGGCGTCTGGTGCAGCCGCCGCTTGCCCCGCGGTTTCCACTTGAAGTGCTTGACCGCGTTGGTCACGTAGGCCTCGCTCCGGTCGATCCCAGCTTCCTCGAGCGCCCGATCCAGCAACTGTCCCGCCGGCCCCACGAACGGCTCCCCCGCCAGGTCCTCCTTGTCCCCCGGCTGCTCCCCGACCAGCATCAGCTTCGCCTTCTTGCGCCCCGAGCCAAAGACCGCCTGCGTGGCGTCCTTGTACAGCTCGCAACCGCGACAAGCCTGAGCGGCTTCCTCAAGCGCCTTCAGCGAACGGGAAGGAGGAACAAATTCGGCCGCGCTAGACATAGCGCCCAGCTACCCAAGCGCCAAGGGGGGAGAAACCGTTCCGGCCGAAGCCTTACTCAGGCGCCCATGCCCGCCGAGACCGCAAAATTCATTCTTGAGGAAGGAATTTTGCGGTCTCGCGATGACGATCGCTGGTTGGCGGCGCTCGCGGAGGCGCAATACGGGGTTGTGGGGCGGTGGCAGTTGCTTCGGGCGGGGTGGAGCGACGGGGCGATTGAGGCTCGGGTGCGACACGGGCGACTGCACCCGCTGTTCGCCGGGGTGTACCGGGTGGGACATGGGTTGCTGCAGAGGGAGGGACGCTGGATGGCGGCGGTGCTCGCTTCGGGACCTGATGCGGTTCTCTCGCATGGGTCGGCGGCGGCCCTCTGGATGATCCGGCCGAACTCGCGCTCGACCATCGACGTCACCTGCCCACACAAGAGCCGCACTTGGGCTGGGATCAAGCGGCACCACAAAGCGCTTCCAGCTGACGAGATCACCGCGGAGGAAGGGATCCCGGTCACGAGCGTGCCGCGGACGATCTTCGACTTGGCCGCGACGGAGTCCGACGATGTCGTGGAGAACCTTTTGCGCGAGATGGAATTCCTTGAACTACGGGACCGCCTCTCGCTCGCCGATCTGGTCGAGCGTTATCCGGGCAGGCGAGGCGTTCGCAGAGTGGCAACCGCCCTCGAACGCCTCAAGGACGATCCGCCTGGCCGGAAGGCGAGCAAGCTCGAGGAACGCTTTGCCCCCTTCCTCCGCCGGCACCGCCTGCCGCTTCCCCGCTTCAACGACTGGATCATCCTCGGCGCCAACCGCTACAAGGTCGACTGCCACTGGCCGGGCACGAACCAGATCGTCGAGCTCGACGGCTGGCAGGCTCACAAGTCCCGCTCGGCCTTCCGCGAAGACCGTGCCCGCGACCGCCGACTGGAAGTCGCCGGCTACACCGTCACCCACCTCACCTGGAACCAGCTGGACGACGAACCGCTCGAGGTCGCCGCCGACCTGCGGGCGCTGCTCACACGACCTGCCCCAGCCTCCCTACCCAGCCAGTAAGGAGGCTGGGGCAGGTCGTGCCGAGGCTTAGGAAACCCCGGCCTCCGGCTCGACCCGGAAGGCCGACCGGGTCGGGTTGGCCGGCTTGTAGAACGTCGCCGTCTGGGTCAGAACCCGCCACGGGCTCGGCAGCATGCCGGCGGGCGCCGCGAGGAAGCGGGTGAAGAGGACCGAGGCTCGGCGGCAGGTGATCCCCGAGCGGGCCGGGATGTAGAGGAGGTACCTGCCCTTGACGAAGTAGAGCGGGCCGACGTCGGAGCCGGTGTTGACGGTGAAGGTGCCGGGGCAGAGCTTGCCGAGTTCGGGGTTGGTGCCGCCGCCCCCGCCCGTCAGCCGGACGGTGAAACCTCCCAGGCCCCCGCCGCGGGAGAAAGAGGCGACGCCGCTGCGTTCGGCACTGACGCGCCAGGGTCGCGGCAGGTTGCCGTCCCAGTCCTGGAGGAACCGGGCGAAGAGCTTTGAGGCGGCTTCGCAGCCGAGGTCTTCGGCGGCAATGACGCTGTAAGTGCCAGCCGGGAGCTTGGCAGGGCCGATGCGATCGTCGTGCAGGACTTTGAACCCACCACAGGTGTCCTTTGCGACCGCGCTCGAAGCTCCAAACGCCAGTGCCGCAAGTGCTGCGACCAAACCCAGAGACAAAAAGATCGACACGCGGCGGCGAGAGGCTCGGACGGGGCTCACTGCGGCGAAAGCTATCAGCGCCGATCCGTAGCATGCGCGCCACCGATGCCAGAACCCGTCAAGCGCAACCAGCGCTACATGCCTGGGCTGGACGGGCTACGTGCGATAGCCGTCCTCTCGGTCATCCTCTTCCACCTCGGCTTCGACTGGGCGCCCGGCGGCATGCTCGGGGTCGGCGTCTTCTTCACCCTCAGCGGCTACCTGATCACCGACATCCTGCTGGGCCAGTTGAACGCGCGCGGCCGGATCAAGCTCGGCGCCTTCTGGCTCGCCCGCGCCCGCCGCCTGCTGCCGGCGCTCTTCCTGATGCTGGCGATCGTCGTCGCCTGGGTGACGATCTTCGGCCCGGCCCAGCCCGACCAGTTCCGCAAGGGGGTCGTCTCGGCGATCTTCTACGTCAACAACTGGCAGCAGATCTTCGCCGACGTCTCCTACTTCGCCCGCTTCGAAGCCGAAGGCCCGCTCGACCACCTCTGGTCGCTCTCGGTCGAGGAGCAGTTCTACATCCTCTGGCCTTTCCTGCTCCTGGGCGGGGTCAAGCTCGTCCACGAGCGCCCGCTCCCCTCCGGCGTCCGCCCGCGCCTGGCGCTGCTGACGATCGCCGGCGCCCTCGCCTCCTCGATCCTGATGGCGGTCCTCTACGAACCGAGCTTCGACCCCTCCCGCCTCTACTTCGGCACCGACACCCGCGCCGGCGGCCTCCTCTTCGGCGCCGCCCTGGCGATGGTCTGGCCGAGCCGCAAACTGAGCCGCCGGATCGCCCCGCAGGCGCGCAACACGCTCGACGCCCTCGGCGTCGCCGGGCTGGCGATCATCGCCCTGATGATCTGGCGCTGCGGCGAACTCTCGCCCTTCCTCTACCGCGGCGGCTTCGTGATCCTCTCGCTGGCGACGGTGATGGTGCTGATGCCGCTGACCCACCCGGCCTGCCGTCTCGGCGCCTGGCTGGGGATGCGGCCGCTGCGCTGGGTCGGCGTCCGCTCCTACGGGATCTACCTCTGGCAGACGCCGATCATCGTCCTCACCACGCCGCAGGGCGCGGGGCACAAGGACGACCTCGTCCGCAGCCTCCTGCAGGTGGCCGCGATCCTCGCCATCGCCGCCCTCTCCTGGCGCTTCGTCGAGGAGCCGATCCGCCACGGCGCGATCGGCCGCTTCTTCGCCCGCCGCCGCGCGGTCGGCTGGAAATGGGAGACCTTCGCGCCGCCGATGCGGGTCGCGATCGTCGGCATGGGGATCGTCCTCGTCGTCGCCGCCGCCGGGATGGCCGGGCTCAACTCGACCTCGGCCGAAGGCAACGACATCCGTGCCGAGCAGGCCCGGGCGGAGGGGACGACGAAGCCGCCGCCGCTGACCAAAGCGCAGGCCGAAGACTCGACGAGATCGTCCTGCAAAGCGGTCGTCCACATCGGCGACTCGACCTCCGAGGGCCTCGACAACGCCGAATACCTGCCGCTCGAATCGCAGCGGATCCCCGCCCGCTACGCCGAAGTCGGGGCCAAGGAAGTCCACATGGAGGTGACCGGAGCAACCTCGATCGAAGAGCGCTACGAAGGCAACCCCAACGCCCAGGAAGTGGCGGCGGCCTGGAAGGCGGAAGGGTTCAAAGGCTGCTGGGTCCTCGCCCTCGGCACCAACGAGGCCGCCAACGTCGCCGCCGGCTCCACCGTCACCGAGCGCGAACGGATCGAAAAAATGATGACCATCATCGGCGACGAACCGGTGCTCTGGGTCAACGTCCGCTCGATCGTCGAAGCGGGCGACCCCTACTCGAAGGGCAACATGGAGAAGTGGGACGAGGAACTGGTCGCCGCCTGCGCCACGTACTCCAACATGCGCGTCTACGACTGGGCCTCCGACCTCAAAGACGAGTGGTTCATCGAAGACGGCATCCACTTCACCTCACCTGGCTACGCCGCCCGCGCCGAGCTGATCGCCAACGCCCTCGCCCACGCCTTCCCGGAAAAAGGCGAAACCGAGGGCGGCTCGAAGAACTGCGTCGTCAGCTAGCCCGGCTCAGCTCGCCAGGCCGACGATCTCGACCGGCTCCGGCTCGCCCGCCGGCTCGAATCCCATGATCCGCCCGTAGAAGTAGAGCTCGGCTTCGAGGCAGCGGATGTTCGTCTCCGCCTTGCGGAAGCCGTGCTGCTCACCCTCGAAGGGGAGATAGGCGTAGGGGACGCCGTTGCGCTTCAGCGCCGCGGCCATCGTCTCCGCCTGGTTCGGCGGCACGACCTTGTCCTCGAGCCCCTGGAAGAGGATCACCGGCACCTGCAGCTGCTCGACGTGGTTGATCGGCGAGCGCTCGCGGTAGAGCTGCGCCTGCTCGGGATAGGGCCCGATCAGGAGGTCGAGGTAGCGGGACTCGAACTTGTGGGTGTCGCCGGCCAGCGCCTCGGCGTCGGCGACGCCGAAGTAGCTGGCGCCGGCGGCGAAGCCGTCGTGGAAGGTGAGCGCGCAGAGGGTCGCGTAGCCGCCGGCCGAGCCGCCGCGGATCGCCAGCCGCTCGCGGTCGGCTAGGCCCTCGTCGGCCAAATAAAGCGCCGCGTTGAGGCAGTCCTCGTTGTCGACGACGCCCCAGGTGCCGCGCAGCCGGTTGCGGTACTCGCGCCCGTAGCCGCTGGAGCCGCGGTAGTTGACGTCGACGACGCCGATCCCGCGGCTGGTCCAGTAGAGGAATTCACGGTCCAGGGCGGGGGTGGCGTGGGAGGTGGGGCCGCCATGGCTCTCGACGATCAGCGGCGGCAGTTCCCCCTCCGGCGCCTCGAACCCCGGGCTCGTCGGCGGGTAGTAGAAGCCGTAGGCGACCTCGCCGTCGCCGGTCGGGAACTCGATCGCCCGCGGCCGCGAGACGTAGGCGGGGTCAACCGGATCGTCGCTCGAGGTCCGCACCACCTCGGTCTCGCCCCGCGCTGCGTCGTAGACGACGACCGCCGCCTCACTCTCCGGGCTCCCCGCGGCGAAGGCGACCCGCTCGCCTCGCGCCGAGAGCGCCGGGAAGCCGAAGGAGGTGAAGGGAAGCTCGAGGGCGGTCGGTTCCCAGCCCTCTGGGCGAAGCAGGACGAGCCGTTCTTCGGCTCCCTCGGTGCGGACGACGGCGATCGCGCCGCTCTCGAGGAACGCGTAGGTAGCGCCGCCGAAGAGCCACTGGGGATGGCCGTGGTCGGCGTGCTGGTCGGTCAGCTGGACGAGCGGGCCGTCCTCGCCGCTCAACTCCGCGTCCGGCTCGCCGGCTCGGTAGAGGTTCCACCAGCCGTCGCGGTCGGAGATGAAGTGCAGGCGCCCGCGGGCGTCCCAATCGGGCTGGAAGACCGACTCCTCGCGGCCGCCCGCGATCAGCCGCTCCTCGCCCGGGTCGCCGAGCGGCGCGATCCAAAGCTCGGCCCCGTCCCAGGGCATGTTCGGGTGGTCCCAGCAGGTCCAGGCGAGCCAGGCCCCGTCGGGGCTGATCCGCGGGAAGGAGTAGAAGTCCCGGCCGCTGGCGAGCACCTGCGGCTCCTCTGAGCCGTCGAGCGGCAGCGAGACGATCTCGTTCACCGGTTCGGGCTCGGCATCGCGTTCGCGCACGCAGACGATCGCGCTCCCGTCCGGCGTCGGTCGCATGTCGGCGTAGCGGAACGCGCCCGGCGCGGGAGGCTCGGGCGAGATCGCCACCGGCTCGGAGCCGATCCGCTGCCGGTAGAGCCGCTGATCGGAGAAGTCGACGAAGACGACGAGGCCCGGCTCGACCTGGCACCAGGCGCCGCCGCCGTACTCATGCACCCGGGTGCGGACGTTGACCCCCTCCGGCGTCACCCGCTCGGGCCCGCCGCCGCCGAGCTGCCGCATCAGTGCCACGCGGCCGCCCTCCTCGGGCCGCCCTTCCGCCCACCAGACGGCCCCGTCGGCGGCGATCGCCGGGAAGCCGAGCCGCCGCCCCGACCGGGCCACCGTCGCCGCCGCGATCGGCGAGGACCAGGACCCGTACGGGGCGACCGTCGTCACTGTTCGGGGACCTCGATCTCGCGCAGCCGGTGGGTGTCGACGTCATAGACGAAGCCGCGCACGACGTCGCGGTGCGGCAGGAAGGGCGAGGCGCGGACGCGCCGGATCGACTGCCGCACGTCCTCCTCGACGTCCTTGAACGCCTCGATCGCGAAGGACGGGGCGATCCCGGTCGTCTCCTGCAGCTCCATCCGGAAGCCGTCCTCGGTGATCTTCTGCAGGCCGCAGTCGTCGTGGTGGATCAGCATCACCTCGCGCGTCCCCAGCCGCCGCTGCGAGAGCGCCAAGGAGCGGATCACGTCGTCGGTGATGACGCCGCCCGCGTTGCGGAGGATGTGCGCCTCGCCGTCGCCGAGGCCGAGGGCGGCGAAGACGTCCAGCCGCGAGTCCATGCAGGTGACGATCGCCAGGTGGCGCTGCGGTTCGACGTCGAGGTGCCGCGCGGTCAGCCCGTCGGCAAAGCCTTTGTTGTTCTCGAGCAGGGAGTCGATCGTGTCCATGGCGCCGCAGCCTAGCCATCCGTCTGTTCCTTTTCGTTGTCAGGACCCGAAAAGGAACAGACGAGCGTTTCTCTCGCTGAACCCCGGGTAGCCGCCGGGCGTAGGCTCGAGACCAGTCCAGACCACCATGAGGGAGAAGAACTAGAGATGGAGCCCACTGCTTCCGACAAGGGGATCTTCAGCGGCGATGCCTCCGGCACCCGCGAAGAGATCGTCGCCCTGCTGACCAAGGCCTACTGGATGGAGATCGAGACGGTGATGAGCTACCTCGCCGCCTCGACCAACCTCGACGGCGTCCGCGCCCAGGAGATCCGCGAGTCCCTCGCCGAAGACATCGAAGAGGAGCTCGGCCACGCCAGGCAGTTCGCCAACCGGATCAAGGAGCTTTACGGCGTCGTCCCCGGCTCCGAAGGCTTCAGCGCCGAGCAGAGCTTCCTGCAGCCGCCCGAGCACCAGGTCGACGTCGTCCACGTGATCCGCGGCGTGATCAAAGCCGAGACCGGCGCGATCGAGCACTACACGCGGCTGGTCGAGGTCACCGACGGGGTCGACCCGGTCACCCAGGACATGGTGATCACGATCCTCCGCGACGAGCAGGGGCACCGGCGCCTCTTCGAGGGCTTCCTGCGCGAGTACGAGTTCGAGGGCAAGGCCTAGCGGGGCCGCGCGCTCGACCGGGCGAAGCCGATGCGCTACCTCCACCTCTGCGCCCATGAGCAGTTCCCGCCCGAGCAGCTGCTGCGCCAGGCAGTCGCCGCCGAGGACGCCGGCTTCTCCGGGATCGGCTGCAGCGACCACCTGCAGCCGTGGTGGGAACCGGGGGAGGCGGGACATGCATGGGTCTGGCTCGGGGCGGCGGCGCAGGCGACCGAGCGGGTTTCCTTCGGCACCGCGGTGACGCCGCCGGGGCCGCGCTACCACCCGGTCCTGATCGCCCAGGCGTGGGCGACGATGGAGCTGATGTACCCCGGCCGCCCCTACCTCGGGGTGGGGTCGGGCGAGGCGCTGAACGAGGTGCCGTTGGGGGCGGACTGGCCCTCGCCGGGGGAAAAGGTCGAGCGGATGGAGGAGGCCCTGGAGATGATCCGCGCCCTCTGGGACGGGCAGCGCCTCAGCGGGGCCGGCAAGCACTTCGCGACCGACCGCGCCTACATCCACTCGCGGCCGGAGAACCGCCGGCCGCCGATTTACGTCTCCGCCTTCGGGCCCAAGGCGGCGAAGGTCGCCGGCCGCCAGGGCGACGGCCTCTGGACGCTTGCCGACCCGGAATCGACGCCGGCACTGATCGACGCCTACAAGGGCGCCGCCGAGGACGCCGGCCGCGAGCCGGGCGAGATCGTCCTCCAGGCCGCCTTCTCCTGGGCACCCGACGACGATGCCGCGCTCGAGGGCTGCCGCGTCTGGAAGGGCTCCCAGCCGAAAGAGTTCTACCGCGACGAGTGGCACGACCCGCAGGCGATGCACGAGGAGGGCGAGAAGCAGGTCTCCGACGAGGAACTGAAGGAAGACCTGATCGTCGCCGCCGACCCCGAGGCCCACGTCGAACGGATCCGCGAGGTCGAGGAGATGGGAGCGACGGCCGTCGCCCTGATGAACAACTCCGGCGCCGATCCGCTGGGGGCGATCGGCGTCTACAAGAGCATGGTGCTGCCGCGCCTCTATGGCTCCGGCTGAGATGGCGGAGAAAGAGCGGCTGGCGCCGGAGACGTTCCGGCTGCCGGTCGAGAAAATCCGCGAGAGCTGGTACTCGGATTCCTACTTCGCCCTGACCAAGGAGCTGCTGGAAGCGGAGGGGCGCAGCCCCGAGGTGACGATGCAGGTCTTCGCCAAGAAGCCGGGGCTGCTGGGCGGGATCGACGAGGCGATCGCGATCCTCAAGCTCTGCGCGGGCCGCCAGGGGATGGACATCTGGGAGCCGGGCTGGGACCGCTTGCGGGTCAGCGCCCTGCACGAGGGCGAGGAGATCGAGCCCGACGAGACGGTGATGCTGATCGAGGGCGACTACACCCTCTTCGCCCACCTCGAGACCGTCTACCTGGGGACGCTGGCGCGGCGCTCGCTGGTGATGACCAACGTCCGCCGCGTCGTCGACGCCGCCCGCGGCAAGCCGATCCTCTTCTTCCCGGCCCGGCACGATCACTGGCTGGTCCAGACCGGCGACGGCTGGGCGGCCCATGTCGCCGGCGCGATCGGCGTCTCCACCGACGCCCAGGCGAGCTGGTGGGGAGGGCGGGGAGTGGGGACGATCCCGCACTCGCTGATCGCCTCCTACGGCGGCGACACCGTCGCCGCCGCCCGCGCCTTCTGCCACCGCTTCGGCGAGGAGATCAACGTCGTCTCCCTGGTCGACTTCCACAACGACTCGGTCGCCGACGCGATCGCCGTCGCCGACGCGATCGGCGAGAAGCTCTGGGGCGTCCGCCTCGACACCTCCGAGCGGCTGGTCGACCGGGCGCTGGAGGAGGAGGCACGCGAGCGCGGCGACGACGGCCTGCGCGGGGTCAACGTCGAGCTGGTCCGCCGCGTCCGCGCGGCCCTCGACGACGCCGGCCACGGGCACGTGAAGATCGTCGTCTCCGGCGGCTTCACCGCCGAGAAGATCGAGAGCTTCGAGGAGGCCGGGGCGCCGGTCGACTCCTACGGCGTCGGCTCGGCGCTCCTGCGCGGCTCCTTCGACTTCACCGCCGACGTCGTCTGCCTCGATGGGGAGCCCGGCGCGAAGGTGGGGCGGGAGCTTCGACCCAACCCCCGGCTGCAGCCGGTCGCCTAGGCTGCGAGCGATGGCAACCGTCAACGACATCGAGATCCGCCCCGCCACCGAAGAGGACGTGCAGCTGGTCTACGACCTGATCCTCGAGCTCGCCGCCTACGAGAAACTCGGCGAAGCCGTCGCCGGCACCGTCGAGACGCTGCGCCGTTCCTTGTTCGAGCAGAAAGTCGCCGAGGCGCTGCTGATCGAGACCGCCGACGGCGAAGCGGTCGGCTACGCGATCTTCTTCACCAACTTCTCGACCTTCGAGTGCCGGCCGGGGATCTGGCTCGAGGACGTCTATGTGCGCCCGGAGCACCGGCGCGGCGGCATCGGCCTTGCCGTGATGGAGCACCTGGCGCGGATCGCCGAGGAGCGCGACTACGCCCGCCTCGAATGGTGCGCGCTGGAGTGGAACGAGCCGGCGCTGGAGTTCTACGCGAAGATCGGGGCGCGGCGGCTCGATGACTGGCGGATGCTGCGGTTGGAGAGGGACGGGATTGCGCGGTTAGTTGGGGAGGGGGACGGGTGACCCTCGGCGGACAACAGCGGGGAGGGTCCGGCGAGGGTCACCCATCCCCCTCTGCGCGCCGCAATAGGAGCTCTTTCTCCTGCTCGTTTCGGGTCAGGGCCGCCGCTCGTTTGAATTCAGTGGCGGCCTCCTTGTGGCGTCCTGATTTCTCCAGCAGGTCGCCGCGCACGCTGGGGAGTAGGTGGTAGTTCTGCAGCGCTGGCTCGTCCTTGATCTGGTCGAGTAGTTCTAGGCCCGCTTCTGGCCCGAAGGCCATTCCTATGGCTACGGCGCGGTTCAGCTCGACGATCGGGGAGGGGGTGATCTGGGCGAGGGCGTCGTAGAGGGCGGCGATCCGGGCCCAGTCGGTTTCCTCGGGACGCAGGGCGCGGGCGTGGCAGGCGGCGATCGCAGCCTGGAGGCCATAGGGGCCGAGCGGGCACGGCAGCGCTTCGGCGCGCTCCAGCGCTCGGCGGCCGCGGACGATCAGCAGCGGGTCCCAGCGGCTGCGGTCCTGGTCGAGCAGCAGGATCGGCTCGCCCGCCGGGCCATGGCGGGCGCCGAGTCGCGAGGCCTGGATCTCCATCAGCGCCACCAAGCCGTGTGCCTCCGGCTCGGCCGGCGCCAGCTCGGCGAGGATCCGGCCCAGGCGCAGCGCTTCCTCGCAGAGGTCGCGGCGGACCCAGTCCTCGCCCGAGCTCGCCGCGTAGCCCTCGTTGAAGACGAGGTAGATCACTTCCAGGACCGAGCCGAGCCGCTCCTCCAGCTCGGCCCCGCGCGGCACCTCGAACGGGACCTTGGCGTCGCGCAGCGTCCGCTTTGCCCGCACCAGCCGCTGCGCCACCGTCGACTCGGAGCCGAGGAAGGCGCGGGCGATCTCGGCGGTCGTCAGGCCGCCGAGCAGCCGCAGCGTCAGCGCCACCCGTGCCTCGCGCGAGAGCAGCGGGTGGCAGCAGGTGAAGATCAGCGCCAGCAGGTCGTCGCCGATTTCGTCGTCTGCGGCGGCATCGAAGTCGGAGCGCTCCATCGCGAAGAGCACCCCGGTGTCGTGGGCGACCTCTTCGCGCTTGCGCTCGTAGGCCTTCTCCCGCCGCATCCGGTCGATCGCCCGGTTCTTCGCCGTCGCCATCAGCCAGGCGCCGGGGTTGTCGGGGACGCCGTCGCCCGGCCACTTCTCGATCGCCGCGACCAGCGCGTCCTGCGCCATGTCCTCGGCGAGGCCGACGTCGCCGACCATCCGCGCCAGGCCCGCGATCAGGCGGGCGGACTCGATCCTCCAGACCGCCTCGATCGCGCGCGTGGCCTCGGTCACGCCTGCCTCAGGGGCCCTCGTAGGCGTCCTGCACCTCCTGCGGGAAGTCCTCCATCTCGAAGACACGCCGCACTTCGATCCGGCAGTTCCGGTCCGGGCAGCGGCTCGCCCACTCCAGCGCCTCCTCCTTCGAGCGCGCCTGGATCAGCCAGTAGCCGCCGACGGCCTCCTTCGCCTCCGTGAAGGGCCCGTCGGTGACGGTCACGTTGCCCTCGGCGTCGAAGACGACGTTGCCGCCGTCGCTCGGCGGCCGCAGCCCGTCAAGCGAGAGCAGCATCCCTGCCTTCTGCAGCTCCTCGTTGTAGCGGCCCATCGCCGCGACCGCCTCCGGGGTCGGGTTCCAGTCCTGCTCCTCGATTTCGGGATACATGAACATCATGAAACGCACTTGGTCCTCCTTCGTCGGGGGCGGCTGTCCCGCCCTTTTACCTGACGACGAACGAGCGCGGGCGAAATCGACATCGCCGCTGTGTCTCTCCTCGGGCTCATCGCGGGCAGGGCCCGAGCCGCCGCAGCTTCTGCCGGTAGGCCCGCATCGAGGCGTGGCGCCAGTCGCCGTGGGTCTGTCGCCGCAGGCTCGGGACGCGCTCGCGGTGGTAGGGCGAGCTGAGGCTCTCGGCGTGGCCGATCACGTCGCGCACCCGGATCCCGAAGCGGCAGCGCAGCCAGCGGGTCAGCCGCAGCGAAGCGCGCAGCTGGCGGCGGTCACCGAGGACGTCGCCGTCGCCATAGCCGACGTGCTCGATCCCGATCGCCGTCCAGTTGAGGCCAACCGTGTGCCTGCACATGATCGAGGTCCGCACCAACCGGTAGATGGTGCCGTCGCGGTCGATGACGTAGTGGGAGCAGACCCCGGGCAGCTCGTGCAGCTCGGGGTCCGGCACGTTGCGTGAGAAGTAGTCGAAGACCGGCGCGAAGGAGGAGGTGGCCGTGTAGTGCTCGACTATGACCTTCGGGTCGCGGAGGCGGTAGTCGTCGATCCCGTAGTGGCGCTGCGCGTAGGCGGCCATGTCTGCCTTGCGCTCCGGCCCGAAGGGGATCGGCTTCGCGACCTCGCGCGGCGGGGCGATCGCGCGGGCCAGCGCGAGGACGGCGCGCGCGTGCCTCGTGACACCCGCAGGCGGCAGAGCGCCCCCGGGCAGCTCGACGACGAAGGCCGAGTCGCCCGGGAAGGTGTGGTTCTGCCATGAGACGGCGGTGCCGTGGTA
>JBJMKN010000107.1:0-6443 GCA_045805765.1 Solirubrobacterales bacterium
GAACCGGCAAGACGGCGGCCTTCGGGCTGCCGCTCCTGCAGTACCTCGACCCCGGCAACGACGAGGTCCAGGCGTTCGTCCTGACTCCGACCCGCGAGCTCTGCATCCAGGTCACCCAGTCGCTGCGCGCATACGCCGAGCACCTCGACGTCGAGGTGGTGGCAGTCTTCGGCGGGGCGCCGATCCGCTCCCAGCAGGCGCAGCTGCGGGCCGGCGCGCACGTCGTCGTCGCGACCGTCGGCCGGATGATGGACCTGATGTCGCGCCGCTCGCTGGTCCTCACCGCGGCCCGCTACGTGGTCCTCGACGAGGCCGACGAGATGCTCGACCTCGGCTTCATCGAGGACGTCGAGAAGATCCTGCGGATGTGCCCGAGCGGCCGCCAGACGGCGCTCTTCTCGGCGACGATGCCGCCGCCGATCCAGAAGCTCGCCGAGGGCTACATGTACGACCCGACGACGATCAGCATCACCCCGGAGACGCTGACCGTCGACAAGATCCAGCAGGCCTACGTCGAGGTCCCGGCCAAGGAGAAGGCGGCGCGGCTGGTCGAGCTGCTGAAGACCGAAGAGCCCGAGCAGGCGATCATCTTCACCCGGACCAAAATCGGCGCGACCAAGCTGGAAAAGACGCTGAAGGACAAAGGCCTCGACGTCAAGGCGCTGCACGGGGACCTCAGCCAGGGCGTCCGCGACGGGGTGATGATCTCCTTCAAGGACCACCGCGTGCGGCTGCTGGTGGCGACCGACATCGCCGCCCGCGGGCTTGACGTCGACCACGTCACCCACGTCATCAACTACGACGTCCCGAATTCGTCGGAGACCTACGTGCACCGGATCGGCCGCACCGGCCGGGTCGGGCGCACGGGGCGCGCGATCACCTTCGTCACGCCCGACCAGAAGGACGAGATCGCCCGCATCGAGCGCGACGTCAAGACCAAGATCGGCGAGTGGGAGACCCCGGAGGAGCGGCTCGAGCACGCGCCGCCGCCGCGCCGCCGCGAGCGCAAGCCGCGCCGCGAGCGGGAGCGCCCAGACGCACCCGAGGGCGAGGCCACGGCTGAGGCCAATGGAGACGGGGGGGACGAGGGGGCGAAAGCGAAGACGACCAAGCTCTTCGTCAACCGTGGCGAGCGCAGCGGCATCAGCGAAGAGGACCTGCGCTGGGCCTTGCGAGAGGGGGCCGTGCTCCCCGAGGAGGCGATCCACGACGTCCGCGTCCTCCACCGCTTCTCCTTCGTCGAGGTCGACCCGGACCAGGCCGAGCGCGCCGTCGAGTTCCTCGACGGGACGAAGCTCAAAGGCAAAGAGATCCGGCTCGAGATCGCCAAGAGCTAGCGACTCCGAGGTTGTCCTCGCTGGGGCGGGGAGAAGTTCGGAGAGGCACCGAATCGACAAAGTCGTAACGGGTATCTGGGAGGAGTGCGCCCACTTCTCGGCCTCATCTTGATCGCCCTCGTCGGGCTGGCGGCGGCGCCGATGTCGGGCGCGACCTCCCCTAGTTGCGCCGAAGGCCCGGTGACGGCTGGCGGCACCACCTACGGGACTCCCTGCGCTGACGTGATCGTCGCACCGGCCGGGGTCGAGAGCGTCGAGGCCGGCGGCGGTGACGACACGATCGTTGCCGCGCCGATCACCGCGGCCACCTCCTGCCCCGCCGGCTGCCGCCTCGGGATCGGCAGCCAGACTTTCGAAGGGGGCGAAGGCGACGACGTCGTCTACGGCGAGCGCGGCAACGACATCCTCCGCGGCGGGCCCGGCAACGACCAGCTCTTCGGCGGGATCGGCGACGACCTGCTGCAGGGCGGCAGCGGCGACGACCGCCTCGCGGGCGGCTTCGGCTTCGACTCGATCGACGGCGAAGGCGACGACGACTACGTGCGAGGCGACTCGACGATCGACCGCCTCTTCGACAGCGGTGGCGGTACTGACGTTCTCAGCTTCTCGACCGGCGTCACCCCCGGCTTCGGCGGGACCGCCACGATCCCCGGCTTCCCGGCGCCGCGTGGTCTGCGCCTGAAACTCAGCGAAGGGGGCGAAAACGCCAACAACGGGATCGCGGCGCTCGGCGGTGGGGTCGACGAAGTCGAAGTCGGGGCCTTCGAGGTGATCGTCGGGACCGCCTTCCTCGACCACTTCGTCGGCACCGGGGCCGCGGAGACGTTCTACGGCGGCGGCGGCGCCGACGTGATCGAAAGCGGCGGTGGTGGCGACACCATCGTCGGCGGCGCCGACGGGGACGATTGCGCAGGGGGGACGACCTCCGAATGCGAGGGCGCGGTTGCCCCCCGCGACGCCACCAAGGTCAGCGTCGGCTTCATGACTCCGCCGGGCGCCACGCCTTACTCCCAGCTCTACCTGGTCGGGAGCAACAGCAGCGACGACGTCACCGCTGCCTACTCGCCGTCGAGCGTCACCTTCACTCTGGCGGCCGGCGCGTTCGACCAGGGCGCGAGCGACACCGGCGGCTGCGACGTCAAATCTGCGACCGAAGCCGTCTGCGCACTGGCCGCGCCGCTCGACTCCCTGCTGCTGGCGGGGATGGGGGGCACCGACTCGATCGCCGCCACGACCTTCCCCGCCTCGGTCGCCGTCGTCCTCGCCGGTGGCGAAGACGGCGACACCCTGGAAGGGGGAGCCGAAAACGAAGAGATCCTCGTCGACGGCCCCGGAGAGGGGAAGGACATCCTCAGCGGCCTCGGCGGCGACGAGGCGTTCACGCACAACGGTGGCAACGACGAACTTCTTGGGGGCGACGGGAACGACCTCTTCCTCTCGGTCTCGATCTGTGACGGTGAGCGGGTGGCCGGCGGCCCCGGCCGCGACAGCTCCTCCTGGGCCCGCTTCAAAGAAAGCGGCGCCTACGCCAGCCTGGAGAGCGGCGTCGCCGGTCGCCCGTCTGGGCAGACGCTGGACTGCGGAGCCGAGCCGGCCGACTCCCTGCAGGAGATCGAGGACCTGGAGGGCTCGGAAAACGCCGACGTCCTCCTCGGCGACGCCGGCCCCAACCAGTTGTACGGGCGCGCGGGGCCGGACGCCTACTACGCCGCTGGCGGCGAAGACTCGATCCTCGCCAACTCCGGCGACGCCGACGTCGCGATCGACTGCGGCGCCGACGAGGACTCGGCCACCGTCGACCGCCCCCAGTACGGGGACCCGCAGCCGGTCGAATGCGAGTCGGTCTTCGAAGCCGACCCGAACAACTTCCGCAACCGGACGCTGCTGCCCCCGCCGCCGTTGGCGAAGCCCGAGCCGCCTCCGCCGCCGCCGCGCCCGGATCGGCGGCCGCCGCAGACGACCCTGACCGCGCACCCACGTCCGTCCCTGCGGGCGCAGACGAGGTGGCGCCGCGTCGCCTTCCGCTTCACCTCCAGCGAGGCCGGCTCGAGCTTCCGCTGCAAGCTCGACGCGCGCCCCTTCCGCGGCTGCGCCCCTCCCCGCGCCTACCGCATCAAAGCCGGGCGGCACGTCTTCCGCGTCTTTGCGCTCGACGCCGCGGGCAACCGCGACGAGACGCCGGCCATCTTCAGGTTCCGGCTGCGGAGCCGCTCGTCAGCCCGGTGATCGTCTCCAGCAACCGGTCGAAGTCGATCGGCTTGGTGATGTAGCCGCTGATCTCGAGATCGGTGGGCGCGTCGGCGTCGCCGGGGTTCTGGTGGGCGCTGACGATCAGCGCCGGGACGTCGCTGCCGCCGGCGCGGATCTCCCGCAGCGCGTCGATCCCGGACTTGCGCGGCATCATCGCGTCGAGCAGCAGGATCTCCGGCTCGACTCCGCCGGCGATGTGGTCGAGCACCTCCTGGCCGTCGGCAGCGGTGGCGACCGTGTGGCCGGCCATCTCCAGCCGGGTCCGCATCAGCAGCAGGATCGTCTCCGAGTCGTCGGCGACGAGGATCATCGCCATCAGCTCAGCTCCGCGGGGGCGGCTTGACCCTGGCCGTCGGCGGCGCCTGGCGTCGCGGGGGCGACGGGCAGAAGGACCCGGAAGGTAGACCCCTGCCCCACCGTCGACTCGGCGCTGATGCTGCCGCCGTGCAGCTCGACCAGCGATTTGGAGATCGCCAAGCCGAGGCCGGTGCCGCCGACGCGCTGGGTCAGGCCGGCGTCGCCGCGGGTGAAGCGCTCGAAGATCCGCTCCAGCTGCTCTGCCGGGATGCCGGGGCCGTTGTCGCTGACCGCGATCTCCACTTCGGCGCCGGCGGCCCGCGCCGTGACGCCGATTACCGCGCCCTCGGGCGAGTACTCATGCGCGTTCGTAATCAGGTTCATCAGGATTTGGCGAATCCGATCGGGCTCGACGTTGATCGGCGGCAGGCCGGGCTGGATCTGCTCGGTGAGCGTTTGACTGGTGGCCTCCGTCTGGGCGCGCATCGTACGCACGACGTCGTCGAGGAGCGGCGCGACCTCGGTCGGCTGCGGACGGATGGCCAAGCGCCCCGCGTCGGAGCGGGCGAGGTCGAGGAGGTCGTTGAGCAGGCGGACCAGGTGGCGGCAGTTGTCGAGGATCACCTCGACCGTCTCCGCCTGGCGCGGGGTGAGGGACTCGCGTTCGAGCATCAGCAGCTCGGCGAATCCCTGAACCGAGGTGAGCGGGCTGCGCAGCTCATGGGAGGCGGTGAGGACGAACTCGTCTTTGAGCCGGTCGAGTTCTTCGCGTCGCACCTCCTCCTGCTCGAGCTCCTCGGCCATCTCGTTGAAGGCGGCGCCGAGGGTCGCGGTCTCCGAGAGGCCGCCGACCTCGACGCGGGCGCTGCGGTCGCCGGAGGCGAGGCGGCCAGCGGCCTCGACGAGCTCCTCGAGCGGGCGGCGCATCGAGGAGATCAGGCCGCTGAAGAGGAGCAGGGCGCCGGTCAGCCCGGCGAGCAGGCCGGCGGCGACGAGGAGGGCGGTGTCGCGCGTGTCGCCGGAGATCTCGTCGCGCAGTTCCTCGCGGCGTTGAGCTTGCTGGGAGACGGTGGCCCGCGCTTTCGTGCCGCCGGTCCCCTGGGCGATCCGCACTCGCGCGCCCATCTCCACTTGGTAGGAGCGGGCGATCGCGTCCTCGAAGTCCTGGCGCTGCTGGATGAAGCGGCCGACGCCGATCACCGCCATCGCGGTGAGCACGGCAAAGCCGATCGCGAACCCGATCCGCAGCCGGTTGGCGAGCGACGGGCTCAGCCGTCGATTGGATCGTGAATATGCTTGCGCCCCTATGGCTGACGAGGCTACCGAGCAGGGCGGAACCGGAGCGGCGCCGGACGGAATCGACCAAAAGCCGGTGGAAGCCTGGTTCGGCGAGAACGTCGCCGGGGTCGACTTCCCGCTTCGCTTCGAGCGGATCGCCGGCGGCCACTCCAACCTCACCTACGCCGTCACCGACGCCGCCGGGCAGAAGTGGGCGCTGCGGCGGCCGCCGCTCGGCAAGCGGCTCGGCTCCGCCCACGACATGGGGCGCGAGTTCAAGGTCGTCTCGGCCCTGGGCGCGACCGAGGTGCCGGTGGCGCCGGTGGTCGGGCTCTGCGGAGACGAGAGCGTCAACGGCGCCCCCTTCTACGTGATGGAGTTCGTCGAGGGCCCGATCCTGCGCGGCCTGGCGGAGGCCGAGATCTTCCCCGACGAGGGTGACCGGCGGGCGATCGGCGAGCGCGTCGCCGACACCCTGGTCCAAATCCACGCCGTCGACCCCGACGCGGCCGGCCTCGGCGACCTCGGCCGCAAGGAGGACTACGTCGCCCGCCAGCTGCACCGCTGGCAGGGGCAGTGGGAGAAGTCGAAGACGCGGGAGCTGGCGCCGATCGACCGCGTCCATGAGGCGCTCTCGGCGCGGATCCCCGAGCAGGGGCCGGCGACGATCGTCCACGGCGACTACCGCCTCGACAACATGATCCTCTCGCCCTCCGGCGAGGTCGCCGCAGTCGTCGACTGGGAGCTCTGCACGCTCGGTGACCCGCTCGCCGACGTCGGCCTGCTGATGGTCTACTGGTCGCAGCCCGGCGACAAGCTGGTGCCGCTGTTCGAGCCGGCGACGCTGGCGCCGGGCTTCCCGACCCGCGACGATCTGCGGGCCCGTTACGGGGAGCGCTCGGGACGCGACCTCTCGCAGCTCGACTTCTACGTCGCGCTCGGATTCTGGAAGCTGGCTGTCATCCTCGAGGGCGTCTTCGCCCGCTACGCCGCCGGTCAGTACGGCTCGGCCGAGGACGAGGGCGCAAAGCAATTCGCGCGGACCGTCGAGCGCCTCGTCGA
This sequence comes from Solirubrobacterales bacterium, assembly GCA_045805765.1. Lineage (GTDB taxonomy): Bacteria > Actinomycetota > Thermoleophilia > Solirubrobacterales > 70-9 > VAYN01. The sequence goes on from JBJMKN010000107.1 coordinate 6,225, forward strand.
GACGGCGGCCGAGCACGAAGCGCGCCTTTCGTAACGCTCGCGGGGAGTTCAGCGCACCACGCGCGCGTACCGCCGCGCCATGCTGCGGACGTCGACGCCTCCGCCGTCGAAACACCACGGCCCGACCCCTGGTGGAAGCGGGCCGGCTACTCGTCGCTGCAGGAATATCTCGACGAGGCAGCTCGGCTGCCTGCACCGGCGTTCCCCTCGGTAGAGGCT
>JBJMKN010000108.1:0-31877 GCA_045805765.1 Solirubrobacterales bacterium
GCGCTGGTGCTGTTCGCGCTGTACCCCGTGGCACACGAGCTCTCCGCCCTGGCGATGCTCGTCCTTCTCAACGTGCTGCTCTGGGCGATGATCACCGTCGAGACCCGCGGATACGGCGAGGATCGCGCCGAGGTCCGTCACGGAGACGCCGCGCCGGAGGCGCAGCCCACGGGCTGAGGTCGAGCCGGTACCCGGCTTAGAGTCTCGCCGATGACTGGGTTGCCGCTCGGGACGGTGGCGGCGGGCGTCGATGAGACGTCCGCCCTGGTCATCGTGATCGCGGCCGCCGTCGCCGGCGTGATCGTGCTCGCCCTCTCACCGCGGTTGACCATCCCGGTCGTGGTCGTCGAGCTCGTGCTCGGGATCGTGATCGGCCCACAGGGATTCGACATTGCCAGGCTCGACCCGACCACCTCGCTGCTCGGCGATCTCGGGCTCGGGATGCTTTTCTTCTTCGCCGGCTACGAGATCGACTTCGAGCGGATCAAGGGGAAGCCGATGAAGCTTGGCGCGCTCGGCTGGGCCCTCTCGGTCGCGCTCGCCTACGGCCTCGGCGGGCTGCTGGCGCTGGCCGGCGTCGTCGTCTCCTTCCTCTACACCGGCTCGGCGATGGCGACGACGGCGATCGGGACGCTGATCCCGATCCTCCGCGACAACGGCGAGCTGAAGACCCGCTTCGGCACCTACCTCCTCGCCGCCGGCGGCGCCGGCGAGTTCGGCCCGATCCTGCTGGTGACGCTGGTGCTATCGACCACCAACCCGTTCCACGAGGCGGCGATCCTGCTCGGCTTCGTCGCTCTGGCGATCGGGCTGGCGGTCGTCTCGGTCCGCTACGCCTGGCGCGGCTGGCCGGCGCTGGAACGAACCTTCGAGGCCAGCAGCCAGCTGGCGGTGCGGGTGACGGTGGTGCTGATCTTCGGCCTCGTCCTCCTCGCCGGCCAGCTCGGCCTCGACATCCTGCTCGGCGGCTTCGTCGCCGGGATGATCACCCGCCTCGCCCTCAAGGGCCACGAGCTGCAGGTCTTCGAGTCGAAGCTGACCGCGGTCGGCTTCGGCTTCTTCGTCCCCTTCTTCTTCATCACCAGCGGCATCGAGTTCGACCTCGCGGCGCTCGGCTCGACGGGAGCGATCGCGAAGCTGTTCCTCTTCCTCGGCCTCTTCCTGGTCGTGCGAGGGACCCCGGCGCTGCTGCTCTACCGGGGCCTCCTCAGCGCTCGCGAACGCGCCGCCCTCGCCTTCTACAGCGCGACCGAGCTCCCCCTCGTCGTCGCGATCACGACGATCGCGATCGACGCGGGGGAGATGCGGTCCTCGACCGCCGCCGGGCTGGTGGGGGCCGCGATGCTGTCGACCCTCATCTATCCCTTCGTCGGCATGGCGCTGCGCAAAGAGCCCCTCAGCGACGCAGTAGCCGCAACCGCTTGAACGCCGTCGCCTGAGAGCCTCCCGCTCGCACCCGCACCTTGAAGAGCAGCCGCTTGCGAGAGGCGACCTTGCGCTTCGCCCGCGGCTTCACCTTCAGGACCAGGCGCCTGGTCTTGCCCTTTGCGACCTTGACCGAGCGGGTGGCGGTGGCAGCACTCCGCTTCTTCAGCAGCCCGCGGACCGAGATCCGGCAGGCGCGGCCTACCTTGGCGGGACAGCGCGTCTTGACGAAGAGCCGGTTGCCTTTCAGCTGCGCTGCTCCAGCGAGCGTTGCGGGTGCGAGCGCGGCCAGGCGCTCAGCGCTGATGCTGCCGCCTGCTGCGCCGGAGCCGGCTCCCATGCCACCGCCGGCACCGCCGGCACCTCCCGCGCCGACAGTGAGGACGACGTTGTCGAAGCGCGCCGCCGTCGCCCCAGAGAGCAGCCCGGTGCCGACGACGGTCGAGGACGTCCTGGCGCTGAGCCGGATCGCGTAGGCATGCCCGGCCTGGACGGTGGCGGCTCCGTCGTCACCACTCCAGCCCGAGGCGCCGTCGATCGACCCCGAGATCGAGGTGGAGCTCTTGCCGCTGGTGCGGTCGATCAGCTGCGCGGTGTAGTCGAGCCGCGGGGCGAGGTCGACAAGGGACCCAGGATCGAAGCGGCGCTCCAGGCTCAGGGTTGCCGCGCCGCCGGTCCCGACCTCGAAGTCTGGGGACTGCAGGACGACGGTGGAGTGGAACAGCGAGACCAGGTTGAGGCCGATGTTCGTCTCGGCCTCGAGCGAGCCGGCGGGCTGCCCGTCGCCGCCCTCGTAGCCACCGGCAGCCGAGCAAAGGACGGGAACGTTGCAGCTGGCCTCCGCCACCTGCCAGCCTTCGGCGCCGCCGCTGAACTGCCCCCCACCGGCGGGATAGGTGTCTGCAGCACTCGCATTGCTGCCCAAGACGGTCATCGCCAGCAGCGCGCAAGCGAGCAGCAGGCATCCTCCACATCTGGATCGCATTTCGAAACTCCTTCTAGGTCGGTCGTCTGCCCCACCACGTGGGGCTTCGCATCGCTTCAAATACCCAGCTGTACTTAAAATTGTGGAGGGCTGGACAGATGGCCTAGCGATGCCATTGACCGGGCCCGTCATACAATCCCCGTCCCGGGCGCGTAGCTCAGTGGGAGAGCGCTCGCTTCACACGCGAGAGGTCGCTGGTTCGAAACCAGCCGTGCCCATGCCGCCTCAGGGGAGGATTGCGAGAAGCTTGGCCCGCACCGAGTCCGGCGTGCGCGGCGCTGCAAGGGGCTCGCGGACGTAGCGGTTGACCGCGCCCTTGACTCCAGCCGAGCCTCCGGTTAGCCCCTTGAGGAAGGCGCTGTAGTCGATCGCCTCGATTCGCACCGTCGCGTCGCCGATCTGAACGGTGGGAAGGGCGGAGACTTCAACCTCGTGGGCGACGAAGGTGACGGTCACCTCCCACTTAAGCCCGGGGCCGACGTTCTCCTCCCACTCGACCGCGCGGAGGGCGAGGACCGCTTCGAGGGTGCGAAGGTGGCCCTGGACGTAGGGGTCGGTGAGCTTGCCGGCGTGAGCCTCGTAGGCGATCACCTTCGCCTCGGTCGCGTTCTGGAAGTCGCAGTCGCCGCACTTGCGCCTGCTCACGTTGGTGGCGTTGACGGAATCGAGGAGGCCGCGCCCCAGCCATTCCGGCGACGGGTGGCGGAGCGAGGCGACGGCATCGACCACGCGCTGCTCGAGGATCCCCCAGGTACTGGTCTCCCCCGCCGCGATCGCCTTGAGGACGGCGGTTGCGTTGGCCGCGGTGAGGGCCTTCGGCAGTTTCACCTGGTGCCCCTTGGCGATCCGAATCCGGCGAACTAGAAGGCGCCGCAGCCAGGCCGCCAGCTCGCGGCGGGCGCTGTAGCCGAGGCTGTCGAGGCCCTCGATCACAGCGACAAGCGCGTAAGCCTGTCGCCGCCGCTCGGGCTTCTTGCTCCGCGCCCAATCCTCATTCAGCTCGTCGACGCTCTTGGCGTTGTTGAGGAAGGGGTTGCCGCGAACCTCGAGGCTAGACGGATACCGCTCGAAGAGCCACTTCGGGGTCTTTCCCCTGGGATTGAACTCATACAGGTTGCTGAGCGAATGGTCGTAGTGCTCGGCGATGACGCACTGGAAGTGGAGGATCTGCAAGTAGGGCCCGAACGGGGTCGCGTCCGCAGGGAGGAGGGCCCGCAGCGGCTCGGCAAGATCTCCGGGGTAGCCCAGCCGCTTGGCCACGGCCGCCAGCGTCTCGTTACAGGCCATCTCGTCGGCGTCGGCGAAGGCATCAACCTCCTGCCTTTCGTCCGCTTCGTAGAGCGCTTCCACCTCGGCAAGGTCGAGGCTGGGCGCCACTTTCAGCTTCGCCAGGACCGGCTTAACCTGCCGCCAGGCGAGCGGCGTCCTCCGGTCCCGCGCCGAAACCAGCTTCGCGATCTGCGCCGCCGTGAGGTTCTCCTCCCGCGCCAGCAGCGCCATCAGACGGGCGTGGCTGAGGACGGCGCTGGCGGTGTCGTGGCCCATCGCCGGTTGCGCCGCGAGGCTCGCGTGCAGCGGAAAATAGGCGCTGCTGAGCTTCCCTCCAAGGTCCGGATCCCCAGCCCGCAGATAGGCGGAGACCACGGCCTTCAAATCCTTGCTCGGCCCTCCCGACTCGCGCCACGCTTCCAGCTCCAGATCAACCCAGGCACGGGCGTCCTCCGGCCGCACCCCGATCAGTTCGAGCTGCGACTCTGCTCCGGCGACGGCTTCCTCCTCTCCTTCGACTGGGATCGGCAACAGGAGCCAGCGCATCGCTTCCCTGACCTGCTCAGACATGTTTCGGCTCTTTCACGTCCTTCAGATCCTGCAACATGAGCCGGCGGTTTTCGGTCGGGCGCAATCTGTAGCTTCGACAGCCGATGGCGCCTCAGCCGCACTCTTTTGTATCCCTGTATGCAGGCGCCGGCGGGCTCGACTGCGGGTTCGTCGAAGCCGGCTTCAAGCCCCTCTGGGCCAACGACTTCGACCGCGACGCCGTCGCCACCTACAACGACAGCATCGGCAAGCACGCAGTTTGCGGCGACATCAACGAGGTCAGGGGACAGCTGGCCGGGCTGCGGCCTGACTTGGTGATCGGCGGCCCTCCGTGCCAGGGGTTCTCGGTGGCCGGGCACCTGCGACCCGATGACCCGCGCAGCAGGCACGTCTGGACCTTCCTCGAGGTCGTCGAAGAGCTGCGGCCGCGCGCTTTCGTGATGGAGAACGTCAAGAACCTGGCGGTCAACCCCCGCTGGCAGGGCCTGATCGACGGCTTGCGCGAGCGCGCCGAGGCGAACGGCTACAAGACCCGGGTCTCGGTGCTCAACGCCAGCCACTACGGCGTCCCCCAGGCTCGCGAGCGGATGTTCATGGTCGGCATCCGAGACGCCGAGCCGCAGAAGCCGCCGGCGACCACCGAGGGCCAGCCGCCGACGGTCCGCGAGGCGCTGAGCGGCCACCCGCCGCTTGGCAAGCCCGGCAACGACTCGCTCTGCACGGCGCTGGTCACCCCTGCCCGCAACCCGGTGATGCGGCCCTCCCCCTACGCGGGCCTTCTCTTCAACGGCAAAGGCCGGGCGCTCAACCTCGACGCTCCCGCCCCGACCCTGCCGGCGACGATGGGCGGCAACCGGACGCCGATCATCGACCAGCGCCAGCTCGAAGGCCTGGCCGAGGAGAACTGGGTGGTCGGCTACCACCGGCGCCTCAGCGCCGGCCGCGGGCCGGTCGCCAAGGTGCCGAAGCGGATGCGGAGGCTGACCGTCGAGGAGGCCCAGGTCCTGCAGACCTTCCCGGAGCGGTGGAGCTTCAGCGGCCGGCAGAGCTCCCGCTTCCGCCAGATCGGCAACGCCGTCCCGCCGCTACTGGCCCAGGCGGTCGCCGAGCAGCTCGCCCTCGACCTCGCCACCGGCGAGGCCGAGGCTGGCGCGCAGCCAGCCAGCGAGCCGGCGCTCCTCGCCGCTTAGCGGCGCTCCCGCACAGCCCGCTCGACTGCGGCTGCGACCGCCTCCGGGTCCTCGTGCTCCCAGAACCGCAGCACGGCCCAGCCCGCCTCGGCCAGGGCGGCATCGTTGCGCCGGTCCCTCTCGGCGTTGCGCCCAAGCTTCGCCGCCCAGTAGCCGCCCGAGTCCTTGGGGACGCGACCGTGCTCGGGGCAGCCGTGCCAGAAGCAGCCGTCGACGAAGACCGCGACCCGGGCCTTGCGGAAGACGAAGTCCGCCGTGCAGCGCAGCGACGCCTCCGGCCTCACGTGCTTGCGGTAGCGCAACCCGCGCCGGTGGATCGCGGAAGCGACGGCCGCCTCGGGCCGCGTCCCCTCGGCCCGGTTGCCCTGCATCGCCCTGCGCACCGCGGCTGAGCTTGCCGGCGGCGACTCGGGGACGAGTCGCTTGCGGGGCGGCGCTTTCCGTCGCGGCATCCGCCTAGGAAATCAAGCCGCGGCTCTGACGGTGCGCGTGGAGCCGGTCGAGCTGCGGCCCGAGCCACTCTGGCTCGCCCTCCTCCCAGGGGAAGAGGTGAACGTCCACGAACTTGGCCTGGTTGTGGAGCGCGCAGAGGGTCAGCCGGTTCCTGGCCTCAGTCGGGCCGCCCATGCCATACGGGAAGAGGTGGTCCTGCTGCCGAGGGTCCGTCCTTGCGAGCGCGCAGCTGTATCCCCAGATCCGCTCGGCTTCGCACGGCGCTCCCTCCAGAAGAGGAGCGGCCTCGAACCGCCGCTGCCCCTGGATCTCCTCTTGAGAGATCTGCGGGGGCCGCCACCGCGGATGCGCCAGGCTCAGGGCGGCAACGAGCGAAAGGTCCCCATCGCGGTACCTGGCGAACCCGCTCGGCCAGTCTCCCCACTCCGGATTGGCGACGGAGGCAAGGAACTCGGCCCCGCTCTGGATCCGCGAATGGAGCTGCGCCGGGCCTACCACCGCACGGTGAGCTGGGCGTCGGCGCTGAGGCCTCCGTAGAAGACCATGTGGAGCGCGAGGCGCAGCTCTCGTTCTTCCGCGTCTTCGGGCAGCAGGTACCCGGCCCCGAGCATCTCCGGGATTTTGCGCGGGTTCGTCACGTTGCTCGTCGCGTCGACGATCTCGAGCCGGGCGATGTTCGTCGTCTTCCAGCCCCGCGCCACGCGGAGGTGCCTGAGGTCTTCGGCCTCGACGCTGATGTCGTCGCCTCGAAGCAGCTGCTGGGACTTCCTCCCCGGTGCGAGCGGGCGGCCGTTCTCGTTGACCCGCGAAAGCTCAACGGTGACTTCAGCCCGATTTCCCCGCAGGTAGTCGGCGAGATTGCCGGCGCCCTGAGGAAGGGCCCCCTCCCGAAAGACTCCGGAGAAGACCCTCTCGGCCACGCGACGGGAATCGGTGCCCGCCTTGCCTCCCGTCGTTTTGACCCACGATTTGAACCGCCAATCGGTCTGGTGGAAATTCAGTTTTTTAAGGAAGAGCCCCCACTCGGGAATTTGCGGCTGATGCTGGAGGGCGATCAGGATCCCGATCACGAAGGCGTCCTGCATCGGGAGCTGCGCGAACTCCGCGCTTCCGAAGAACACCGACTCCTCCTGCGGCGCCCGCACGACGGACTTCAGCGCTCGCGAGGCAAGGCCGAGCTGCTCCGCCAATTCCGCCGGAGCCAGGGGCTCGGAAACCTTGGAGTAGTAGTGCTTGCGCAGAATCTCCTTCAGCTGGCGGCAGCCGTAGATGAAGGCGTCTTTCTTGGGGGCCGGTATCTCCGGGTTGAAGCGCACGTTGTTCAAAAACGGGTTTGGCTCCCCGCCGTCGAGTTCGCTGGTGCGGCAGAGCTCCGCCACCGCCTCCATCGCCCTGCGGTGAGCGAGATGGTCGGGGACGGTGTCCGCGTACTCGTCGAGGCCGTAGGCAAAGGTCAGCCACTCGTTGTGGAGCTCATCGAGCTTCTTGGCCGTGGTGGTCACCTGCGCGAAGAGGTGGGCGAAATCTCGCCCCGTGTACGAGATGCCCGGGCCCTGGTCGTCGTTGAGCAGAAGCACGACGGGGATCTCGTTCTCCTTCTGCTTCGAGGCCGCCAGGCCGCTGATCCGGTGCTGCCCGTCCAAGATCCACAGGGGCTTGCTGCCGTCCCCCGGGTCGTTGATCTCGACGATCCAGACGTTGGAAGGGATCGACCCGCTCGCCTGCTCCTGGGTCAGGTCGATCGCCCCACCGTGGCTCTCGCCGTTCCCTGACAGCAGAACGGGGTTTGGCATCAGGGCGCCGTTGTCGCGGAAGGCGTGACGGATCGCAGCCACCCGCTCGGTGTCCAGCGGACGTTGCCAGCCTTTGACCGGGGGTTCGAGGACGTTGGCGGCGATTTCGCGGTGGCTGGTCGCCTTCGAGAAACTCGGCGCCTCGGCCACCTCAGCGATCCTCTCGGCCGTCAGGAAGCCGACGAACAGCGGATACCGCCGCCCCCCCGAGGTGACAACCGTTTTAAGGCAGCGAACCTTCAAGTACTGAGAGCGTAATGCGCCGCTCGGCTGTTCCCTGGGTACCGGCTGCGGCTGCATGGCGTCCGGTGCGGTGGCGGACCCGGATCGAGGCTTGGGATCCGCCAAAGCGATTCTTCGACGACTACAGGCGCGACGCGGTCGCGCGGGAGCTACTGCTGCAGGATTGAGAGGACGTTGCCCGAGGGGTCCTCGAACCAGGCGATCTGAGGGCCAGGCCCGCGGACGATGCCCTTCTCGTCGTGGTCGAAGCCCTCGTAGCGCTGAAGCTGGATCCCGCGCTCACCGAGCCCCTCGACGGCGCCGTCGATGTCGTCGACCTCGAAGTTGAGAATCGTGTAGCTGGGCGGGGTCATGTCGGCGCTGAGGTACATGAGGACGTCGTAGCCGCCGGTCAGGTGGAGCACCGCCACCCCGTGCTGCTCGTCGAGCACCTCGACCCGCAGGCCCAGCGTCCCCTCGTAGAACTCGCGCGCCGCGCCCATGTCCCGGACCGCGAAGCCGCTCGTCGCTTTGCTGTCTCCAAGCATCGGTTCACTCTAACGGCGGACGGCGGCGCTCGCGCTTTTTCTCTCCGGTCCGCCGCTTCTGCTCCAGCCGGCGCCGGCGGGAGGCACGGGTCGGCTTGGTCGCCCGGCGCTTGCGGCGCACCCGCAGGCCGGCCGCGATCTTCGCCGCCAGCCGTTCCAGCGCAAGCTCGCGGTTGCGCGCCTGCCCTCGCGCGTCCTGGGCGACCGCGGTGACGATCGGCCCCTGGCGCTCCAACAGTCGGGAGCGCTGCGCGTCGTCGAGGCTCGCCGAAGCCTCGACGTCGAAGCTCGCTTCCACCCGGGAGGCGGTGACGTTGGCGTGCTGGCCGCCGGGGCCCGAGGAGCGGCTGGCCCGCAGCTCGATCTCGCTCATCGGCAGCGAGAGCCGCTCGTCGATCCGCAGCCGCTCCGCCACCTCCGGCGCCTACCCGGCCAGCTCGGGGATGTGGCGCTCGAGGTGCTCGGCGATCGTCTGCCGCACCCAGCGCTGCGTCTCCGCATCGGCCATCCGGTAGCGGCCGAGCAGCATCTTCTGGTCGTCGAGCGGCAGGCCGGCGATCTCCCAGCGCACCGCCAGGCGCTCGAAGAGCGCCTCGGAGCGACGGCGCCAGGCATCCTCGACGGAGGCCGCGTCCCCCGCCGGCGGCTCCCCCACCTTGGCGATCGAGCCGGCACTCAGCGTCTGGCGCAGGGTGAGGACGTTGCCCTCCGGGTCGACGTAGTCGACGGTTGGCGTCTTCTCCCGCTGCCGCCGCTGCTTCTTCCGCTTCGCCACGTCAGGCTTGGGCGTCGATCTTCTGCGCCAGCTCGAAGTCGGCCGCGGTGAGGCCGCCCTCGGAGTGGGTGGAAAGCGTCACCGTCACCGTGTCCCAGGAGATCGAGATGTCCGGGTGGTGGTTCATCTCCTCCGCCGGCTCGACCAGAGCATCGACGAAGCGGACGCTGGCGACGAAGTCGTCGTGCTTGAAGCTCTTGGCGATCGCGTCGCCCTCGCGCTCCCAGCCGGAAAGGGCCGCGAGCCTCTCCTCGATCTCCGCGTCGCTCAGCAATGCCACGCGCTTATGCTGCCAGGCGCACGATGGCGACGCAATCGCAAAAACCGGCTCTCTGGCAGCTCGAGTACTCGCACTACGCCGAGAAGGCCCGCTGGGCGCTGGAGTACAAGGGCATCGACCACGTCCGCCGCTCGCCGCTGCCGGGGGCCCACATCCCGATCGCCCTGGTCCTGACGCGCGGCGCGCTGCCGACCGTCCCGGTGCTGCAGATCGACGGCCGCACGATCGGGGACTCGACCGAGATCATCGCTGCGCTCGAGTCGATCCACCCCGAGCCGCCGCTCTACCCGATCGACGCCGCGGAGCGCGCCCGGGCGATCGAGCTGGAGGACTGGTTCGACGAGAACCTCGGCCCGCACACGCGGCTGCTGTCGTTCTACGAGCTGATCCAGGAGCCGGATGTGTTCGCCGAGGTGGCCGCCAGCGCGATGCCGGGCTCGTTCGGCAGGGCAAAGCCGGTGGTCGGCGCCTATGCCCGAGCCTTCACCAGCGTCCGTTTCGGAGCCAACAGCGACGAGGCCGCCGAGCGCGCTCGCGAGGCGATCGTCACCGCTCTCGACAAGGTCGAGGCAGAGCTCGACCAGGGCAACGGCGAGTTCCTCGTCGGCGAGCGCCTCAGCGTCGCCGACATCACCGCCGCCTCGCTCTTCTACCCGGTGGTGCTTCCACCCGAGGGACCGCTCGACACGAACCTGCCCCGCCCGCCGGCGCTGGAGCGGTTCCGCAAGAGCCTCAGCGATCGCCGCGGCTTCAAGTGGGTCGAGGAGACTTTTCGCAAGCACCGGCGACGCGTCTAAAAGATTTTCAAAGTCGTCACACTCTCAGACAAAATGTTGCATTTTCTTCGCTAGGGTGCTATCCATGCAGACCATGGCACCGCCCGAAGACGCGATGAAGGAGCGCTTCGCCCGGATCGACGAACGGTTCGACCGGACCGACGAAAAAATCCTCGACGTCGATAGGCGCGTGTCGGAAACCGCCAAAGCAACCGACCGGCGGCTGAAGGAAGTCGACCGGCGGATCAGCGAGGTAGACCGGCGGATCAGCGAGGTAGACCGGCGGATCACCGAGACCTCGGCGTCGACGAACAAACGGCTGGAGAACGTCGAGTCCGAGGTCGCCGGACTCAATCAAGGCATGAAATCCCTCCACGTCGACATCCACCGCGCCACCATCGCTCTTTGGGTCGGCTCGGCCGGTGTGGTCGCGGCGATCCTCGCGAAAGGCGGCTAAGTCAGCCCCCGATCGGCGCTCTCGGGTTCGCGCCCCAGAAAACGACCGTCCCGAGCATGCCGATGATGTGGACGGCGACGATGTTGAAGACCATCGATTTCGCCGTTGCGGTGCCGACCCCCACGGGCCCGCCGGAGGCCGTGTAGCCGTAATAGCAGCCGACCAGCACGATCACGGTCGACATCACCATGCCCTTGATCAGGCTGAAGATCAGGTCGGGAGGGCTCTGGTACATCCAGAAGATCAGCAGGTAGCCGCCAGAGGAGACGTCGCCGACCTGGTTGACGACGGAGAAGAAACTGGCGCTGTAGATGACCACGATCCCGATCAGGTAGAGGAAGGGAAGCGCGATCCAGGCACCGAGCAGGCGGGTCGCGCAGAGGAAGGTCACCGGCTGGATCCCCATCACCTCGAGCGCGTCGATCTCGTCGGAGATCCGCATCGCCCCGATCTCCGCGACGATCCCGGTCCCGACCTTGGCGGCGAGGATGTAGCCGAAGGCGTAGGGAAGGCCCTCGCGCAGATCGCAGTAGGCCGAGAAGAGGCCGGCCAGCGAGGGGGCGCCGATCGAGCGGTTGAAATAGGCGCCCTGGAGGCCGCACTGGAGGCCGAGGATGAAGCAGAAGGCCCAGATGATCAGGGCCGAGCCGAAGATCAGGATGCCCGCCTGGCGCAGCCCCTCGCCGAAGAACTTGAAGACGCGGCCCGAGTAGACGAGGCCGGCGACGCGGACGCCGAAGCGGGCGATGTCGCCGAAGGCGTCGAGCCAGGCGCGCGGCGCGTCGAGCCAGCCGATCATCGGACCGCCTGCAGGTCGGGGTTGGTCGCGAGGAGGATCGAGCTGACGACGAACTGGAAGAAGAAGACGGCGACGAGGGAGATCACGACCGCCTGGTTGACGGCGCGACCGACGCCGGCGGCGCCGCCGGAGGCGGACATCCCTTTGTAGGAGCAGACGATCGCGACGATGGCCCCGAACATCGTGCACATCAAAACCGAGGACCAGAGGTCGGTGATCGTGGCGTTGCTGAAGAGGGTGGCGAAGAAGCCGCCCAGCGGCTGGTTGTAGAGGAGCTCGGCGGCGATCCCGGCGCTCAGGCCCATCACGATCGCGAAGATGTCCAGCAGGGCGGTGACGAACATCAGCGCCAGGAACCGGGGGACGACGAGGTTCTTGACGGGATCGACGCCGAGGACCTGGAGGGCGTCGAGCTCCTCGCGAATCTTGCGGGCGCCGAGGTCGGCGGTGATCGCCGTCCCGGCCACTCCCGAGACCACCACCGCGGTGACCAGCGGTGCGATCCAGCGGATCGCGATGACGACGAAGAAGCCGCCGAGGCGGTCGAGGGCGCCGAAGAGGGAGAGGACGCCGGCCGCCTGCAGGCCCGGCGCGCCGAGGTTGAGGGCGAACGTCGAGATCAGCAGCGGGAACCATGAGAGCTTCAAGACGAAGAGGAACTGCCAGACCAGCTCCTCGCCGTAGGGATAGGGCGCCCGCACCGCCGAGATCAGCGTCTTGACGGTGAGGATCATCATCACCCCCACCTGCTCGAAGGCGTTCTTGACGGGCAGCAGCCCGCGTTCTAGCGTGCCCGCCACCGGCTCATCGCCCTGCCGAGGGGGCCACGGCTCTCCGCCCGCTGCCGCACCTCCTGCTCGCTCTCCCGCTGCGCCGCCGCCAGCTGCGCGATCAAGGTGTCGCGCGTCTGCTCCAGCTCCTCGACCCCGGCGACGTGGGCGACGGCCCGCTTCGGCGCCGTCGGCAGCTCCGCCGTCAGGTGGCCGGTGTAGCTCGCCAGCTCGGCCTCGAGGCGGGCGATCTGCCGCCGCAGCTCCTGTCGCACCTCGAGCGTTTCGCTCTCGTCCGGCAGGCTGGCGCAGGCCATCGCCACGATCGCCAGGTCGCGCGCGCCCAGACCGGCCTCGCTTGCCCGCCGCAGAGCCTCGGCCGCGATCTCTTCGAGCTGGGGAGCGGACTCGACCCCCTCGGCGACGAAGGTCCCCTGCCCGTGCCGGGTGACGACGAGGCCGTCCCCCTCCAACCCGTCGTAGACCGCTCTCACGGTGCCGACGTTGACGCCGGCCCACTCAGCCAGCTGGCGGAAGCTCGGCAGCCTCTCCCCCGCACCCAGCTCGCCGGTACGGATCAGGGCCCGCAACCGCCAGCCGAGCTGCAAACCGACCGGGAGCTCGTCGGCTGGATCAATCCGAAAAGGGTTGGCAAGCTGTGCCAAGAATTCGCACAGTAACCGCGGGAGCTGTGCGAGTCAACTAGTACAGCGCTTAAGGCGTGAGAACGATCTTCAGCGCTTCGCGCCGGTCGTAGACCTTGTACGCCTCGGCGGCCTCGTCGAGCGGCATGTGATGGGTGACCAGCGGCCCCGGGTCGAGCTTGCCGGCCTCCATCAGCGCGAGGACCCGGTCGACGTGGGCGATCACGTTGGCGAGCCCGAGCCGCAGCTGCAGCCCCTTCAGCCAGGCGAGGCCGAGCGGAACCTCGCCCTTGCCGGCGTAGGCGCCGATCCCCGAGACGGTGCCGGCGTCGCGGGCGAGGCTGATCGCAAGCGCGAGCGGCCCGGGGTCGCCGACCGCATCGACGACGACGTCGACGCCGAGGCCATCGGTCGCGGCACGGATCGCCTTCTTCGGCTCCTGCTCGGTCAGGTGCAGCGGGGTGGCGCCGAAGCGCTCGGCCATGGCCAGCCTTTCGGCGACGGTGTCGATCGCAAAGACCTCTACCGCGCCCCCCGCCAGCGCAGCCTGGACCGCGCACAGCCCGACCGGCCCGAGGCCCAGCACGGCGACCGTGTCCCCTGCCTTCATCTCGGCGTGGGCGACGGCGTGGTAGCCGGTCCCCATCACGTCGCCGGCGAAGAGGGCGACGTCGGCGGACATCCCCTCCGGGACCCGCCGCAGGGTCAGGTTCGCCCGCGGCACCAGCAGCAGCTCCGCCTGGGCCCCCTGCAGGTCGCCGAGGTGGGAGCCGTGGCCGAAGGTCCGCTGGTTGCGGCAGCGGTGGTAGTCGCCGCGCAGGCAGGAGGCGCAGGTCGCGCAGGCGGTGTGGAAGGTGCCGAGGACGCGGTCGCCGACGTTGACCCTCTCGACCTCGTCGCCGGCGGCGAGGACGGTGCCGACGAACTCATGGCCGATCGTGAACCCGGGCTCGACCGGCACCCTGCCGTGGTAGATGTGCAGATCCGAGCCGCAGATCCCGGTCGCCTCGATCCGGACGAGCGCGTCCTCGGGCGCGCCGATCTCGGGATCGGGCTTCTCCTCGATCCGCACCTCCCCCGGTGCCTGGAAAGTGACCGCGCGCATGCCCGCGCAACGCTACCGGTCTGCGTCTAGTTGACGCCGGCGACCTGGAAGCGGCTGGCTTCGCCGCCGGGGCTGGCGGTCTCTTCGATCCGCGCCTCGAGCGCCAGCTCTTTCTCGAAGTCGGCCGCCTCGCCATGCTGGAAGGAGACGTCTTTGCCCTCGAGCAGCTCGATGAAGATCTCGACGAAGCGGGCGTCGAGCTGTTTGCCGGCGACCCGCCGCAGCTCGACGATCGCGTCATAGCTGGACATCGGCGTCCGGTAGGAGTCGCGCGCGGTCATCACGTCGTAGGTGTCGGCGACGGAGATGATCCGGGCCAGCTCGGGGATTTCGTCCCCGGCGAGGCCGCGCGGATAGCCTTTGCCGTCGATCCGCTCGTGGTGGGCGAGGATGATGTCCGCCACCGGCCCGTAGCCGTCCAGCGAGGAGACGACGCGGGCGCCCTGCTGCGGGTGGCGCTTGATCAGCATCCAGTCCTCGTCGGTGAGCGGCACGTTGGCCTTGAGGATGCGGTCGGGGAGGATGAACTTGCCGATGTCGTGCAGCAGGGCGGCGATGTGGACCAGCTCCTCCTCGCGGCGCGAGTAGCCGGCGCGCTGGGCGATCGCCCGCGAGTAACGGGCGACGGCGGCGCTGTGACGGGCGGTCATCTGGTCCCGCAGATCGAGGGTGCGCAGCATCGCGCTCAACATCCCGACCTGGAAGCTCGCCAGTTGCTTGGAGCGCAGCTCCAGCTCTTTCGCCCGCTGCTGGGAGAGCAGGAGCTGGCCGAGCAGGTACTGGAAGGTGACGAGGACGACGCCGAAGAGGGCGATCGAGGCGATCCCGATCTCGTGGTAGATGTAGGCGACGGCGACGGCCAGCATCGCGCTCGCGAACTCCGAAGGCAGGACCGGCGGCAGGACGCGCAGCTTGGTCTTGAAGGAGGAGCGCTCGACGTAGCAGCCGTAGCTGGCGATCATCACGAAGTTGATCGCCAGGGCCAGCTGGAAGAGGGCGAAGACGCAGACGTAGAACCACGGTTCCGACGGCGTCAGGCCGGCGGCCTGGATTCCCTCGTTGAAGGCGATGCCGCCGATCAGCGGGAAGAGCGCATAGGTGAGGATGTTGTTGAGCAGGTAGTGCCACTCGTCGCGCCAGCGCAGCCAGCCGGTGAGGATCGTGGCGACGCCGATCAGCGCCGCCGGGGTGCCGCCGAGGAAGACCATCGCGACGACCAGCGCCAGGAAGCTGCCGGAGATCTTCACTTTCGACTCGGTGGACACCGCGGTCAGGTCGCTGAAGACCGAGAAGGCGAGGAGGACGGTGAAGAAGCCGAGGTCCCAGTCGCACTGCGGCGCGCGCCAGGTGCCGACGGCTATCGTCAGCAGCAGGGCGCCGACCATCAGGGCGATCGCGAAGGGGGTGGGGCGAGTCTTGGCCATCTTTGATTTGGATTTGGGCGCTGCGGGAACCCGTGCCGGCAAAACCCGGCTCCTGCTTCTTCACGGGCGCGTTCTTTTTCCCTGCGGGCGAGCCGCATCTTGCTGCTTCCGCTATTAGGGGGCTAAGAAGTTAGACCGCTATGTATTGAATCGGCAAGACCTTTAGCCAGATGGCCAAATTCGCCCAAATCGCCCAAAACCACCGAAAAGCCATAAAAAAAAGGGCGTCCCCATCCAGGACGCCCTTTAAAAGACTGATGCAGACCGACCGATCAGTGGGTCTGCTGGGGAATTCCTAGTGACGAAAGCCCATGTTTTCTGCCCCTTCCGTAGTCGTTGAAGCCCGCAACGTTGTGCGCTGCATCGTGGAAACTTCTTTGTCGCTGGGCAATTTGTAGCACAGCTTTGCGGAAACTTGTGCATCTGCAGGAAAAGTTGTGCAGAAATGCAGTAGTACCCACGGCTAACCCATGCCCAGTCCACGCCTAACCTCCCCCCTGCGCAGGCCCCTCTTCCGCCGCCTGGCGGCTTCGTACGCGCTCAACGAGCTCGGAGACTGGATGGGGATCATCGCCCTCTCGGTGCTCGTCTTCGACAGCACCGAGAGCGCCCTGGCGACGGCCGCGCTCTTCCTCGGGACCCGCTTCCTGCCCGCCCTGTTCGCGCCGATTTTGGTTGCCCAAGCCGAGAAACCGCCCCCGCGCTACGCCCTGCCGCTGATCTATTGCGGCGAGGCAGCGGCCTTTGGCGGCCTGGCGCTGCTCGCCGGCGACTTCGCTTTGGCGCCGGTGATCGCCCTCGCCGCGGTCGACGGGGCCCTCGCCCTGGCCGGCCGGGCCCTTACCCGCGCGGTGGTGGCGACGGCGCTGGAGCCGACCGGCGAACTTCGGGCCGGAAACGCGCTCCTCAACGTCGCCTTCACCGGCGGCGCTGCCGTCGGCCCCGCCCTCGCCGGGCTGGTCGTCGCTGGATTCGGTGTCCAGTCGGCTTTGCTGCTCGACGCCGTCTCCTTCTACGTGGTCGCTTGCATCCTCTTCAGTGCAGGCGACATGCCGCAGGCCGAGCCCGAACCGGGGCGGATGCGGGACCGCGTCCGGGCCGGCATCGACTACATCCGGGGACAGACGATCCTGCGGCGGCTGCTGACCGCGCAGGGCGCCGCGTTCGTCTTCTTCGCGGCGGTCCTCCCGGTCGAGGTGGTCTACGTCAAGGAAACGCTGGGCTCCGACGACACCGGTTACGGCCTGTTGCTCGCCAGCTGGGGGGTCGGGATGGTCGCCGGCAGCCTCCTCTTCGCCCGCATGCGTCAGGCGTCCCTGGCCCTGCTGCTCCTTTTCAGCACCCTCGCCGTCGCTGCCGGCTACCTCGGCCTCGCCGTCGCCCCGACGCTCGCCGTCGCCTGCCTCGTCTCGGTCGTCGGCGGCGCCGGCAACGGCGTGCAGTGGGTGGCGGCGATCAGCGCCGTCCAGGAGCTGACGGCCGAAAACATGCAGGCGCGGGTGATGAGCGTGCTCGAGTCGATCGGCGCGGCGATGCCCGGGGTCGGATTTGCCGTGGGCGGCGTCATCGCCGCCTTGGTAAGCCCGCGGATGACGTTTCTTGTCGCGGGTCTGGGGGTAGTGGCCATCGTTGTCGTGATGGCGCCGCTGCTGGGAGGGAATTGGGCAAAACGCGACGAAGTGACTGATGACGCGTCGCTTGACGGGCGTGACGACGTTGTGGTGGAGTTGATCCCGGGATTACATAAGCCCGCCAATCCGGACACGGAGGAAATATTTTGAAGCAGCTTCGGGCAGTCATCGCGGTTCTGGTCCTCGCAGCGCTCGCGACGATTGGATTGGCGTCATGCGGCGGTGGCGACGACACCTCCAGCAGCGGCGGAGGCGGCCAGCAGGGTGGCACCCTCAACGCCACCTACGCCTCCTTCCCGGATTACATGGACCCGGCCCTCTCCTATACGGCGGAAGGCTGGTCGGCGATGGCCGACGTCTACGTCCCCCTGCTGACCTACAAGCACGCCAACGGCGAGGAAGGCAGCGAAGTGATCCCGGGGCTGGCCGAAGACCTGCCGAAGATCAGCAACGGCGGCAAGACCTACACGCTGAAACTGCGTCCCGGCCTCAAATACTCCGAAGGCACCCCGGTCAAAGCCTCCGACTTCCCCTTCGCGGTCGAACGGATGATCGAGCTCAATTCCGGCGGCTCGCCCTTCTACCTCACGATCGAAGGCGCCGAAAAATTCGCCGAAACGAAACAGGGCCCGATCCCCGGGATCAAAGCGAACGACAAGACCGGCGAAATCGTCATCAACCTCGAAGGGCCGCGAGGCACCTTCACCAATGAGCTCGGCCTGATGTTCGTGGCGCCGCTGCCGCAGGACACGCCGATGGAAGACCTCTCGGCGAATCCGCCCCCCGGCACCGGCCCCTACATGATCACCAAATCGCAGCCGGGCAAGGGCTGGGAATACGAGCGCAACCCCTACTGGGCCAAAGCCAACGGCAAGGCGATGCCGGACCTGCCCGAAGGCAACGTCGACAGCGCCAAAATCACGATCATCCGCAACCCCCAGTCCCAGGTCGACGACATCGAGCAGGGCACCTATGACTGGATGCAGAACCCGCCGCCCTCCTCCCGCTACGCGGAAGTGAAGGAAAAATACGAGGGCACCCAGTTCCGGGTCGAGCCGACGATCAGCACCTACTACTTCTGGATGAACACCCAGGAGCCGCCCTTCGACGACGTCAAGGTGCGGCAGGCGGTCAACTACGCGGTCGACGCGAAAGCGCTGGAAAGGATCTACGCCGGCCAGATCGTCGCGACCCAGCAGATCCTGCCGCCGGGGATGCCTGGCTACGAGCAGTTCGAGCTCTACCCGCACGACATGGGCAAAGCCGAAGAACTGATGAAAGAAGCCAACCCCTCGGACACCGACATCACCGTCTGGACCGACACCGAAAGCCCGAACAACGAAGCGGGCGAATACTTCAACGAGATCCTCAAGGAACTCGGGTTCAACACGAAGCTGAAAATCCTCAACGCCGACAACTACTTCACGGTGATCGGCAACGCGACCACCCCCGGGCTGGACGCCGGCTGGTCGGACTGGTTCCAGGACTACCCGCACCCGAACGACTTCTTCCAGCCGCTGCTGGCCGGAGAGAGCATCCTGCCGACCAACAACGGCAACTTCGCCAAATTCGACAACCCCGCGGTCAACAAACAGATCGCGAAGCTGGGCGCGGAACAGCTCGGGCCCGAGCAGGAAACGGCCTACAAAGAACTGGACAAAGAAATCATGGAAGAAGCTCCGTGGGCTCCATACGGGACCCGGACGCTCTCGACCTTCGTCTCCGACGCGATCAATCTCGAAAGCGTCATCTTCAACCCGACCTTCGGCCATTACCTGAGCAGCTTCGAATTCAAGTAGCTCGGGCTGGGGTAGAACAAGCTCGTGCCTACCGAACCGAGCGCAGAGCGAGGGCCTTGGTCCCTCGCTCTGCGGCGGTTCCTCCGTAACCGGCTGGCGGTCGCCTTCCTCGCGCTCTTCGTCCTCATCGTCCTCTTCGTCCTGGCGGCGCCGCTGTGGGCCGACAACGTCGCCCACACCGGGCCGAACGAAGAGCACACGGTCGAACAGATCACCGTCGACGGCGAGAAGAAGGACGTCGTCTCCGTCGAGGGGAAGCCGATCGGGCCGCAGTGGCTCGGGGCCGACGGCAAGTTCTTCCTCGGCGCCGACAGCCGCCTCGGCCGCGACGAGATGGTGCGGCTGATGTACGGCGGCCGCACGTCGCTGCAGATCGGGATCACGGCGGCGCTGATCGCGACGATCCTCGCCGTCGTCCTCGCGCTCCTCGCCGGCTACTTCCGCGGCTGGGTCGACGGCCTGATCGCCCGCACCCTGGACACGATCTGGTCGCTGCCCGTCTTCCTGATCGGGCTGGCGCTGGGCATCGCCCTCGCCGTCGGCGGCCTCAAGCTCGGCCCGCTCGAAGTCTCGAGCGGCTCCAACTGGAACCCGATCTTCGTGATCAGCATCTTCACCGTGCCCTACATCGCCCGGCCGATCCGCGGCCAGGTGCTGGCGTTGAGCGAGAAAGAGTTCGTCGAGGCGGCGATCGCCCAGGGGGCGGGCCCGGTGCGGGTGATGTTCAGCGAGATCCTCCCCAACCTCGCCTCGACGATCATCGTCTTCTTCACCCTGATGATCGCCAACAGCATGCTGTTCGAGGCGGGCCTCTCCTTCCTCGGCGCCGGCGTCCAGCCGCCCAACTCCTCCTGGGGGACGATGATCACGGTCGGAGTCGAGCTGCTCAACATCCAGCCGCTGCTGGCGATCCTCCCCGGCCTGATGATCATGCTGACGGTGCTGGCCCTGAACATCGTCGGCGACGCTCTGCGCGACGCGCTCGACCCGCGCGGGCAGTCGCGTCTTGACGCTGCGCTCCAGTTTGAGGCCCACACGGGTGCCAGCGGCACCGTCGGCGGAGCCGCGGTCTCATGACCCGCTTCGTCGTCAGGCGCCTGGTGGCGATGATCGGCGTCCTCTTCGCCGTCTCGGTGATCGTCTTCGTCGTCTTCATGGTCCTGCCGAAACAGAACCCGGCGCAGACCCTGGCCGGCAAGAACGCAACCCCGGTCCTGGTCCAGAGCATCGAAGAGGAATGGGGCTTCAACGACTCGCTCGTCGTCCAGTACGGGACGATGATGAAGA
Source organism: Solirubrobacterales bacterium (assembly GCA_045805765.1). Classification (GTDB taxonomy): domain Bacteria; phylum Actinomycetota; class Thermoleophilia; order Solirubrobacterales; family 70-9; genus VAYN01. The sequence continues at coordinate 20,182 of JBJMKN010000108.1, forward strand.
AGATCTTCACCGGCGAGCTGACCTCCTACAAACCGCGGATCCCAGTCGACGACCAGATCAAGGAAGGCATCCCCGCGACCTTCTCGCTGACGATCGGCGCCTCCCTGATCTGGCTCTTCTTCGGCCTGCTGCTGGGGTACCTCTCGGCGATCCGGGCCGGGGGCTGGCTCGACCGCATCCTCACCGGGGTCTCGATCGCCGGCATCTCGATCCCGGTCTTCCTCCTGGCGCCGGTCCTCCTCTACTTCCTCACCTACAAGCTGGAAATCTTCCCCAACGCCCAGTACGTCCCCTTCAGCGAAGACCCCTACGAGTGGGTGCGGCACCTGATCCTGCCCTGGTTCACGCTGGCGCTGCTCTCGATCGGGTTCTACAGCCGGGTCCTGCGCTCGAACATGCTCGACGTCATGCACGAGGACTACGTCCGCACCGCCCGCGCCAAGGGGCTGAGCGAGCGCCAGGTGATGACCCGGCACGTGCTGCGCAACTCGCTGATCCCGGTGATCACCCTCTTCGGGCTCGACTTCGGCGCCACCATCGCCGGCACCGCGATCATCACCGAAGTCATCTACAACATCGACGGCGTCGGGCTCTACGCAGCAGAAGCGGTGCGGAAATTCGAACTGCCGCCGATCATGGGGGTCGCCCTCTACGGCGCCTTCTTCGTCGTCTTCGTCAACGCCCTCGTCGACATCGTCTACGCCTACCTCGACCCCCGGGTCCGGCTCGGAGAGGCGGCGTCCGAATGAGCGCGGCGCCGCTGCTCTCCGTCAGGGACCTGCGGGTCGGCTTCGGCACCGAAGAAGGGCTCGTGCAGGCGGTCGACGGGGTCAGCTTCGACCTGCGGCCGGGCGAGGTGGTGGCGATCGTCGGCGAGTCGGGCTCCGGCAAGAGCGTCACCGCGCAGACGATCATCGGCCTCACCCGCGCCAACAACGCCCGCATCGAGGGCTCGGTCAGCCTCGACGGAGAGGACCTCCTCGGTGCCAGCGACGCCGACATGCGCAAGCTGCGCGGCGAGCGGGTGGCGATGGTCTTCCAGGACCCGATGACCTCCTTCAACCCGGTCTACCGGATCGGCGGCCAGATCGTCGAGGCGATCCGGGCCCACCGCTCGGAGGTCTCCAAGGCCGAGGGCAAGCGCCGCGTGGTCGAGCTCTTCGAGGCGGTTGGGATCGTCAACGCCGAGCGCCGCGTCGACGACTACCCGCACGAGTTCTCCGGCGGCATGCGGCAGCGGGCGATGATCGCGATGGCGCTGGCGCTCGAGCCGGAGGTGCTGATCGCCGACGAGCCGACGACGGCGCTCGACGTCACGATCCAGGCCCAGATCCTCGACCTGCTCGGGCAGCTGAACCGGGAGCGCAACCTGGCGACGATCCTGATCACCCACGACCTCGGCGTCGTCGCCGAGGTCGCCGACCGGGTGCTGGTCATGTACGCGGGCAAAGTGGTCGAGGAAGGGACCCTCGACGAGATCTTCTACGACCCCCAGCACCCCTACACCTGGGGCCTGCTCGGGTCGCTGACCAGGATCGACCGGCCGCGGCCGCACCGGCTGCCGCAGATCGCCGGCTCGCCCCCCTCGCTCCTCGACCTGCCCGAAGGGTGCCCGTTCCGGCCGCGCTGCCCGCATGAGTTCTCCAAGTGCCCGCAGTACCCGGGGCTCGAGGCGCGCCTGCCCGAGGCGGCCGAGCACCGCGACCGCTGCTGGCTGACGCCCGAGGAGAAGAAGGCGAAGCGCATGGTCGAAGGCCAGATCGGGCTGGAGCCCCCGCGCGAGGCGCGGCAGGCATGAACGGCGCCGGCGCCGACAGCGGCGCCCCCCTGCTCGAGGTCACCGACCTCGTCAAGCACTTCCCGATCAAGCGCGGGATCCTGATCGACCGCGAGGTCGACCAGGTGAAGGCCGTCGACGGCGTCAGCTTCAGGGTCGAGCGGGGCCAGACCCTGGGCCTCGTCGGCGAGTCCGGCAGCGGCAAGTCGACCGCCTGCCGCGCCGTCCTGCAGCTGATCAAGCCGACCTCGGGATCTGTCAAGTTCGAGGGCCGGGAGATCGCCGGCATCGGCCGGCGGGAGATGCGGCCGCTGCGCCGCGAGATGCAGATGATCTTCCAGGACCCCTACGCCTCGCTGAACCCGCGCAAACGCGTCGGCCAGATCGTCGGCGACCCGCTCAAGCGCCAGGGGGTCGCCTCCGGCTCGGAGCTGCGGCGGCAGGTGCAGGAGCTGCTCGAGCGGGTGGGCCTCTCGAGCGAGCACTACAACCGCTTCCCGCACGAGTTCTCCGGGGGCCAGCGGCAGCGGATCGGGATCGCCCGGGCGCTCTCGCTGAAGCCGAAGCTGGTGATCTGCGACGAGCCGGTCTCCGCCCTCGACGTCTCGATCCAGGCGCAGATCGTCAACCTGCTCGACGACCTCCAGGACGAGTTCGGGCTCGCCTACCTCTTCGTCGCCCACGACATCGGCGTCGTCCGCCACATCTCCGACCGGATCGCGGTGATGAACGAGGGCAAGATCGTCGAGCAGGGGAGCGCCGACCAGGTCTGCGAGAGCCCGCAGGACGAGTACACGAAGAAACTGCTGGCAGCGGTGCCGATCCCGGACCCACGCGAGAGTCGCGAGCGGCACAGCGGTAGCTTCCAGTAGGTGTCGCTTCCCCTCGCGCCGCCGATCAAGCCGCAGCTTGCGCTTACCCGCAAAGCGCTGCCGGAAGGGGAGGAGTGGGCGTATGAGCCGAAGCTCGACGGCTTCCGCGCGATCGTCTTCGTCGACGGCGACGAGTTCTACGTGCAGTCCCGCGGCGGCAAGCCCTTCAACCGCTACTTCCCCGAGCTGAGCTTCGCCCCCGGCCGCTGGGTGCTCGACGGCGAGCTGCTGATCCGCGACGCCGAGGGCAACCTCGAATTCGACTCGCTGCAGGAACGGATCCACCCGGCGCAGTCGCGGATCGAGATGCTCTCGAAGGAGATCCCGGCCGCCTACGTGGTCTTCGACCTGCTCGCCGAGGGCGACGAGGTCTTGTGCGAGCGGCCGCTGCGGGAGCGCCGCGAGCGGCTGGAGGCGATCGCGGAAAAGGCCGGCCTTGAGCTGACGACGCTGAGCACCGACGGCGATCAGGCGGAGCGGTGGCTGAACAGCATCGAGGGAGTGATGGCGAAGGACCTGACCGCTCCCTACGTCCAGGGCAAGCGCAAGGGAATGGCGAAGGTGAAGCGCGAGCGGACGATCGACTGCGTCGTCATGGGCTGGCGCCCGGGCAAAGAAGAGGGCACCGTCGGCTCACTGATCCTCGGCCTCTACGACGACGGCGAGCTGCGAACCGTCGGCCACATCTCGGGCTTCTCGAAAGCGGCGAAAAAGAGCATGCGGGCGATGCTGGCGCCGCTGGAGACCGGGAAGAGCGGGAGCGTGGAGCCGAGCCGGTGGACCGGGGGGCGGGAGCTGGAGTGGGTGGAGCTGCGGCCGGAGTTGGTGATCGAGGTCGGGTATGACCATGCGGCTTCCGGGCGGATCCGGCATGGGGCTCGGTTCCACGCGTTCCGGGACGACAAAGAGCCGTCCGAGTGCCGCTTTGGGCAGTTGGATGAAGGGACGGCCTAGAACAAGCGTGCCTGGCGGGCGGGTCCTGTCACGGCAGGGGACCCACCACCCCTTCCGGTAGCTAAAGCTTCCTCAGGGGTGGTCCCCCCTACCGTGCCACCCGCCCGAGAGGCGGATGGTTTTGACGCTCTTCCTCTGCCCCAGCCTTTTATGGCTCTCGTGGTGTGTTTTCGTTGCTCCGGCCGCATGTACGCGCGGTCTTGGTAGAGCGCCTCGTATTTGGGGAGGAGGTCGGGGCGTTTTTCTTGTAGCCAGGCGAAGAAGACGTCCTTTACCTCGTCGCGGAGGTGGAGGGCGACGCCGCCTAGGAAGGTGGCGCCGGCGGCTTTGGCTCTTTCGACGATGGGGCGGACCTGGTCGGGGTCGTCGTTGATGCCGGGCATCAGCGGCGCGATGAGGACGCCGGAGTCGATGCCGCGGGCGCGCAGCTCGGCGACGGCGTCGAGGCGGGCGGAGGGGCTCGGGGTATGGGGCTCGGTCGCCCGCCAGGCCTCCTCGTCCAGCGTCGGCACCGAGAGGTTGACCGAGACCGGCAGCCCGCCCGCCGCCATCCGCTCGAAGATCTCGACGTCGCGCATCACCAGCGGCGACTTGGTCAGGACCGAGACCGGCGTCTGTGCCGCCTCCAGCGCCTCGAGGATCTCCGGCATCATCCGGTAGCGGCTCTCGACCCACTGATAGGGATCCGTGTTCGTCCCCAGCGCCACCAGCTCCCGCCGCCAGCTCGGCCGCGCCAACTCGGCCCGCACCAGCTCCGGGATGTTCACCTTGACGACGATCTCCCGCTCGAAGTCCCGCCCAGCGTCCAGCTCCAAGTATTTGTGCGTGCGCCGCGCGAAGCAGTAGACACAGGCATGACTGCATCCTCTGAAGGGGTTGATCGTCCAGCTGAACCCGTAGCGGCTGCCGGGCACATGGTTCAGCGCCGAGCGCGCCCGGACCTCGTGGAAGTTGATCCCCATCGCCTCCGGCGCGTCGAAGGTGCGGACAACGCTGCCGTCACCCACCCCCGGCAGCCGCAGATCCTTCTCAACCCTCTGCTCATCCCACCTCATACGAACACATGTTCGCACATCGAGGCGACGGGCTGGCGCACCTGCATCGGACTACCGCCACACCCCGCTGTGTCAAAAGTCGGCTACGGCAACTCCCCTCGGATCACGTAGCGGAGGACGTCGACGACCTGATCGCCCGCGCGGGCAGTTGCTTGGGCGGCGCGGTCGACCTCCTTGAGAGCGTGGTCGAGCTCAGCGTCGTGGAGGGTAACGATCGGCTTGCCGAGGGCGGCGGCATACCCGGCATCGAAGGCGGCGTTCCACTGGCGATATTTGTCGCCGAAGCGGACGACGACCACGTCGGCGTCGCGGATCAGCGTCTGCGTGCGGATCGCGTTGACGCCGGCGCCTTTGTGATCGCGCCAGAAGGCCTCGCTCTCCTCCCCGAGCGTGCCGCTGCCAGCGTCGTCGGAGGCAGCGTGGTCAGTGACCGGGGCTGAGAACTCGACCGGGAGCCCGGCCCCACGGACGCCTGCTTCGATTCGCTCGCGCCAATCGCTGTGAATCTCCCCCGAGAGGTAGACGCTCCATGTCCGCTCCACCATCACCTCGATGCTACCCACGTCCCGAAATCTCATCGAGACCGCAAAAACGGTCCCTCAAGAGCCTTTTTTTGCGGCCTCGTGACTGAGCGCCCGGGGAAACGTGTCGCGGAGGGTGCCGGTGGGGGTCCCCTGGGCACTTAGCACGAGGCGGGCTAGTCACTATCGGGCGTCAGCCACAGAACGCCGACCCGCCGAGCTGCGCCCAGGGGACCCCCGCCGGCACCCTCCCCACAACCGGCCCTAAGCGTCGACGGGGACAGCGACGCCCGCCGTCTGCTCCTCGAAGTGCTTGCTGAGCATCGTCACCTGGCCCTGGTAGTTGGAGCCGAGGTCGGTGCCGTAGAGGCGCTCGGCCGGCTCCGACATCCACTCGAGCCCGAGCTTGCAAACGGGCTGGCGGTGCTCGACCATGAAGGAGACGTCGCGCGCGCGCACCTCCAGCGCCGCCCGGCTGCCGTGGCGGCCGCCCTCGGGGTCGTAGCCGAAGCCCGGGTCGAAGAAGCCCGCGTAGTGGGTTCGCAGCTCCCCCGCGGTGGGGTCGTAGGCCATCATCTCGGCGGCGATCTGGGGCGGGATGCAGACGCCCTCGGCGGAGAGCAGGAGGTAGAAGATCTCCGGCTCCAGCACGACCCTGCCGCCGGGCTCTGGGTAGACCGGGTCCCAGTAGTCGGTCCAGCGGTAGGCGCGGATCCGGGAGAGGTCGACGGGCAGGCTGTTCTTCTTCGCCCGGTAGCCGACCACCCGGTCGGTCGGCCCGGAGAGGTCGAGGCTGAGGAAGAGGCCGTCGGAAACCGCCAGCTCCGACTGCCGCAGGGCGTGCGAGTCGAGGTAGAGGAGCGGGAACTCGTCCTGCAGCGCGCGGATCTCGTCGTCACCGAGCCGTACGTCCCCCCTGGCCAGGCGCAACTGGTTCAGCGCGAGGCCCGTCTTCACCTGGATCGCGAAGGAGCGCGGCACGATCTCCAGGTAGAGCTTCCCCTCGTATCCGGCCCGGATGTCGTCGAAGCGGTGGTGGCGATCGGTGATCACCCGGGTGAAGACGTCGAGCCTTCCCGTCGAGCTCTTCGGGTTCGCCTTCGCCCGTACTCCCTCGGGCAGGTGGAGCTCCTCGATCAGGGGGACCAGGTATGGCCGGTCTCGCTCCAGCACGGCTCCGTCCCGGAGGTCGATGCGCTGGAAGGCAAGATCGCCGGTCTTCTCTTCGACCGTCGAATCGACGTCGGGCAGGAAGGAGCAGCGCAGCGCCCAGGCGAAGTCTCCGAGCCGCAGGTCGATGCTTGCCGGCTGCACCGCCTCGGGCCGGATTCTGTATTCGCCCGAGCTGACCCACTCGTCCTCGATCGCCTGGTTCAGTGCCTGGGACGGAAGCACCCCGCGCCTCGGTTCGCTCATCCCGAGGAGACTATTCGCCGGGCCTCCTCAGCGCCGAGGTACGCGGCGAGGACGAACTCGAGGATCTCCGGAAAAAGCTCGGTCAATCGCTCGCTTTCGCCGGCAAACACACGGTGACCGAGCATCGAGGCGATTCCACCGACGACGGCTTCGTCGGTTGCCTCCGGGACCGCGATGCCCTCGACGAGGGGAGGCTGGCTTTGCTTCATCAGCTCGACGAAGGACTCGATCGCCAACTGGTAGCGGTCATAGACGCCGCGCCCGGCGCGGAGGCCTTCGACGAGGGCGATGCTGGCCAAGGCAGGCTCATCCGCGAAGAGCTCCAGCAGCGCCTCGAGCGCGGCTCGAACGCGCTGGGGCCACTCCTCCCCTTCGGCCTCCTCGCAGGCAGCCACCAGCTGTCGCCGGATTCGCTCGGTCGCCGCGTCGTAGGCGGCGACGAAGCAGTCGTCTTTGGTCTCGAAGTGCTTGTAGAAGTCGCTCTTCGAAACCGCGGCGCGATTGCCGATCAAAGAAACGGTGGTTTTCTGGTACCCCACCTCGTACAGCGCCTGGGTGAGGCCGCTGATGAGACGGTCCCGCTGGTTGCGCGCGACGAACTCCGGCGAGAGGCCGTGACGCCCCCGTGGCAGCCGCCCCATTTCCGCTGTGGGCTCCATTGCAGGATTGAAGTCTGCCACCGTACTGTCACTTTCGCCTGCCGGTGTCCACCACCTTTCCTACACCGAGGTACGGCGATAGGACGAATTGGGACAGTTCGGCGAGCAGCTCCGGAGCGCTTTCGGCCTCCCCCTTGCGAATCTGCAGCTGCAGGATCCAGGCGACCCCCCCGACCAGCGACTCCTCGATCGTCTCCGGCAGGCCCGCCCCTTCGGGAGTGGCTTTCAGCAGCAGCTCGACGAAGCCTCGCATGCCGGCGTCATAGAGCCGGGCTGAGCTCGGGGTCGCCGAGATCGCCTCGACCATGAGCATCCGCGACGCCGCTGGATGCGCGGCGATGAAGTCGAGCAGGGCCTCGATCCCGGCGACGATGCGCGCTTCCGGCTCGTCGTCGGATTGGGCGCACCCGTCTTCGACGGCAACGCGCATCTGCGTCATCGTCGAGTCGATCGCCGAGAGGAAGAGGTCCTCCTTGCCGTCGAAGTTGTCGTAGAGCGTCTTTCGCGCCACCGCGGCTTGGCGCACTATGTCCGCGATCTTCGTCGCCTCGTACCCCTGCTCGGCGGTCAGCTCGGCGATCGCATCCATCATCCGCCGCCGCTTGTGGCTGGCGACGAACTCGCGCGGCAGCTCGGGTCGCGTGGAGCTCATCCCCTGCCTCCCGTGCGTGCGCGGTTGATGTTCTGGTACCGTGACAAAACCTTCATTGTTTTTAATGGAAACCTATGAGTTACCCGTTGTCTATCAATCGAATCCATCTGAGCCAAGAGACCCTCCTCACGGCGATCGGTGACGATTGGCCCCCCGAGCAGGTCCAGGCTGCCCTCGACCTGCTTGCCAATAGCAGTGGCAAATTCCCGTCCGGCGCACGCAAGCTTCCCCCTGAGCTGATTCGAGCTATCCAACGGGAGCGCCTGATCGTAGCGATGCTGAACGCCGCTGCTGAGCTTGGTTATCTCGAAACCAACGTCCAGGACGTGATCGAGCGGGCGGGCGTTTCCCGGCCGACCTTCTACGAACACTTTTCCAACAAAGAAGACTGCTTTCTGGCGGCTTTCGACACCAGCGCCGAACGCCTGCGCATAAGGGTCGAGGCTGCCGCCCGCAAGGGGGGCGATGTCTGGCGCGATCGGGTCCGCTTCAGCCTCCAGGCGATCCTCCGCTTTGCCAGCCGCGAACCCGATACCGCGCGCACGATGGTGGTCGAGGCGCGGGCCGCCAGCGCCCCGGCAGTTAGGCGCCGTGTCGAGCTGTTGGACGAGTTCGCCCGCTGCCTGCAAGCCGACGCCGAAGAGCTGCTCCCCAAGCCTCTCTCGCAGACCCCGATGACGGCCTCCGGAATCGTCGGTGGCGTCGAATCCCTGCTCTATTCCCGCCTCTGCAGGCAGGAGTACGACCAGCTCGAGGCGCTGCTTCCCTCGCTGATGTACTTCGTCGTTCTTCCTTACGAGGGTCATGAGGCGGCTAAGGCGGCGTTCGCGGTCAACTAGATCCAGAGTACTAAACTAGACATTAAGTACAACTAAATTATCGGCGGCGTCAGCTGGCATGCGGCCGCCGCGCCCGTCGAACCGGGCCCGTCTCGCGCCGCGCCGAGCCCCACCAGCCTAGAATCCACTTCCCGTATCTCCTGGAGGGGTGCCGGAGTGGTTGAACGGGGCGGTCTCGAAAACCGTTGGCCTTCGTAAGGGGGCTCGTGGGTTCGAATCCCACCCCCTCCGCTCAAGAGTCGAAGCTCGGATGCCGACTAGACCATGTGGCCAGCGGTGAGCAGACCCGAGCCGGACGTTTTTTCGACCTTCACCCCGCGCTCCTGCGCGCGCTGGCACTGGCAGCGCTCCTCTGGGGTCTCGGCTACCTCGCCTGGAGGATCGGCTGGAGCGGCCAGGGCGCCAACCCGGTCGCCTTCGCGATGCTGCTGGCGACCGAGGTCTACGGCCTCTACGCGCTCGGGATCCTGACCTGGTTCTCCTGGTCGCGGCCGAAAGTCGAGCGCCCGCCGACCACGCTCGGCCGCAGCGTCGACGTCTACGTCTGCACCTATGACGAGCCGGTGGAGGTGGTGATGGCGACGCTGGCGGGCTGCCGCGCGCTCACCTATCCCCACACGACCTACCTCCTCGACGACGGCCGCCGGGAGGAGATGCGTGAGCTCGCCGACCTGGCCGGGGCCGAGTACCTGACCCGCCCCGACAACTCCCACGCCAAGGCCGGGAACCTGAACGCCGCCTTGCCGCGGACGGAAGGCGACCTCGTCTTCGTCCTCGACGCCGACCACGTGCCGATGCCGGATGCGCTCGAGGCCCTGGTCGGCTACTTCGACGACGAGCGGATGGCGCTGGTACAGACGCCGCACGACTTCTTCAACCACGACTCGGTCCAGCACTACGTTGTCGGCCGCCATGAGCAGTCGCTCTTCTACCGGGTGATCTGCCCCGGCAAGGACCGCCACGGCGCCGCCTACTGGTGCGGCTCGGCGGCGCTGATCAACCGCCACGCGCTGCTGGAGATCGGCGGCGTCGCGACCGAGACGATCGCCGAGGACTTCCACACGACGATCCGCCTGCAGCGCCACGGCTGGCGCAGCCGCTACCACGACGAGGTCCTGGTCCAGGGCCTGGCGCCGCACGACCTCGACGGCTACCTGCTGCAGCGCGACCGCTGGGCGCGCGGGAACCTTGCCGTCTTCAGGCTGCCGGAGTCGCCGCTGCGGGCCAGGTCCCTCAGCCCCATGCAGCGCCTCTCCTACCTCGCCAGCCTGCTCGCTTACCTGGCGCCGCCGATGCGGCTGCTGCTCCTCCTAACTCTCGGCCTCGTTCTCTGGACCGGCGAGCTGCCGATGAAGATCAGCGTCGCCGCGCTGGCGGCCCTGTGGGTGCCCTACCTCGTCCTCAACCTCGGCGCCGGCGCCGCGCTCGCCCGCGGCTACATGCGGATCCCGGAGTCGGTCCACTACGAGCTGCTGACGATGGAGATCTACACCCGCGCCCTGCGCTGCGCGCTCGTGCCCGGGAAGACGGCCTTCAAGGTGACGCCGAAGCAGGGGCGCGACGGCGGCGGCTTCGAGGCTGTGCGCAAGCTCCATCTCGTCCTCTTCTGCATCGCCCTGCTGGCCGGAGGCACGCTGCTGCGGCTGCTCGACCTGGCCGGCGTCGGGCCCCTCCCCGACCTGCCCGGGATCGCGGCTTACGTCGTCCCGCTGCTCGGGCTCTACGAGCTGCGGCGACTGCTGGCGACGACGCTCGCCGTCGGCCGGCGGCGCCAGCGCCGGCTCGTCTACCGCTTCGAGGGCGACGCCGCTGCCGACGTCTACACGCAAGACGCCCATACCGAGGCGCGGCTCGTCGACGCCTCCGCGGCCGGCTTGGGCCTGGTCGCAACCGCTCCGCTGGAGGCCGGCAGTCAGCCGGCGGTCCTGCTGACCCTGACCGACGCAGCCGGCGAGCGGCACGAGGTCGCCGCCCAGGTCGAAGTGCGGACCTGCCGGGAGACCGAGGGCAAGTTCCTCGTCGGCGCCACGATTCTCGACATCGACCCCGCTTCCCGGCTGCGGCTGATGGAGTGGTGCTACGTCGTCTGCAGCCACGAGCGGCTGCGCGGGCACCGCCCGGCGGCGCCGCTTCCGGAGGCGGAGGCGATCGTCGTCTCGCTCGAGGACTACCGCGAGGAGCCGATCCCCGCCCGCCCCTCGATCCACGCGCTGCGCCAAGCCTGAGCCGCTAGTCTTGCCCGACGCAGCAGTTCCTTGAACCGCTGCCTGGGGATTGGGGAGAGGACCGGCATCATCGGCCAAGAAATGCCGGCCCTCCCACGCTGCAACGAAGCGTCAGAAAAAGCTCCATTACGGCGCTGAGTATAGAGTCGGCCTCAAACCGATCGAGATGTACTTCGGTAAAAAACCACCAATTCCCGGAGCGGAGAGGGTGGGATTCGAACCCACGAGGCGGGTTAACCCCGCCCACGCGATTTCCAATCGCGCTCCTTAAGCCACTCGGACACCTCTCCGTGCAGTCGCGAAGGGTAGCCCGCACGGGGGTGGACGGACGTCCGATTGCGGGCGTGCGTCCAGCGCGGTACGCGCGGCGCATGCGCGAGTCACGGCGGCCCTCTCTCGACCGCGCGTCCACGTGCCGCGGCGCGCGCGTCTGGACACCGCCCCGGCACCCCGTCGAATCGCGTGGCGAAGGCGCAGGAGCGGGGCTAGCTTGGCGATGCGCTCAAACGAGCGTGTGGACGTGGACTCGCAACCCACGAAGTCAGGGGTCACCAACTTGAACGCACTACATTCCCCCGCATTCGCCGGCTTCGCCGCCGGCGGCGAGGTCATCGACATCGAGCAGGCGCGCGCAAGGCGCCAGCTCTACGAGCGCGCCAGCCGGCTCTCCGGCCGCGAGCGGGCGATCCTCTCGGAGCTGGCCCAGGGCCAGGCCACCGAGGAGAT
>JBJMKN010000109.1:0-3515 GCA_045805765.1 Solirubrobacterales bacterium
CAACAGCTGGCCGGTGCCGTCAGGGACGGCCAAGGACTGCGCGCCCGCCTTCTTAAACCCCGCCGCCGGCGACTACCGCCAGGCCAACGGCCGCGGCGTCAGCTGGGTGCCGTCCGAGCAGCACTACGGGCCCTGAGGGCCGATCAGGCTGAGGCCGGCGCGGCTTCGTCGAGTAGGGCAAGCATCGCCTTGCGGTCGAACTTGCCGTTGGCGTTGAGCGGAAGCTCGCTGAGCAACTCGATCCGCCGCGGCACCATGTACTCGGGCAGGCGCTCTGCGAGCTCTTCCCGGAGCGCCTGCACGTCGGCCTCCGGGTCGGCCAGGAACGCCGCGATGCCGCCGGCTCCGCTGTCGGTCAGCGGCCAGCCGACCGCGATTGCGGCGTCGATGCCGGAGGCATCGCGAAGCGCCGCCTCGATCTCGCCGATCTCGACCCTGTGCCCCATCACCTTGATCTGGTGGTCGAGGCGGCCCAGGTAGACGAGCGGATCCCGGGGGTCGACCGGCTTGCGGACGCGGTCGCCCGTCCGGTAGTGGATGCCCTCGGCTCCGGGAGGCTCGACGAACGCGGCCGCGGTCTTCTCGGGGTCCTGCCAGTAGCCGGGCGTCACCTGCGGCCCCGAGAGGAGCAGCTCGCCATCTTCGCCGGGGCCGACCTGTCGCAGGCTCTCGTCGACGACGATCGTGCCGGTGGCCCCCAGCGGCGCCCCGATCGGGACGACGCCATTGACCTCGCCCTCTCCCTCGAGCTCGGGGTGGACGCGCTGCACCGTGCAGGCGATCGTCGCCTCAGTCGGGCCGTAGAGGTTCTCGACCGTCGATGCCGGCGCCGCGGCCGCCCAGGCACGGGCCAGCTCCCCCGGCAGCGGCTCGCCGCAGAACAGGCTCCAGCGGAGGGTTGGATAGCTGCCGGGCTTCAGCATCCGCAGCTTTCGCATCATCGCCCCCAGCGAGGGCACCGAGAACCAGGCCGTCAGCTCGGATTCGCGGATGAAGCGAGCCGGGGAGATCAGCTGCGCGGTCGACGGGCAGCAGAGGCAGCCGCCGCTTCCCCAGGCGACGAACATGTCGAAGACGGAGAGGTCGAAGGTGAGGTCGAAGGTCTGCGAGAAGCGGTCCTCGGGGCCGAAGTCATAGCGGTCCCGGATCGCCCCAAGGAAGGCGACGACGTTGCGCTGGGCGACGCCGACGCCCTTCGGGCGGCCGGTGCTGCCGGAGGTGAAGAGCAGGTAGGCGATCGCATCGCCGCCGAGCCTCGGCGCGACCGGGTCGATCGTCTCGATCTCGGCGCCGGATGCCGAGCCGGCGAGGATCATCGTCGGTGGGTCCGCGAGGCCGTCCAGCAGCTCGCCGACCAACTCCTCGCGCTCCTCGTCGACAACAAGCGTGCGGGCGCCGGAGCGGAGCAGCATCTCGCGGCAGCGGTCGACGGGAAAGCTCGGATTGAGCGGGACGTAGCCGTTCCCCGCCCAGAGGGCGCCGAGGATGCCGGCGTAGGCCGAGGCCGAGCGTGAGCCGTAGACGGCGGTCAGCGCCGGCCCGTCGGCGGCTTCGTGGGTTGCGATGGCGGTGCCGATTCGCGCCGCCCGCAGCGCCAGCTCGCCGTAGCTGAGCCGCTCCGCGGCGACCTCGAGGGCGGGCCGGCCCGGTGCCTCCTCGGCATGTCGCAGGAAGCCGCTGAGCAGGGTGGCGTCGTTTACTGCGGCCATACCTGGAAAACGCCGGGCCGGCGCCGTTTCTTGCGGCTGTGGGAGATCCGAGCCGGCCGAAAGTACGACGGCTGCGAGTCGTTGTTCAGGTATGGACAGCGATACCCAGGCCGCCGCGGAGGCGCGCGCGAGGATCCTCGAGTTCTGCGGCTCGGCGCTCGCCGCCTACGGCATCGACCCTGGCGCGGCCGGCGACGATCTCGATCTCCGCGCCAGCGGCGCGATCGACTCGCTCGGATTCGTCGAGCTGGTGGTGATGCTGGAGGAGGCCTTCGAGGTCGAGCTGGAGCTGGAGGACATCGACCCCGAGGCACTGACCGTTCTCGGGCCGCTCAGCGAGCACGTCGGCGCCCAGGTCGTGGCTGCGAGGGGTGCCGCGGTATGAGGTACGAGTCGACGGCGGCAGGCGCGAAACGCCGCCTGCTGGCGCTGCTGGCCCTCTACGGCCCGGGCGCGGAGACCTTCCGGGTCAGGCTGCACCGCCGCCGCGGGGTGAGGATCGGCAGCGGCTGCTTCATCGGCACCGACGTCATCCTCGAGACCGCGTTCCCGCATCTGATCGAGATCGGCGATCGCGTCGACATCGGCATGCGGACGACGATGATCGCCCACCAGCAGGGTGAGATCGCCGACGAAACGAAGCCTTCGGTGCGGATCGGGGACGACGTCTTCATCGGCCCCGGCTCGATGATCCTTCCCCACGTGACGATCGGCGCCGGCGCCGTCGTCGCCGCCGGCAGCATCGTCACCACCTCTGTGCCGCCGCTGACGATGGTCCGCGGCAACCCCGCGGCGCCGGTCGCGACCTGCGCGGTCCCGCTCGGCCGCTCGACTCCCCTGCGCGAGTTCTACCGCGGCATGCGGCCCGTGCGGGCGCGATAAGCAGCGAGCTCCGTCCAGAAACCCGGATCGGACATGCGTCCGCCGCTTTGAGGTTCTTGTTCAAGGACGACTCCCCGCCGTCGATGGTGGCTGCACCTGACGGCGAGAGGAGTTGCTATGCGCAGCAGTGGGATCCAGGCTTACGGAGGACGTCTTCATCTTCTGGGCGCGGCTGCGCTGGGGGCCGTCGCGCTCCTGCTGCTTCTGCCGTCCCAGTCCCACGCGACCTCCGCCAGCCGGGCCTGCGGCCTGGCCCGAGCCTTCGCCTCCTGGGGCGCCTGGGACCGCGATTGCCGCCGCCCCGTCACCGCTCGCGGCGGAGCAATCGCCCAGCGAATCAGCCTCAGCACCAAGCGCCGCCGCCGCGACACGACCCCCCCGGAGACGACGATCGCCTCCGGGCCGAGCGGCTCGACCACCGCGACCACGGCCTCGTTCGGCTTCACCTCCAGCGAGGCGGGAGCGAGCTTCGCCTGTCGCATCGACGCCGGCAGCTGGGCCCCGTGCGGCTCCCCCAAGGACTACTCCGGCCTCGCCGCCGGCGACCACCAGTTCTCGGTCCGCGCCACCGATGCGGCCGGCAACACCGACGCCTCGCCCGCCGCGCGGAGCTGGGCCGTCAGCTCGCCGCCGCCTCCGACCGAAGCCACGCCTCCTCCCCCAGAGGAAACCCCGCCGCCGACTGAAGAAGAAACCCCGCCGCCGCCTCCGGCCGAGGAACCGACGCCTCCTGGCTGCACCTCGACCGTCTCCAGCGTCTCCGCCGCCCAGTCGGCCCTCTCCGCCGCCTCCCCCGGCGCGGTCGTCTGCCTCGCCGACGGCGCCTACGGCGGCATCTCGCTCAGCTCCTCGAAGGCAAAGCCGGGGGTCACCCTGCGCGCCGCCAACCCCGGGAGGGCGACGATCGGCAGCGTCCAGGCCTCC
>JBJMKN010000110.1:0-9629 GCA_045805765.1 Solirubrobacterales bacterium
GGCGATGTCGGTCGCCACCAGCAGCCGCACGCGGTGGTCCTTGAAGGAGATCATCACCCCGTCGCGGACGCCCTGACTGAGGTCGCCGTGCAGCGCCTTCACATCGAGGCCTTTGTCCTTCAGCGTCCGCTCCAGCTTCGAGGCGCCGATCTTGGTGCGGGTGAAGATGATCGCCTGCTCGGGTTCTTCGGTCTTCAGCAGTTCGACCAGGCGCACCGCCTTGTCTTTGGCCGGGACCTCGATGTAGGCCTGGGCGATGGCGTCGACGGTGAGCGTCTTCGGGGTGATTTTGATCATCGTCGGTTCGTACATGTAGCCCTCGGCCAGCTTCTGAATCGGCGGCGGCATCGTCGCCGAGAAGAGCGCCGTCTGGCGGCCGCTCGGGCACATGCGAAGGATTTTCTCGACGTCCTCGATGAAGCCGAGGTCGAGCATCTCGTCGGCCTCGTCGAGGACGACGTAGCGGGCCGCGGTGAGGACCAGCGAGCGGCGCGACATCAGGTCCATCATCCGGCCGACGGTGGCGACGACGACGTGGGCGCCCGAGCGCAGCTGCGACTGCTGGGAGCGGATCGGGGCGCCGCCGAAGACGGCGACGATCTCGATGTCGAGGTGCTCGGCGTAGGAGCGCAGCGCCTGCGTCACCTGGATGCAGAGCTCCCGCGTCGGGGTGAGGACGACCGCCTGCACCTCGTTGTTCTCGGGGTCGAGGTACTGCAGCAGCGGCAGCCCGAAGGCGGCGGTCTTGCCGGTCCCGGTCTGGGCCTGGCCGATCACGTCGTGGCCGCCGAGCAGCTCCGGGATCGCCTGTTCCTGGATCGCCGTCGGGTCCTCGTAGCCGAGCTCATCCAGCGCCTGCTGGATCGCAGGCGAGAGCCCTAGTTCCTTGAAGTTCACTTGATGTGCGTCACTTGGGTTTGCGTCACTGAGACGGGTCCAGGAGGAGCTTGCCGCTGGTGCGGCGGGCGATCAGGTCTTCGTGCGCCCGCTTCGCTTCGGACAGCGGGTACACCTCCCCGATCGTAACCGTCAGCTCGCTCGCGGCGATCGCCGCGAATAGATCTTTGATCATCGGGCCGAGCAGATCCGGGCGCGCCAGCAGGTGGGCGAGCCAGAAGCCGATCACCGACTTTGAGCCCCGCAGCAGCGAGGCGGTCGAGACTTGGCGCTGTTCACGGGAGGCGATCCCGAAGACGACCATCCGCCCGAGCGGGGCGAGAACCCCCATCTCCGCGTCGAAGGCGTCGCCGCCGCTCATGTGGAGGAAGGCGTCGACCCGCTTGCCGTCGTTGGCCTCGCGGATCGCCTCGCCGAGATCCTCGGCGCGGGAGTCGACGCAGGCGTCGGCCCCGAGGCCGCGGACCAGCTCCCGCTTCTCCTCGCTGGAGGCAAGGCCGATGACCTTCGCTCCAGCCCGCTTCGCGATCTGCACCGCGAGCGTGCCGGTGCCGCCGGCGGCGGCTTCGACGACGATCGTCTCCCCCGGCTCGATCCGGGCGCAGCGGTGGACCAGCGCCATCGCCGTCAGCCCCTGGAGGAGGCCGCCGGCGGCTTGGTCGTAGTCGACCTCGGGCGGCAGCTCGATCATCTGCCCCTGCGGCACCGCGACCTGCTCGGCGTAGCCGCCGCTGCCGAGGAGGACGGCGACGCGGCGGCCGTCGTTGGTCTGGCCGCTGATCTCGGCGCCCGGGATCAGGGGAAGGGTCTGCTCGGCGAGGTAGTCGTTGCGGGAGGCGTGGGTGTCGGCGAAGTTGACCCCGCTCCGTTTCACGTTTACGACGATCTCGCTCAACTTCGGGCTCGGGTCGGCGACCTCGGTGTACTGGAGCACCTCCGGCCCGCCGAACTCCTCGATCTGGATCGCTTTCATCGGCGCTGAGTCTCGCAGGGAGGCCGCCGCAGCGCGGTCACGTGATTTACCCTGGCCTCCGCATGTCGCTCACGGTTGTCGGATCAATCGCATTTGACGCAGTAAAGACCCCGTTCGGGGAGCGCGACCGCATGCTGGGAGGCGCCGCCGTCCACTTTTCCCTCGCCGCCAGCTTCTTCACCGAGGTGCGTCCGGTCGGCCCCGTCGGCGACGATTTCGGCCCCGAGCAGTTCGAGGTGCTGGAGAAGCGCGGGGTCCTCTGCGACGACATCGAGCGGGTGCCGGGCGGCAAGTCGTTCTTCTGGCGCGGCCGCTACGAGTACGACCTCAACGTCGCCCACACCGAGGACACCCAGCTCGGCGTCTTCGCCGAGTTCGAGCCGAAGCTCTCCCCCGCCTCCCAGGAGGCCGACACCCTCTTCCTCGCCAACATCCAGCCGGACCTGCAGCGGCAGGTGCGCGCCCAGTGCGGCTCGGCCCGCCTCAGCGGCCTCGACTCGATGAACCTCTGGATCGAAACGGCGAAAGACTCGCTGACGGCGGCGGTCGCCGAGGTCGACTGCCTCGTCGTCAACGACGCCGAGATCCGGATGCTGACCGGCGAATCGAACCTCGCCCGGGCCGCCCGCGCCGTGATGGCGATGGGCCCGCGCGCGGTGATCGCCAAGCAGGGCGAGTACGGGGCGGCGCTCTTCACCGAGGGCGGCTTCTTCGCCCTGCCCGGCTTCCCGCTCGAGGACGTGCGCGACCCGACCGGCGCCGGCGACAGCTTCGCCGGCGGCTTCTTCGGCTACCTCGACGGCGTCGGGGGTGAGCTCGACGACGCCGAGCTGCGGCGGGCGATGGGCTACGGCACCGTCCTCGCCTCCTTCAACGTCGAGGAGTTCGGCACCGAGCGGGTCTCGCGGCTGACCCGCGAGGAGATCGACGAGCGCTTCGAGGAGCTGCGCTCGATGACCCAGTTCGAGGGTCGAGTCGCTTCTTAACAGCCGAGAAGAGCGAAGTGACAGAATGGGCGCCGCCCATGGCTACTGACTCGCTCTCGATCACCGACAACCGCACCGGTCAGACCTACGAGGTGCCGATCTCCGACGGCACCGTGCGGGCGATGGACCTGCGGCAGATCAAAGTCGACGAGGACGAATTCGGGATGATGGCCTACGACCCGGCCTTCACCAACACCGCCTCCTGCCGCTCCTCGGTCACCTACATCGACGGCGCCGCCGGGATCCTCGAACACCGCGGCTACTCGATCGAGCAGCTCTGCGAGCGCTCGACCTTCCTCGAGGTCGCCTACCTGCTGATCTTCGGCGAGCTGCCGACCGCGCCCCAGCTCGACCGCTGGATGTTCGACATCACCCACCACACCTTCGTCCACGAGGACCTCAAGCACTTCTTCGAGGGCTTCCGCTACGACGCCCACCCGATGGGGATGCTGCTCGCCGGCGTCGGCGCGCTCTCGACCTTCTACCCCGATGCGAAGCAGATCGGCGACCCCGAAGAGCGCTACATGGCCGCCGTGCGGCTGATCGCCAAGGTGCCGACCCTGGCCGCCTTCTCCTACCGGCACAACATGGGGCTGCCCTACGTCTATCCGGACAACGAACTGAACTACGCCGAAAACTTCCTCTCGATGGTCTTCAAGAAGACCGAGGACCGGCACATCCCCAAGGAGGCGCTGACGAAGGCGCTCGACGTCCTCTTCA
This sequence comes from Solirubrobacterales bacterium, assembly GCA_045805765.1. Classification (GTDB taxonomy): domain Bacteria; phylum Actinomycetota; class Thermoleophilia; order Solirubrobacterales; family 70-9; genus VAYN01. The sequence goes on from JBJMKN010000110.1 coordinate 3,577, forward strand.
TCCTCCACGCCGATCACGAACAGAACTGCTCGACCAACGCGGTGCGTGGGGTCGGCTCCTCGGACGTCGATCCCTACTCGGCGGTCGCGGCCGGGGTGGCGGCGCTCTACGGGCCGCTGCACGGAGGCGCCAACGAGGCGGTGCTGCGGATGCTGCGGCGGATCGAGTCACCGGAGAACATCCCCGAGTTCCTCGAGCGCGTGAAGCAGCGCGAGGAGAAACTGATGGGGTTCGGCCACCGGGTCTACAAAAACTACGACCCGCGGGCGCGGATCATCCAGCAGTACATCGAGCCCGTCTTCGAAGCGACCGAGTACAGCCCGCTGGTCGAGATCGCGCGGGAGCTGGAGAAACGCGCGCTCGACGACGACTACTTCACCGAGCGCAAGCTCTACCCGAACGTCGACTTCTACTCGGGGATCATCTACGAGGCGATGGGGATCCCGACCGACATGTTCACGGTCATCTTCGCCATCCCCCGCACCGCCGGCTGGGTCGCCCAGTGGATGGAGATGCAGGAAGACCCGGAGAAGAAAATCGCCCGCCCGCGCCAGATATACACCGGCGCGCGGGAGCTGGAGTACGTGCCGATCGACCAGCGCGACGGCCCCGAGAAAATCGTCGGCCCGCCGGCGCGGCGGCCGAAACGGCCGCGGCGCGGAGCCTAGTTCCGGCCGCGAGCGTGTAGCTCGCGGAAACAGATCCGTTCTCCGGGAGGCTTCGTAGAGGGGGGAAAGGAAAAACTCCCCGATCCATAGGAGGATCCATGCCCAAGCGACTCCTCGTCCTGATTGCAGCGATTGCCGCGCTCGCCCTGCCCGTGAGCAGCGCCAGCGCGGCTGCGAGCAAGAACATCGTCGAGACGGCCGCCGCGAATCCGAAGTTCTCCACCCTCGTCTCCCTGGTCAAGAAGGCGGGGCTGGCCGGCGTCCTCTCCGGGAAGACGAACTACACCGTCTTCGCACCTACCAACGCGGCATTCGCCAAGGTGCCGAAGAAGACCCTGAACCAGCTCGCCGCTGACAAGGCGATGCTGAAGAAGGTCCTGCTCTACCACGTGCTGCCGGGGAAGGTGCCCGCGAGCAAGGTCCTGAAGATGAGCTCGGCGACGACGGCCGAGGGCTCGAAGGTGACCTTCTCGGTCCGCGGTGACAACGCCTTCGTCAACGAGGCGAAGATCATCAAGACCGACATCCGCTGCAGCAACGGGATCATCCACGCGATCAACGGCGTCCTGCTGCCACCCGAAGGCTGAGCAACTCAGCGGTGTGCCTTTTGGGTCCTGTCGACCCATAAGGCACACCGCTTCCCAATAGCCTCCCGGCTGTGAAGTGGAAGCTGACCATCCGCCACGGCTCCGACGTCGACCACGCGCGCTTTGACGAGCTCGACGCGGCGGTGGCGGCGATGCGCGAGCGGGCGCTGGCGATCCGCAGCGAGGGGCCGGTGCGGCCGGTGCAGTCGCTGCGGGACTTCGAGCCGGGCGAGCAGGTCCACGCGCGGCTGCAGGTGAGCAGCGGCGGGCTCTTCAGGAAATCGGTCGCCGGCGTGGACGTGCGCGGCGACGGCACGTTCGTCCCCTTCAAAGGAGGGGTAGTGCGGGAGGAGCTCGACCCGACCGACCACGACACGCCGTTCGACCTCGTGCGGGAGACTCTGGAAGCAGAAGCGCGATGAGCAAGACCGAGACCGAGATTCCGAAGGGCAGCTATGCCGCCGGCGAGCGGGTGAAGCTGCCCGCCGGGGCCGCGCCCCCCTTCACCGTCTTCATCAACGGGATCGAGCAGCCGAAGGAGAGCTACCGGATCGAAGGTGGCGAGATCCACTTTGGCCGCCCGATCGTCAAGGAGAAAGTCGGGATGAGTCGCTGGCTGGCGATGTACCTGGGCCTTTTCGGCACCTACCGCAAGAACGAGACGATCGACCTCCAGTTCACCCGCGACGGCAAGGTGGATCTGCGCTCCGACCTCGCCGTCATCCCCTACGCCGAGGGAGAGGGGCCGTGAACCTCGGCTTCCTCCTCCTCTGCGACCACAGCGAGGCCGTCAACGGAAAGCTCTACCTGACCGGCGGCGGCTGGAACGTCCTCCGCCTGCCCGAGTTCCCCCACGAGTGGTCCTTCTCGATCGGCCTCGGCATCGACGTCGCCTGGCACGAGACCAACACCCCCCACGAGCTCCTCGTCACCGTCCAGGACCCCGATGGCAACGAACTCGGCGACGGCCTCACCGCCAACTTCGAGACCGGCCGCCCCCCGGGCCTCCCCGAAGGCCAGGAGCAGCGCCTGGTGATGTCGATCGCCGCCACCGCCGCCTTCGAGACCGCCGGCCCGCACGCCGCGGTGGTCACGGTCAACGGCGAGGAGATCGGCCGCGCCCGCTTCTACCTGATGGAGGGCGGCGCGCCCGACGTGGAGCTGGCCTAGGGGCGGCTTCCTCGACCACAAAGATTTCTGGAGTTTTGTAGAAAATTCTAGAATTTTGTATATTCTCTCTGTAGAAATTAACTACAGGAGACTAAAATGAATACCTCGAACAGTGCTCTGCTCCTTGCCGAGGCCCGCCTTCATCGCGACCTTTCCCATGCTCACGAGGAGTACGCGCGGAGCATCATTGCGGCCGCTGGCGAATCCGATGAAGCCGGTGTGCCGGAGCTGAGGGGACGTGTCCAGAAGCGGATCGTGGGGCTGCCCGAGATGTACGTAGAGGCGGGAATGAGCGCCAGCGACATCGCGCGGCGGCTCCAGTACGACGAGGCCAATACGTACGGCGTCCTCAAGGCTCTCACCGAGACGGGGGTAGCCGAGGAGGTCCAAGGCCAGAAGCCGCGCCGATGGCGCATGGCAACCAAGCACCGCCGCGCCCGAGTCCTGCGTATGAGCCGCCTTATCCCCGACGGTCGCTGGACCACCTACGGCGATTTCTCGATCGCCGTCTACGACAACGTCAAGATGGCGATTACCGTCGGTCAGGTGGCCGCGAAGAACCCGGCCTTCGTCAATCCCCATCGCGTCCTCTGGTCGGGAGGAGTTATTCCGGATAAGTGGAGCGACGACGAAGGCAACGGCCCAGAGGAGTGCGAACGCCGTCTGCGTGAAGAGGGGATCGATGTGAAGGATCGCGTCGCCAACGGGGGGCGCTTCATCGACTGGGAGGAACTGAAGGAGATCCTCGAGCGCGATGAAGAGGCCACCGAAATCTGAAGGCGGTCGTTGACTGAGCCGCTTCCGCCTAGTTGAAGACGTAGAGCAGCAGGAAGGCGACGATCGCGAAGGCGGCGCCGGCGGCCTGGATGCCGCGGTCTCCGGCGACGATCCCGGACATCGAGCGGTCGTCGTTGCGGTCGTAGATCAGGTAGAGGTAGCGGAAGATGCCGTAGACGACGGGCGGGATCGTCAGCATCATCTGGCTGCCGATCTGGGGTGAGTTGACGGTGTAGATCGCGTAGCTGATCACGGTGCCGGTGGTGACCAGGGAGACCATCTGGTCGAGGAACGGCAGCGAGTAGTGCTCGAGGACCGGCCGCGTCGAGGTGCCCTCGTGCAGCTCGGAGACCGCCTCCTGGCGGCGCTTGGTGAAGCCGAGGAAGGCGGCGAGCATGCCGGTGCAGAGGATCAGCCATTCGGAGGCGTGGGCGTCGACGGCGCTGGCGCCGGCGGCAACGCGGAGGATGAAGAGGCCCGCCAGAGTCATCACGTCGATGATCACGATCTGCTTGAGGCCAAGGCTGTAGGCGGTCTGGGCAACCCCGTAGCCGACGACCATCAACCCGACTTCCCAGTTGACGGCGCCGAAGGCGAGGGCGACGGCGATGAGGGCGAGGATCGGGGCGATCGTGATCGCCGCCCGCTCTGAAAGCTCCCCCGCCGGCAGCGGCCGGAAGCGCTTCTTCGGGTGCTTGCGGTCGAGCTCGACGTCGATCAGGTCATTGAGGAAGTAGCCGGCGCTCGAGACCAGGCAGAAGGCGACGAAGGTGATCGTCGCCTCGACGACCGCGTGCGACTGGTCGAACTTGCCGGAGAAGAGCAGCCCGGCGAAGACGAAGACATTTTTGATCCACTCCTTCGGCCGCCCCGTCTTGATTGCCGCTCGCAGGGGCGAGCGCCGCGGCACGACCTCACCCGTCTCAGGCTCGTGGGACGGCGGCGCAGGCACGGTGGGCTGTTCGGAGGTGATCGTTTCCATCGACGTACGCAGTTGGGCAGCCGCGTCTGGCTGCCCGACCCCGGAATGCGAGTCGCGAAAGGGTACCGCCGAACGCCGGTCGTCCCGCTTCTGCAGCGGCGTTCGTCCTTTGTCGCCCAGAGGGCCAAAAAGGACGAACGCCGGCTACGGGTCGATGAGGACGCCGGGGTTGAGCATTCCGGCCGGGTCGATCTCGGCCTTGGCGGCGCGGAGGGCTGCGGCGAAGGGGGCCGGGCGCTGGCGGTCGTACCAAGGGCGGTGGTCGCGGCCGACGGCGTGGTGGTGGGTGATCGTGCCGCCGGCGTCGATCAGCGCCTCGGAGACGGCGGCCTTGATCTCGTCCCACTGCTCGACCTCGCCGCCGCGGATCGCCGGGGCGAGGACGGTGAAGTAGGGCGCGGCGCCGTCGGGGTAGACGTGGGTGAGGCGGCAGCTGATGCGGGGTGCGCCCGGCCCGTCGGCGGGAACGCCGCTCGCCGCGGAGACGGCGCGCCGCGCCGTTTCCATCACCGTGGCGTGGAACTCCTCGAAGCGGTCCCAGGTGATCGCGGTCTCGAAGGTCTCAGAGAGGACGCCGCAGGCGACGAAGGTGTCGCGCAGGTACGGCGCCAGCAGAAACGCCCCGCGCCACTGCCCCACCGCATCGTCACCCCCATCGCCGACGGGCCGATTTCCGGATACATGGGTCGGTTTTCGTCCCGTCGGCGGGGGTGTGGTGCTGACCTCGCCGGGAGTGCCGCCGTGGTCGCGGGCGGCCTCGAGTGCCAGGTCCATCCAGTGGTCGACCGGATGGTCGGCGGACTCGAAGCCGAGGATGAGGAGGTTGGCGCTGCCGTCGCCGGCGCCGGTCAGCTCGGCCTCGGCGGCGTCGAGCAGGCGGCAGTTGGCGGGATACAGGCCGGACTGGGCGATCGCGCGGACCGCCTCGGCGGCCTGATTGAAGTCTTCGAACGTGACCCCGGCCGAGGCCTTGAACTGCGGCCGTGGCCGCACCCGCACCCAGGCCTCGGCGATGACGCCGAGGATGCCCTCCGAGCCGACCAGCATCCGGTCGGGCGAGGGGCCCGCCCCGGACCCAGGCAGCCGCCGGCTCTCCCAACTCCCGCGCGGCGTGATCGCCCGCACCGACTCGACCAAGTCGTCGATGTGGGTCTCCAGCGTCGCGAAGTGGCCGCCGGCCCGGGTCGCGATCCAACCGCCGAGCGTGGCGTACTCAAAGGACTGGGGAAAGTGCCGCAGGGTAAGCCCGTGCTCCTTCAGCTGCGCCTCGAGAACCGGCCCGGTCGCGCCGGCCTGGATCCGCGCCGCCAGCGAGGTCCCATCCACCTCCAGCACCCGATCCAGCCGCCGCAGGTCCAGCGAAACCACCGCCCGCTCCCCCAGCCGCGGCTCCACCCCGCCAACCACGCTCGTCCCACCCCCGAACGGAATCACCGCCGCGCCCTCGGCCTCGGCCCAACTCAAGACCGCCTCGATCTCCGACTCGTCCTTCGGGAAGGCCACCAGGTCCGGCGGGTTCTCGAACCGCCCATAGAATCCCCGCACCACATCCCGATAAGCCTTCCCCAACGAGTGCAAAACCCGCTCGTACTTCCCATCCGAGAACAGGTCCCCAAACCCGCCAGGCACCTTCAACCGAGGAGCCCGCAACTCGACCTCCTCCAAAGGCACCGGCTTCTCCACCTCGCCACCGAAGCCAAAGCGCCCCCGAATCCCTTCCCCGGCCTCGCGCAACTGCGTAGCGGTAGGAGCCTGGTCCTCATACCCCCATCCCCAATGCTTGAGCCGCCGCTCGCTCATCGATCCAACCTATTACGTGTCGCAGGGGTCGGGGGACACCTCCTCCAGACACTCAACGCCGAGCCATAG
>JBJMKN010000111.1:0-15818 GCA_045805765.1 Solirubrobacterales bacterium
GGAGGCCTGGACGCTGCCGATCGTCGCCCTCCCGGGGTTGGCGGCGCGCAGGGTGACCCCCGGCTTTGCCTTCGAGGAGCTGAGCGAGATGCCGCCGTAGGCGCCGTCGGCGAGGCAGACGACCGCGCCGGGGGAGGCGGCATCCAGCTCGGATTGCGCCGCCGACGTGCTCGCCACGGTCGTGTCGCAGCCTGGAGGTGAAGTTGGCGGTTCAGGCTCGGGCTCCGGTTCGGGCTCGGGCTCCGGTTCTGCCGGCGGTTCCGGTTCGGGTTCCGGTTCGGCCGGCGGTTCCGGTTCGACCGGTGGTTCGGGCTCCGGTTCGGCGGGCGGTTCGGGCTCGGCCGGCAGTTCCGGCTCAGGCTCCGGCTCCCCGGGTTCCCCCGGTTCCGCCGGTTCGGCCGGCGGTTCTTCGTCCGGCGCCTGCGGCACCGAGGCCTGCGGCGGCAGATCCGCCGGGACTTCGAAGGGGTCTTCCTGTCCAGGCGGTGAGACGGGGAGGCTCCGGAGGAGGGCCGGCCGCCTGAAGATGTCCCGGTGGCTGCATCTCGATACGGCTGAGCCGGCGGCCTTGGCGCGGACGCAGATGGCGCTGCTGCGCACCCAAGGGCCCTTCGACTTGGCCAGCGAGGCGCTCCCAATCACCAGCATCGCGAGAAGCACCAAGAAGGCGACGACCGCTGGTGAGATAGCGCGCACCGTTCCCGACCGCATCGCGTCTCCTCCCGTTGCCTGACTGGTTAGCGCCCACCGAGAACCCAAACAAGATGGACGTATGTTCGATACCCGAGGCCCTGAGACTAAAACATCGACCCCGGAAGGGGTCAGGGCCCGAAGTGCCGCTCGCGCGGCGCCCAGGTGACGCCACGCGCTCCGCCCAGCCGGTAGTCGTCCTGGCCCGGCGCGCGGAAATCGGGAGAGCAGGAGATGATCTCCCCCGAGGCGGGAACCGGCCAGCCGCCGCCCGAGGACTGCCGCTGGCAGCGGGTGTTGTCCCGGAAGCGGGCAGCCGAGAGGTCGGTCGAGGTCCAGAACTTGAAGACGACGTTCGCTTCTATCCTTGCCCTGGTCCCGTTGGCTTCCTGGAAGGCGGCGATCGCCCCCGGCCCCCAGATCGTGTTGCGGCGCATGATCAGCCCGGAGTGCGGGCCGAAGACCTGGAGATCGCTCGGCGCCCCACAGCCCTCCGCCCGGGGGGCACAGGGAGCGTCGTTGCGGACGATCAGGTTGTCCTCGATCAGGATCCCCCTGACCGGATACGCCTGGTCCTTGACGAAGAAGCCCTGGCAGCGGTTGTCGTGCAGGTAGTTGCCCCGATAGACGAGGTGGTCGCCGACCCAGACCGTCTGCAGGCAGTCGCTGTGGTTGCCGTTCTCCCTGATGTTGGTGAACTCGTTGTTCGCGATCAGGGCACCGGCGCCGTCGCCGTTGGCGTCGTGGTAGCGGTTGAGCCTGATCGCGTCCTCGCCGAAGGGGCCGACGAACTTGTTGCCGACGATCGCGACGTCGTTGACGGTGGTGGTCGTGGTCGGGCCGGCGTCGACGCCGAGGTAGCCGCCGCTGATGTGGTTGTGGGCGACGGTCACCCCCGAGGTGCCGGGCTGAACGTCGATGCCGTCGCTGATCACGAAGCGCGCCAGCGTCACCCGCGAGCGGCCGAGGTCGGCGCCCGCGAGGGTCGCGCCGCCGGGCCGGGCGGCGCGGACGACGACCCGGTCCCGCGTCGTCAGCGATCCGTCCAGCTCGAGCCTCCCGTAGGAGCCGGCGGCAAGGCAGACCACGTCGCCGTCGCCGGCGTCCTCGACCGCGCTCTGCAGCGCCCCGAGCGAGTGCAGCGTCTCGACGCACTCCCCCGGCCCGGCCGCGCTTGCCGCAGCGGTTCCTTCGTTTCCCGTGCCGGGGCCGGTGGAGCCGACCCAGATCGCGAGCAGGATCACCCCTCCGAGCGCGAACCCGATCATCGCCAGGCCTCGTTTCACCGAGCTCATCTCAGCTCCTCAGCGCCACCGGTGAGGTGGCGTCCTTGACGAGCAGCTCGGCGGCGCCGCTGCCGTCGGCGGGAACGGTGTAGACGTTGACCCCGTCCGAGTAGACGAGGGCGTCGTCGTCAAGCCACTCGGGCTGGTCGTCGATCGAGCGCTTCTCGGCCACCGGGTGGTCGTCCAGGGTGGCGAGGTCGAGCACGTGGAGGCGCCAGCGGTTGCTGCCCTCGATCCGGCTCTTGTAGGCGATCCGCTTGCCGTCCGCCGAGATCGAGGGGCACTCGACCCCGTCGCGGAGGACCCGCATCTGCCGCTTCGAGACGCTGCCCTCGACCAGGTAGTGGTGGTCGCCGGTGGCGAGGGTGGCGTAGAAGCGGTCCGAGTCGGCCGGGTCGAAGGTGATTCCCCAGAAGTTGAAGTCGACCGCGTCGATCGGCTCGCCGTCGTCACCGGTGACGTCGAACTGCTCCAGCTGGCCGATCGTCTCGCCGCTCTTCATCTCGAGGACGTAGGTGCGGGTCGAGAACGCGGCGCTCGATTCGAGGTAGGCATCGCCGGCGACGAACACCGTCATCGCCCCGTAGCGGCCGTCGGCCGAGACGCGGGCGCGCGAAGGCAGCCCCGTCAGGCGCATCGAGTGGACCGGGTGGAACTTGGCGTCGAAGACCGAGGCGGTGTAATCGACGCCGGAGGAGGCGACTCCCATGCAGATGCCGCGGCCGGCCGCGAAGTAGACCCGCTCGCAGGCGAGGTCCTTCGAGCGCCGCTGCACCTTGCCGCCCTCGACGACGAAGACGCCGCCGTTGAGGGTGGGGCTGGAGGGGTCGACCGCGCGGACCATCAGCGGCACCTCGGCAGCGGCAGCCGCCGCTCTGGGGCTGGCGTCGGTCGTCGTCTGGCTCGGCCCGAGGGCCGCGTAGACGACATAGCCGCCACCGAGCAGAACGCAGATGACGACGAGGGCGACGGTGATCTTGCCGCCGCGGCTATCCATCTGCCGCGGTGCGCTGGGCGCGGAGGAGCAGAGGGGCGGACATCGCCATCGCCACAGCCAGGGCGGCGGCGAAGATCAGGATCGCGCTCTGCAGCCCGATCGCAAACCAGAGCGCGCCGAAGGCAACCGAGGAGACGAGGCGACCGAGGCTGACCACGGTGATCAGTATCCCGATCCCGCTCGCCTGCAACCCCTCCGGCAGGACTGCCCCCGCCAGCGCCGTCAGCACCCCTTCGGTGGCGGCGAAGTAGCCGCCGAGCGCGACCAGGCAGACCGCCAGGGCCAGGAAGCCGACAGAGCTCATCAGCAGGACCCCGTAGACGACGAAGAGCAGGGCCTGCCCCGCCAGCAGCACCGGAACCTTGCCGACCCGGTCGGCGAGCTGGCCGACCGGGATCGCCAGGCCCATGAAGGAGATCGCGGTCATCACGTAGAGCAGCGGGAAGAGCGCCGGCTCGAAATCGATCGTCCGCTGCAGGCCGACGTAGATCAGCGCGTCGGAGACGCTGGCGACGGAGAGGCCCGCCGCGGCGAGCAGCAGCGGCGCGAAGCTGCGGTCCTTGACCAGGGCGAGGGCGGCGCGCGCCCGCGGCGGCGCGCCCTCGCGGGGCGCCCGGCGTGGCTTGCCTTCGACGTTGAGGATCAGGACCGCGAGGCCGAGCACGGCGAAGAGCGTGCTGACGACGAAGACCGCGTCGAAGCGGGCCGGCGCCAGGAAGAGGATCCCGAAGGCGATCAGCGGGCCCAGCATCGCCCCGACGCTGTCCATCGCCCGGTGCACGCCGAAGGAGGTCGCGAGCCGGTCCTTGGCGCTGGAGAGCGAGATCAGCGCGTCGCGGGGGGCGGTGCGGATCCCCTTGCCCACCCGGTCGACGGCGACGATCGCCCCCACCCCGCCGACGGTGTTGCCAGCGGCGACGAGGGCCACCTTGCCCAGCGCCGAGAGGCCGTAGCCGAGCCCGGCCACCTCCTTGTGCCGGCGCCAGCGATCCGAGGTGAAGCCGCTGAGGACCTGAACCAGCGCCGCGGCGCCGCGATAGGTCCCGTCGATCGCCCCGAACACCAGCGGGCTGGCGCCGAGGGAGAAGATCAGGTACATCGGCAGCACCGTCGCGACCATCTCCGAGGAGATGTCCGTCAGCAGGCTGACGGCGCCGAGCATGATCACGTTGCGCGGCACCCGCAGGCGGGATGATCGGCGCGCCCAGAGGCGCGGCTTCAGCAGGGCTTTGGAAGCTTCGACCTGGTACATGGCTCAGGCGGTGGCGAGCGCTCCGGGCGCGGCTGCCGTGCCGGGCAGCCCCAGGCGGCCGGCGACTTCGGCGGCGACCTCTTCGGCGAAGCCCATCACCGAGTCGCCGTTGAGGAGGCTCGGGTAGATCTGGGCGTTGGAAGCGAGGGCAAGGCCGCTCACCCCGGGCCAGACCGGCGCCACGCGGGATCCCGGCTCGTTGCGGACCTGGTGAACCGGCTCGACCAGCTTCGCCCGCTGCACGGTCCAGTCGACGACCTCCTCGCGGCTGAAGCCGGGCGAGAGCCGGGCCAGGTAGTCGGTGAAGCGGCGGTATACCGACTCGTCGTCCTCGTTCTGCTCGGGCGCGGCCGGGTCGCAGTACTTGGGCAGGTAGACCAGCTCCAGGCCGTCGGTGTGCTCGGTCCCGAGCACCTGGGTGGTTTCCACGGCGCTGGTCAGCGGCGCCCGCTCGGTGATGTTGATCGCGTAGTAGGGCAGCAGCCGGCGGCGCACCTTGACGATCGGGCAGACGACGCCGAGCCAGCGCTGCGGGTAGCGCTCGAGCAGGTGCTGGTGGCGCTCGGGCAGCAGGAAGCGCAGGGCCGGCGGCTGCAGGGTCGGAATCGTCAGGTCGAACTCGAGCGTCTCCCCCTCCAGCTCCACTCCGCTGACCGAGCCGTCCTCGGCCAGGGCGAGGCCGGTGACCGGGGCATCGGTCCGCGCCTCGACTCCGAGCTGAAGCGCCCGCGCTGCCATCGCGTCGATCAGGCGCTGGTGGCCGCCGACGATGTGGCCCATTTCCTCGCCGCCGCGTCCCTTGCTCTGGCGGGCGCCCGACATCCGCCGGGTCCGGGCCCAGAGGTAGGTGGCCGGCAGCCCTGACGGGTCGCCGTCGAAGCGGGTGTCGAGCAGCGGCTTCCAGATCCGCTCCCAGACCTGGTTGCCGCAGATCCGCCGCAGCCAGGTCTCGAGCGGGATCCTCTCCAGCTTCTCGTAGGAGCTGCGCAGCTGGCACTGGGCGACGAACCAGCCCAGGCGCAGCCGCGCCGGCGGGCTTAGCGGCGAGAACCGCAGGAGGTCGCCGAGGCCGTTGAAGTCGTGCATCTCGCCCTCGGCGAAGAAGCCGGCGCCGACCGGGGTGAAGCGCAGCTCCTCGCCGAGCCCGACCTCCTCGGCCATCGCGATCATCCGCTCGTCCGCAGGGGTGATGACGTGGTAGAAGCGGTCGACCTCATGGCCGCTGAAGTCGAAGGTGCCGGCGAGGCCGCCGAGGCTCGGGCCGCGCTCGATCACCGTCACCCGCGCTCCCTGCTGGGCGAGGCGGAGGGCCAGCGAGACGCCGAGGACGCCGCCGCCGACGATGCCGACGCGGGGCGCGACGCGGTCCATCAGCCCTGGGTGACGGATGCGGGGCGGCTCGCCGGAGCGGCCTCGATCGCCGTCGCCGCCGCGGGCTCCGGCAGCCCCAGCGGCGCCGTCGCCTCGGCCAGGGGCGAGACCGGCGGCGGCTGGATGCGGCCGACCATATGCGCGGCCATCACCCGGAAGTAGGCGGTTACCGTCGGTTTCAGCTGCATCTTCGACTCGCCTTTGCGGGTCGTCCAGTCATTCACGGTCGGCGTCTCGGCCACCGTGGCGCCCGCGTTGTAGAGCTTCAGCAGCAGCTCGACGTTGGCAGCGAAGCCCGGCTCGCGGACGAGCAGGTAGCCGTAGGTGTCGGCGGCCTTGCGCAGGGTGCCCGCCCGGTAGACCCGGTAGAGCGAGGAGAGGGTGTGCATCTCTCGCAGCCCCCCCAGGTAGCGGAAGGTGTTGGAGACGGATTTGCTCGCCAGCAGGCGCCAGCCGGCGACGCCGATGATCTTCCCGCCGGGCGCGTAGACCGAGGCGAGGACGACGTCGTTGCCCTGCTCGAAGAGCTCCAGCATCCGCGGCAGGTCGGAGAGGTCGGAGGTGGTGTCGGCCTCGAGGGTGACGATCGCGTCGTCGTCGGAGGACTCCTTCAGGGCCGAGCGGATGCCGGTGTTGATCGCGGTGCCGAGGCCGCGGTTGACAGTGTGGGTGACGACCGCCAGGTGCATGTCCTGGGCGTGTTCGCGGATCACCTCGCCGGTGCCGTCGGTCGAGCCGTCGTCGACGATGATCACCCGCGCCCCGAGCTCACGGGCGACCGGAGCCAGGTCCGAGAGCAGGCGGGGGATGTTTTCGGCCTCGTTGTAGGCCGGGATCACGAAGCGGATCATGCGAAGACCTCCAGGGGCCGGGGGGCGGGAATATCGAGCAGCTCGACCGGGCGCCGCACGGCGGCCGACTCGCGCACGGCGAGGGCCGCGGCGAGCGCCTTGACCCCGTCGTGAGCGCTGACCGGCTCGGGCGTGTCGTCGAGGACGCAGCGGCAGAAGGCTTCAAGCTCGGCCCGCAGCGGCTCCGCCTTGGCGAGCGAGAACCGCACCGCGGCGCCCTCGCCGTCGCCGCGCAGGACGGAGAGGCCGTCCCACTGCAGCGGCGCCGTGGTCGACTCGACGAACCAGACGTCCTGGGTGATGTAGCTGGCCCGCAGCAGCCCGTTCTCGCCGATCAGGGCGATCTCGCGCTTCTTCTCCGGGGTCAGCCAGTTGACGTCGAGCAGCCCCAGGGTCTCCGCCCCGCTCTCGCCGCCGAAGCGGGCGAGGCAGGTGAGCAGGTCCTCCTGGGAGCTGTGCTGGAAGCGGCCGCCGTCGGCGTAGATCTCGTGGATCGAGCCGTCGAGGACGTATTGCATGACGTCGAGGTCGTGGGTTGCGAGGTCGATCGCCACTCCCGTGTCCTGGATTCGCGTCGGCAGCGGCCCGACCCGGGTCGTGTGGGCCCGGTAGACCCGCCCGAGGCGGCCGTCTGCGACCAGCTCGCGCAGCTTCTCGACCGCCGGGTTGAAGCGCTCTACGTGGCCGACCATCAGCTTGCGGTCGGCCTCGATCGCGGCGCCCCGCATCCGCAGCGCGTCAGGGAGCGTGGTCGCGATCGGCTTCTCGACGAGGACGTGGAGGCCCGCGGCCAGCGCCTCCAGCGCCACCTCGGCGTGGTGCTCGGAGGGGCAGGCGATCGAGATCGCGTCGAGGTCGTCCGCGTCTTCGATCAGGTCGCGCCAGTCGGAGAACTCGAGGGCCTGTGCCCCGGCCAGGGCGCGAGCGCGCGCCTCCGGATCGGGGTCGGCGACTGCGACCAGCTGGGCGCAGTCGAGCTGCGCGTAGTTGCGGATGTGGAAGGCGCCCATCCGGCCGCAGCCGACGACACCGACTCGAAGCTGTTCAGACAAGGGACTCCTCCCGCGCGCGGTCAAGGTGGGCAACGGTCAGCTCGGCGATTCGCTCGGCCGCGTGGCCGTTGCCGAAGATCGGCGGGCGCTCGGCCGGCTTCGGCTTGGCGAGGGCGGCGCGGAACTTCTCCGCGTCGACGCCGACCAGCGTGTTCCAGCCGGTGGAGACCGTCTCGATCCACTCGGTCTCCTCGCGCATCGTGATGCACGGCACCCCCCACAGATAAGCCTCGCGCTGGACGCCGCCGGAGTCGGTCGCGACCGCCACCGCGTCGCGCTCGAGGACGAGCATTTCGGTGTAGGTCACCGGGTCGCGCATCTCGACGTTGCCCGGTACCTCGAGGCTCCAGGTCTCGATGCTCTTCCGGGTCCGCGGGTGCAGCGGGAAGATCACCCGGCACTCGGCGGCGCCGAGGCACTCGAGCACCCTGCTGAGGCGCTCGGCCGAGTCGGTGTTGTAGTTGCGGTGGGCGGTCGCGAGGACGTATTCGCCCTCCTCGCCGCGCTCGGGCAGCCGCGCCCGCGTCGCCATCAGGACGTCGGCGAGGACGTCGCCGGTGACGTGGACGGCGCCCTTGACGCCCTCTTTGACGAGGACGTCGCGGGCGTGGTCGCAGGGGGCGAAGAGAAGGTCGGAGAGCTGATCGGTCTCGATCCGGTTGGCCTCCTCGGGCATGTCGAGCCGGTAGCTGCGCAGGCCGGACTCGACGTGGATCAGGGTCACCCCGGCGGCGACCGCGGCGCGGGCGCCGGCGATCGTCGCGTGGGTGTCGCCGCGGACGAGGACCGCATCCGGCTCGCGGCTGGCGATCACGCGGCCGATCCGTTCCTCGGCCACGCTGACGGCTGCCGCCGGCGGCAGCGAGCCGACCCCGAGGTTGAACTCGGGGAGCGGCAGGTGCAGGTCGGCGATCTGCAGGTCGGACATGCCGGGGTCGTAGTGCTGGCCCGTGTGGACCAGGATCTCCTCGACGCAGCTCGAGTAGGCGAGCGAGAGGGGCGCCGCCTGCACGATCTCTGGGCGGGAACCGATGACGGAGACGATCCGGGCTGCCATGTCCAATCAACGCGTGAGCCGGCCTTCTCTTTTGCCGCGGCGGAAAAAAGTTCCGCCCGGAGCGAGGCCGCAAGTGTTCTGCGCCCGCAACCGTTGTCTCTTACGGATGGAGGCCCACGGACTCACCCACCAGGAGACGACCGCCCAGGTCATCGAGCAGCCCCGCGCGGTCAACATCCTGCGCCGCGGCTTCGACCTCGTTTTCTCCCTGCTCCTCATCCTCCTGATCAGCCCGCTGCTGATCGGCATCGCCCTCGCGGTCCGCCTCGACAGCCGCGGCCCCGCCTTCTTCCGCCAGCGGCGGGTCGGGCACGGGGAAGCCGAGTTCACCCTCTACAAGTTCCGCAGCATGCACGTCGACGCCGACCCGCGCGGCCACCAGGAGTACGTGACCGCGCTGATCAAGGGCGAAAGCGCCAGCCAGCAGAACGGGGACGAAAGCCTCTACAAGCTCGCCGTCGACAACCGGATCACCCCGGTCGGCCGCTGGATCAGGCGCTGGAGCCTCGATGAGCTGCCCCAGCTCTTCAACGTCGTCAAGGGCGACATGACCCTGGTGGGGCCCCGCCCGGCGATCCCCTACGAGGTCTCCGAGTACCCGAGCTGGTACCGGCAGCGGTTCTCCGTCAAGCCCGGCCTCACCGGCTACTGGCAGGTCAGCGGCCGTAACGAGCGGACCTACGAGGAAATGGTCCGCCTCGACATCGATTACGCCGAGCGGCGCTCGCTCGGCCTCGACCTTCTCATCCTTCTCAAGACCCCATGGGTAGTCCTAAGTCGAAAGGGAGCAGCGTGAATCCAGCAGGTGCAATTGGAACCTTGGTCGTCGGCTATGGCTACTGGGGCCCGAACATCGTCCGCAACGTCGTCGAGCGCCCCGAGTTCCGGTTGATGGGCCTCTGCGAGCTCGACGAAGGTCGATCCGAAGACTTCCGCCGCCGCCACCCGGGAATCTGGATCGAGCCCGACCTCGACGCCGCGCTCGCCGACCCGCGGATCGAAGCGGTGGCGATCGCGACCCCGCCCCACACCCACTACAGCCTCGTCCGCCGCGCCCTCGAGGCCGGCAAGCACGTCCTCGTCGAGAAGCCCCTGGCCCGGACCGCCACCGAGGCCGCCGCCCTGGTCAGGCTCTCCGAGGAACTCGACCTGGTGATGATGCCCGGCCACACCTTCGTCTACAGCCCCTCGGTCAACGCCGTCCGCGACCTGATCCAGGAAGACGAGCTGGGAGAGATCTACTTCATCACCTCCTCGCGGATGAACCTGGGCCTCTACCAGCAGGACGGCGTCGTTCTCGACCTCGCCCCCCACGACCTCTCGATCCTGCTCCACTGGCTCGACCGGCCGCTGCTGGAGGTATCGGCAACCGGCCGCAGCGTCTTCCAGGAGGGCGTGCACGAGACCGCCTTCCTCACCCTTCGCTTCGAGGGCGGCGCCCAGGCCAACGTGCAGCTCTCCTGGCTGGCGCCGCGCAAGATGCGGCAGATGGTCGTCGTCGGCAGCCGGCGGATGGTCCAGTACGAAGACACCGCGGCCGACGACTCGGTCCGGATCTACGATCGCGGCCTCGACTTCGCCGAGCCGCCCGCCAACTTCGGCGAGTACCGCCTCACCTACCGGACCGGCGACATGGTCGCCCCGCGCGTCCAGGCGCTGGAGCCGCTCGGCCAGGAGCTGAGCGACTTCGCCGCGGCGATCCGCGAGGGCGCCAAGCCCGTCTCCAACGCCCGGCTCGGACTCGACATCGTGCTCGGGCTGGAGGCGCTGGAGGAGTCCCTGCAGAATCAGGGCAAGCCGGTCGCCGTCCGTTCCGCCGCCGAGGCGATCGAGGCCGCCGCCCACAGCGACCTCTCGGCCCCGATCAGCCGCCGCGACTAGGAGTCGAGCTCAGGATCTGTGGCCGGCGCGCTGCCGCGCGGGACCACGCCAAGGAAGTCCAGCTCGGCCAGGTAGACGAGCACCGCGTGAGCCGCCAGGCGGCTCATCGTCGTCCGCTGCCGCCGCGCCTCCTGCGCCAGCAGCGCCTCGGTCTCGCGATCGAGCGTGAGATCGAACCTCACCTCCGGCAAGGGCTCCGCGCGGAGGAAGCGCGGAGCGGCGACGGGC
Source organism: Solirubrobacterales bacterium (assembly GCA_045805765.1). Lineage (GTDB taxonomy): Bacteria > Actinomycetota > Thermoleophilia > Solirubrobacterales > 70-9 > VAYN01. The sequence goes on from JBJMKN010000111.1 coordinate 10,666, forward strand.
CTGCGGCCCGCTTTCAGCTTGTAGGCGTAGTGCAGCAGGGCCTTGCGCGTGCCCGCGGCGATGCTGCCGGCCCCGAAGTGCCCTTCGAGGCTCCTACATGCCAGTTTGCCGAGTTCGACGTTGACCATCTTCATGTAAAAGAACTGGTCGGGGTGGCCAACATTTACACGGGCCTCGGCGGTTCAACCTAACTTCAGACTTTTCACAACTCCCTGGACGAATGTTGAAAAAACTCCGGTTTACAGGAAACTCGCGAGGACTAGTCCTAATAGTCGAAAAACGTGATTGACATTTAGCCCGAGCGATGACAGGTTTCCGCCAATCGGCCCGCTCTTTGGGGCGTGGGCTTTAGAAAAGTTCCCCAATTTGGAAATTTCTTTGAAACCAGTGATCAACCAAAAGGAGAGCTCCGGCCCGTCTCCCATGTCGAGACGCGGGCTTGAGAAACCAGCAGTACTGCATGCGGTGAGCATGAGGGAGAGCATCAATGAGCAGCGCGTCCGACGGCTCTGTTGTGAAGCAGCAGACCGGCAACCTGACTCGCGAAGCTGTGACTCTTGCCAAGGCGGGAGACAGCGAAGGGCTTCACTACCTCTACGTCCGTTATGCGGATGACGTCCTCAGGTATGTCAATGGCCTGATCCGCGACCATCACGAGGCGGAAGACATCACCCAGAACGTCTTCGCCAAGCTGATGACCGCGATCAAGAAATACGAGGAGCGAGCGGTCCCGTTCGACGCCTGGATCCTCCGCGTTGCCCGCAACGCCGCCCTCGACCACCTGCGGGCGAGGCGAGCGATCCCGACCGAGGAAGTGAGGCAGACCGACACCGGCCGCGCCCAGACCGCCCAGGACCGCGGTCGAGCCCTCCGGCTGGCGCTCGAAGACCTGCCCGAGGACCAGCGCGAGGTGCTCGTCCTGCGGCACATCGTCGGCCTCTCGCCGGTGGAGATCGCCGACACCCTGGACAAGAGCGAGAGCTCCGTCCACGGCCTCCACCATCGCGGCCGCCGCTCCCTCCGCGCCAACCTCAGTGAACTCGGCGCGGCGCCGGTCGTCGCCTCCCCACCCTCGCGCTAGCGCCCCGCGCCTCCGCCCTCGCCGCTCTGGAGGTCGTCGAGGATTCGCTGGGTGACGCGGCCGGCGTCGAGCTCAGCCGCGAAGTAGAAGGCGGCGTGTTCGGCCAGCTGCTCGACCGTGACGCTTTGTCTAGCCGCCTCCGCCTCGAAGTCCCGCCAGAGCGCATCGGGAACGTCGAGCTCGACCCGCACCTCTGCCTGGGTCTCGCTGCCGCGCAGGAATGCCGGGTAGGACCAGGCCGGGCGGCCGCTGTCCCTGTCGCCCAGGTAGCAGCGCAGCGCGCTCTCCATCCGCAGCGGCGCCTCGACGTCGGCTCTTTCGCTCGTCAGCGCCTGAAACGCCAGCTCGCTGAGCGCCACGCCGATTCGCGACCTCTCTCCGCCGGACTGCTGTGCCAACCCAGTTCCCTCCAAGGTAACTCCCATGGTGCCGCATCTACCCTGCTGCTGGACGCACTAACAAGCCTCTTCTATATCTACCCGATTCTGGTCCTTCTGCGCAAGTTCAAGATGGCTTGACATTCAGTCCAAAAGGCCCTTCACACGCGCCCCGGCGACGGTTTCCCGCAGGGTCTCCCCGGCATCGTGCTGGGGGCGCCAGCCGAGGCGTCGACGCGCCCTGCCGGCATCCATCAGCACCGGCACCTCGGCAGCGCTCGCCCACTCGAGCCGGGAGGAGGCGAAGCTGAGGCGGCGGGCGGCAGCGGTGCCGAGGCCGACGGCCGAACGTGGGACCGGAAGCGAGCGCCAGCCCAGCTCGCGGGCGATGTCGCCGATCCGCACCTCGCCCTCGCCGGCGAGGTTGTAGACGCCCGGCGGGCCGTCGCCGCAGATCGCCGCCGCCATCGCCTGGGCGACGTCGTCGTGGTGGACGAGCTGCATCGGCACGCCGGGGTCGGGCAGGATGGGTGCCACCAGCGGCAGCTTTTCCACCCCCCTGCGCAGCAACGGCACCGGGTCGCCGACGCGGACCGCGTCAACCGTCTGCTCGATCAGCATCGTCGCCCGCGGCCCGGCGACGATGCAGGGGCGGAAGACGTATGGCTCGACGCTGCTCCCCAGCAGCAGCTCGTCGAGCAAGCCCTCCAGCTCGGCCTTCTGGGCGGAGTAGTAGAAGCTGTCGGACCCGCGCGCCGGCACCTCCTCGGTCAGCGGCTGCGGGTTGTCGGGGTGGAAGCCGTAGGCGGCGACCGAAGAGGCATAGACCAGGCGCTTCACCCCGGCCTTGATCGCCGCTTCGAAGACGTTCCGCGTCCCTTGCAAATTCACCTTCCGCGTCTCCTCGCGACTGCCGAAGATCGCAAAGGCAAGGTGCACAGCCACGTCGGCCCCGTCGAAGAGCGCCGCCAACGCCCCCCGGTCAAGAATGTCCCCACGCCGGTAGGAAACCTTCCCCCACCCCTCCTCAGCAGGGTCAAAGGGCCTACGCGCCATGCCAAGGACCTCCCCGACCTCAGGCCTTCTCTCCAACTCGGCCATCAAGGGCTTCCCGATCTCCCCGGTAGGCCCGGTAACTGCGACGTTCAACATCCCCTCCCTACCTAGGCCGCCGGCGTGACGCGATAAGCGTCGAACACCGAATCCACGTTCCGAAGCCGCGAAATACAGTGCTTCAGCTGCTCGGTATCCCCAACCTCGACCACGAACTTGTTTTTCACCATCGGGTGGTTGGTCGTGCAGGTGGCGCCGATGATGTTGATCCCCGCCTCGGAGAAGGTCCGCGAGAGATCCTCGAGCAACCGCGTGCGGTCGTAGGCGTCGATCTGCAGCTCGACCCGGTAGGAGGCCTCGTTTTCGCCCTCCCAGCGCACCTCGACGAACCGCTCCGGCGCCTTTTTCAAGGCCTTGACGTTCTTGCAGTCGGTGCGGTGGATGGTGATCCCGCGGCCGAGGGAGACGTAGCCTGCGATCTCGTCGCCGGGCACCGGCCGGCAGCACTTGGCCAGCCGCACCGCGACGTTGTCGACGCCTTTGACGATGATCCCGTAGTTGGAGGCGTCCTTGGTGCGGCGGGCGCGGTCCTCGCGGCCGAGCGGCGCCCCGGCGGCCTCCTCCTCGACCCCCTCGCCGGCTTTGAGCCGCTGCATCAGCTTGTTGGCGGCGGCCTTGGCGGAGACTTTGCCCTGGCCGAGGGCGATGTAGAAGTCGGTCGCTTTGCGGAAGCCCATCTCGCGGATCACGTCGGCGAGCAGGGCCGAGCCGGAGACCTTCTGCATCGGGATCCCGCGCGTGCGCAGCGCTTCCTCGAGCTTTTCGCGGCCGTCGCGCTCGGCATCCTCGCGCCGCTCCTCTTTGAACCAGGAGCGGATCTTGTTGCGGGCGCGGTTGGTTCGCACCAGTTTCAGCCAGTCGAGCGAGGGCCCGCGCTTCTGCTTCGCGGTCAGGACCTCGACGATGTCGCCGGAGCGCAGCTGGTAGTGCAGCGGCACGATCGAGCCGTTGACCTTGGCGCCGACACAGCTGTGGCCGACGTCGGTGTGGATCGCGTAGGCGAAGTCGAGCGGCGTCGAGCCGGCGGAGAGGTTCTTGACTTCGCCCTTCGGGGTGAAGACGAAGACCTCGTCCTCGAAGAGGTCGACCTTGAGCGATTCGAGGAACTCGGCCGGGTCCTGTTCGCCCTCGGCCTCGACCAGCTGCCGCAGCCAGGTCATCTTCTCCCGCTTCGGGTCCCCCTGCGCGCCCTCTTTGTAGGCGACGTGGGCGGCGATCCCGTACTCGGCGAGCTTGTGCATCTCCTCGGTGCGGATCTGGATCTCCAGGGGCTTGCCCTCGGGCCCGATCACCGTCGTGTGCAGCGCCTGGTACATGTTGGCTTTGGGCATAGCGAACCAGTACTTGAATCGGCCCGGGAGCGGCTTCCAGAGCGAGTGGATGACCCCGATCGCGCCGTAGCAGTCCTTCACCGAGCCGACCAGGACGCGCATCGCCGTCAGGTCGTAGATCTCGTTGAACTCGCGGCCCTTCTTGGTCATCTTCGAGTAGATCGAGTAGAAGTGCTTGGCCCGGCCCGCGATCTCCGCCTCGATCCCGACGGCCTCCAGCTCCTTCTGCAGGTACTGCCCGGCGCGCGAGACGTAGGCCTCGCGCTCGGTGCGCTGCTGGGAGACGAGCTGCTTGATCTCGTTGTACTTGCGCGGGTGCAGCGTCGCGAAGGCGAGGTCCTCGAGCTCCCACTTGATCGCGTGGATGCCGAGCCGGTGGGCGAGCGGGGCGAAGATCTCGAGCGTCTCCTTCGCCTTCTCCTGCTGCTTGTGCTTCGGCATCGAGCCGATCGTGCGCATGTTGTGCAGGCGGTCGGCGAGCTTGATCAGGATGACCCGGATGTCCTGGGCCATCGCGACCATCATCTTGCGGTAGTTCTCGGCCTGGCGATCGTCGCGGCTCTGGAAGGTGACACCCGACAGCTTCGTCACGCCATCCACGAGCTTGCCGACCTGCTCGCCGAAGTCCTCCTCCACCTCGCCCAGCGAGGCGGTGGTGTCCTCGACGGTGTCGTGCAGCAGCGCGGCGCACAGGGTCGCAGTGTCGAGCCGCATCCCGGCGCAGATCTTTGCCACGCCGACGGGGTGCACGATGAAGTCCTCGCCGCTTGCCCGGCGCTGGTCGGCGTGCCGCTCGCAGGCGAACACGAAGGCGTGCTCGACCAGCCCCTTGTCGACCTCCTCGGCGGCCTCGCTGGCGTGCTCCTCCACGACGGCGAACAGGTCCCCGAGCAGGACGCGCTGGTCCTCGGTGAGCTTCTCCGTGGGGCCGACGGCGATTGGGCCGCGGTGCTCGTCCACGGGGCGGCGCTCGAAGTCCTGCTCGCGCACGCGGGTCGCCGCGGGAGCGGCACCGGCCTCGACCGGACGCCCGTTGCCGTCCTTGGCCGCCTTCCCCGCGGCCGCCGTGGCCGGCTTGCGCTTCACGGCGCGCCGCTTGGTGGCCGTCCCACCCTGGGCAGACGACTTCGCCGGCGGCTTGCGCGCCGTGTCGGAGCCCGCTTTTCCGTTGCCGCGCGGCAGCTTCGGCATATACCCGAGTCTAGAGCCGCCCGCAGCGACGGCGCTTCAGGCGGCCCGCGCCGGTGCCCG
>JBJMKN010000112.1:0-13189 GCA_045805765.1 Solirubrobacterales bacterium
TCGACGACCACCGTCTGACCGGTGACGTAACCCGCTGCCGGCGACACCAGCCAGACCAGGGTCGCCGCGAGCTCGGCTGCGTCGCCCTGCCGGCCGGCGGGGATGCGGCGCGTCACCAGGTCGAGGTAGCCCGGGGGATAGGTGTCGGTCATCTCGGTCGGGAAGAACCCGGGGGCGAGCGCGTTCACGCGGATCCCCTTGCGGCCGGTCCACTGCTGCGCCAGGTCCCGCGTCAGCCCGAGGAGCCCCGCCTTCGACGCGGAGTACGCCGCCTGCGGCAGCCCACCGGTCGTGAGCCCCAGCACCGACGAGACGTTGACGATGCTGCTGCCCGGCTGCATCACGCGGCCGCAGGCCTGCGCCGTCCAGTAGCAGCCGTTGAGGTTGACCTCGACGACCCGCCGGAACTCCTCCGGCGCCTCCCGCGTGGCGGGCACGGCGGTCCCCACCCCGGCGTTGTTGACCAGGACGTCCACCCGACCGAGCTCCGCCACCGCCGCGTCGACGAGCGCCTGGCACTGCTCGGGGGAGGCGACGTCGGTGCCCACCACGAGCGCCCGGCGGCCGGTCGCCTCGACCAGCGCGCGGGTCTCCTCCAGGCGGTGCACCCGTCTGGCGCCGAGCACGACGTCTGCGCCGGCCTGCGCCAGCGCCTCGGCGAACGCGACGCCCAGCCCCGAGGAGGCGCCGGTCACGACCGCGACCTTGCCGTCGAGCCGGAAGAGGTCGAGCGCACCCATGGCGCCTCACCCTAGGGGTCCGCGTCCGTCCGAATCTCGTTCGATCCCGGTGGACTGGTTGGGCTACCCTGGAGGGGTGACGCGCAGCCTGCTCCTCGGCCAGCCGCTCTGACCCGCGTCCGGCGACCCCGTCGGAACTGCAGCCGGACAGAGCGGCCACCCTCCCGTGTGGAGGGTTTTTTTCTGCCACGACCAGCACACGACACCCAGGGAGCAGGCCACCGATGAGCGAAGGACCAGCCGCCGGCACCACGACGTACGACGTCCAGGCGGTGCAGGAGAAGTGGCTCGAGGTCTGGGAGCGCTTCCCCTTCACCGCCGGCGAGGGCGGGATCACCCCCGATGGTCAGCACCGGGGGGAGAAGCGCTACGCGCTGACGATGTTCCCGTACCCGAGCGGCGACCTGCACATGGGCCACGCCGAGGTGACCGCGCTGCACGACGTCATCGTCCGCTACTGGTGGCAGCGCGGGTACGACGTGCTGAACCCCATGGGGTGGGACTCCTTCGGGCTGCCCGCCGAGAACGCCGCGATCCGCCGCCACGAGCACCCGGCGACGTTCACCTACGCCAACATCGAGACCCAGTACGAGTCGTTCAAGCGCTACGGCTGTGCCTTCGACTGGTCGCGGCGGCTGCACACCTCGGACCCGGACTACTACCGGTGGACGCAGTGGCTGTTCCTGAAGTTCCGGGAGCGGGGGCTGGCCTACCGCAAGGCGAGCCCGGTGAACTGGTGTCCGGTCGACCAGACCGTGCTGGCCAACGAGCAGGTCGTCGACGGCCGCTGCGAGCGCTGCGGCACCGAGGTCATCCAGCGCAACCTCGAGCAGTGGTTCTTCCGCATCACCGAGTACGCCGACCGCCTGCTGGAGGACTTCGAGCTGCTCGAGTCCTGGCCCGAGCACGTGATCACGATGCAGCGCAACTGGATCGGCCGCTCCGAAGGGGCCGAGGTCGTCTTCCGCTGCGAGGAGGTCGACCTCGACTTCCCGGTCTTCACCACCCGTCCCGACACCCTCTTCGGCGCCACCTTCTTCGTCCTCGCGCCCGAGCATCCCGAGTTGGAGCGGCTGGTCGCGGGGACGCCGGCCGAGGAGGAGGTGCGCGAGTACGTCAACCGCGTCGGCCGCGAGTCGGCCGAGGAGCGGGGGGCGGAGGACCGCGAGAAGACCGGGGTGCCGCTGGGCCGTTCGGTCGTCAACCCGGTCAACGGCGAGGAGATCCCGATATTCGTCGCCGACTACGTGCTGATGGAGTACGGGACGGGGGCGATAATGGCGGTGCCCGGGCACGACTCGCGCGACTACGAATTCGCCCAGAAGTTCGACCTGCCGGTGAAGCGGGTGATCGAGGGCGAGGACCCCGAGCAGGCGCGCGACGAGCGCGGCCTGCCGTTCTCCGGCGACGGGCCGATGACCGGCTCCGGCCGCTTCGACGGCAAGCACAACCGCGAGGCCTACGGGGAGATCGTCGCCTGGCTCGAGGGTGAGGGACGAGGGAAGCCTGCTGTCAACTACCGCCTCCGCGATTGGCTCGTCTCCCGCCAGCGCTACTGGGGGGCGCCGATCCCGGTCGTCTACTGCGACGAGTGCGGGATCGTGCCGGTGCCCGCCGAGCAGCTGCCGGTCGAGCTGCCCGAGATCGAGGACTACGCGCCGCAGGGCAAGAGCCCGCTGGCGGCGGCCGAGGAGTGGGTCGCGACCGAGTGCCCGCGCTGCGGCGCCGCCGCCCGGCGGGAGACCGACACGATGGACACCTTCGTCGACTCCTCCTGGTACTTCCTCCGCTACCTCGACGCGCAGAACGCCGAAGCGGCCTGGGACCGCGCCGCGAGCGACTACTGGATGCCGGTCGGCCAGTACATCGGCGGCGTCGAGCACGCGATCCTGCACCTGATGTACGCGCGCTTCTTCACCAAGGCGCTGGCCGACCTCGGCCACCTCGGCGTGCAGGAGCCGTTCGCCAACCTCTTCACCCAGGGGATGATCACCCGCGACGGGGCGAAGATGTCGAAGTCGAAGGGCAACACGGTCAGCCCCGGCGACTACGTCGAGCGCTACGGCGCCGACACCGCCCGCACCTACGTCTGCTTCATGGGCCCGCCCGAGCGCGGCGGCGACTGGACCGACGAGGGCGTCGAGGGCGTCAACCGCTTCCTCTCGCGGCTCTGGCGGCTCTGCGAGGAGGTAGCCGGACGGGAGGGGGCCGGTGGCAGCCCGGGCGACCAGCAGACGACGGATGCAGCCCACGAGCTCGAGGCGAAGCGCCACTGGGCGATCGACAAAGCAACCCGGGACTTCGAGCGCAGCTTCCAGTTCAACACGGTGATCGCGGCGGTGATGGAGCTCGTCAACGCCATCTACGCCTTCAAGGACAGGCTCTACGGCACCGAGGCGGGGGAGGAGCGGGTTCGCACGGCGACGGCTACCGCGGCCTCGCTCATCTTCCCCTTTGCCCCCCACCTCGGCGCCGAGATCTGGGAGCGGCTGGAAGGGGGCCGCGTCTGGGAGCAGCCGTGGCCCGAGGCCGATCCGGCGATGCTAGTCAGCGACACGGTCACCCTCGTCGTCCAGGTCAACGGCAAGCTGCGCGACCGGATCGAGGCCCCGGCCGAGGCGCCGAAGGAGGAGCTGCTGCGGCTGGCGCGGGAGAGCGAGAAGGTTGCCAAGCACCTCGACGGCCAACAAATAGTCAAGGAAATTGTAGTTCCGGGCAAGCTGGTCAACCTGGTGGTTCGGTAGCGCCCTCCGCGGGTGACTGTCGTTCTGCTAGAAAGCCGCGAAATGCTGGTTCGGCGAATCGAAGACGCGGCGGTGGAGGAGTGGCACCGCCTCCGCGCCCACGTGCTCATGGACGCGGGCGAAATGGGAGCGCGCAATCTCTCCGTCACCTGGGTGACGGTTCCCGGCGGCGCGAAGCAGACGCTGCACTCCTCGGGTGAGGCCGAGCAGGCCTACGTCGTCGTCCGCGGCAGCGGCACGATGTCGGTCGCCGGCGATACCCAGGAGGTCGCCGAAGGCGACCTGATCCTGGTCCCTCCCGCAACCGAGCACTCGATCGGCAACGAAGGCAGCGATGAGCTCGCCTGCGTCTCGATCCAGTCGCCGCCGGTCTCGGCCGCAGAGCTCTACAGCGACCAGCTAGCCGAGGTCGCGGGCTACGACGACGATGACGACTACTAAGTCGCCCGTCGGTCACATCTTCTCCTGAGAATCCTTTGATCTAGCGCGCCACCTGTGCGCCCGCCCGGTTCACGATCGGCCGGTGCCGGAGATGAGTCGGAGCCAGATGGTCGTCTACGCGGCGGTCGCCGTGGCGCTGCTGCTGGTTGGGGCGCGGGCGATCCAGGGCGAGGAGGCGGCAGAGCCATCGTTTGCGGCCGCCTCGGGTGGGGGGAAGGGAGCGAGCTTTTCGGTCGCCGGCTCCAGCGGTGACCTCGTCGTCCATGTCGCCGGCGCGGTGCGGCGCCCCGGCGTCTACACGATGCCGGCGGGGAGCCGGGTCGACGACGCCGTCAGTCGCGCCGGTGGGGCCGCGCCCAGGGCGCAGCTGGAAGCGATCAACCTCGCCGCCCGCCTCGCCGACGGGCAGCAGGTGGTGGTGCCCGAGCGGGTCCCGGGCGGGAGTGCCGCGACGGCGGCGGCCGCGGGCGAAGAAGGGCCGATCAGCCTCGGCACGGCGACGGTCGAGCAACTGGAAGAGATCGAGGGGATCGGGCCGGTGACGGCGGGCGACATCGTCGAGTTCCGCGACGAACACGGCGGCCTCTCCTCGATCGACCAGCTCGATCAGGTGTCTGGCATCGGCCCGGCGACGATGGAGTCGCTGCGGACGCGGCTGCAGCCCTGAGGCCGAGGTGAGCCGGGGGCGCCCGCCGCTGTGGCTCCTGCTCGGGGTCGCCCTCTTGGCGGCGGTCGCGATCGGCAAGAGCGGCGAGATCCGGGAGCGGGCGGCGGAGGGCCTCGGGCGGGGAATGCCGCCGCGGGAGGCGGCGCTGGCGCGCGGCTTCGTGCTCGGCGAGGACGAGGAGATCGACGAGCGGACGAAGGAAGACTTCAGGCGCGCCGGCCTCAGTCACCTGCTCGCCGTCAGCGGTCAGAACGTGACCCTGCTGGCGCTGCTGGCGATGCCGGTCCTCGGGGCGCTCGGAATCCCGTTGCGGCAGCGAATGTTCTGGATGCTTGGCTTGATCGCCGTCTACGTCCCGGTCGCGGGCGCCGGGCCGTCGATCCAGCGGGCGGGGGTGATGGGCGCGCTGGGCCTCTTGGCGACGCTGGCGGGTCGCCGCAGCTCACGGTTCTACGCGCTGGCTGTGGCGGCGGCGCTGACGCTGGCGATCGACCCGGGCATCGCCGCCGATGTCGGTTGGCAGCTCAGCTTCGCCGCCGTCCTCGGGATCCTGATCCTGGCGGCGCCGCTGGCGGGGGCGATCGCCTCGCGGGTCGGATCTGGCTCCTGGCGCCGCGCCCTCGCCGAGGGGGTCGCGATGACGATCGCGGCGACGCTGGCGACGGCGCCGCTGATCGCCTTCCACTTCGAAACCCTCTCCACGACCACCCTGGTGGCAAACGTGCTGGCGCTGCCGGCGGTGGCGCCGGCGATGTGGCTTGGCATGTGCGCAGCCGGGCTTGCGCAGGTACCCGGCATCCCGCTCGAGCCTCTGAACGGGCTCAACGCGCTCCTCCTCGCCTATATCGCCCAGGTCGCCTCCTGGTGCGCCGCGCCGAATTGGGCGGAGCTCCAGGTCCATCTCGACGGCCGGGGCCTGGCCGCTGCCTACCTCGTGCTTGTCCTCGCGGTCCTGGCCTGCCGGCGCTGGCCGCGGCAGTGCCTGGCTCTCGCCGCAGCGGCCCTCGCCCTCTGGCTGCCTCTACCGAATGGGATCGGCGACGGCGGCGCGACCGTGGCGCCGGATCACGGGCTGCGGGTCGAGGTGCTCGACGTCGGCCAGGGGGACGCGATCCTCCTGCAACCTGCCGGTGGGCCGGCCGTCCTCGTCGATGGCGGCCCACCGGGGGCGGGGCTCGAGCGCCAGCTCGAAGAGGCCGGGGTGGAGAGGCTCGGTGCGGCGGTGGTCAGCCATGACCAGTCCGACCACGTCGGTGGGATCGAGGAGCTGATCGGGTCGATGCCGGTTGAACGGCTGCTCTTCGCTCGCCTGCGCCGCGAGTTGGTTGCACGGGCCACCGCGGCCGGCGCCAGGGCGGAGCGCATCGTCGCTGGGCAGGAGCTGCACAGCGGCCGCCTGCGGCTGCAGGTTCTTTGGCCCCCTCCGGAGCTGGTTGCGTCCCCCGCTGCCGGCGCCGACCCGAACCAGCTGGCGCTGGTGATCGAGGCCCACTGGGGCCAGTTCTCGATGCTGCTGACCGCCGACGCGGAGGCGGAGGCGGTTCCGCTCGATCCGGGGCCCATTGACGTATTGAAGGTGGCCCACCACGGCAGCGACGACGCGGGGCTGGGCGACCTGCTCGAGCGGGCGCATCCCCAGCTGGCGGTGATCTCGGTCGGCGAGGGAAATCCCTACGGACATCCAACGGCGGGGACGCTGAGGACTTTGGCCCGACACCGGGTCCCGACCCTTCGCACCGATGAGGATGGGGCGGTCGTCATCGACGTCGACCACCGCTCCTTTCAGCTAGACGGATGATCGAATCGAAACTTGAGGAACCCAATCCAATAGCTCTTGTCACCCGCTCCGGTGCCGATGCACGAACTGGTGCTCTCCACCCTCAAGATCAGGTTCTCGCGGGCCCTCAAACTGCCCAGCCTCGCCGGCACCGGTTTGCCGGAAAGGATGCGCACCACCGCCTTTGCCTTCCTCGGGCTGACTGCGGCCGCCGGCCTGGCGCTGGTCGCGATCTTCGCCCAGATCAGCTTCCACGTCCTCTCTCCGGCGCCGCTGCCGAGCGAGCCGGCGCGGGGGGGCGCGGTCGCCGAGGCGGTGGCGCTCGATCACAGCCCCGCCGGCTCCGTCCCGGCGGGGTCGCACCAGGGCTCTGACGGGAAGGGCGGCAGCGGCGCAGGTGCCTCCTCGGGCAACCCCGGCCCAGGCCGCGGCGGCCCGGGTCCCGGTGGGGCAGCGGCACCGGCGGCTCCCGCTCAAAGCGGAGGTGGCGCCGGCACGCAACCGGCCGCGGCTCCCACTCCCGAGCCAGCTCCCGCTGCCGCGGGCCCGTCCCCGAGCGCCGCACCGGCTCCGGATACGACGGCGGTCAGCGATCCCGCCCCCGGCTCCTCGGGCTCTGCGCCCAAACCTCCATCCACCCCTGCTCGACCCGCCTCGCCGGAGCCGGCGGCCCCTCCGGGTCCCGGCAACTCGTCCTCCAGCGCCGCGGCTGCCCATGCCAGCGACCGCGGCGTCGAAGCCTCGTCGAAGTCCTCGGCGACCGTTGAATCCCCGCCTGCTGCCACCGGCTCCACGCCGCCGCCGAGTACGAGCACCGACTCGGGCAACGGCAACGGCAAAGCCCTCGGGCACGCCAAGTAGCCACTGGACGGCAGAGCCGGGGCGATATCTAGACTCGGCTCATGGCCGAGGAGATGCGACCGCTGTATCTGATCGCCGGCAGCGACACGGCGAAAATCGACGCCACCCGAGCGCGCCTGCGCGCCCGAGCCGAACGCGAGGGCGGCTCCGCGGCCCTCGAGGTGTTCGAGCCGGGTGAGGGGCGGGGTATGCCGGACCACGAAGCGCTGCTGGCGGCGCTCCCGGCGATGTCGCTGATGGATTCGCGCCGCTACCTGCTCGCCGACGGGATCGAGCGCTGGCGCGACCGGCAGCTGGAGCCGGTTGCCGCCACCCTGGGGGAGCTGCCGCCGGACTTGACCCTGGTCCTGATCTGCCGCGACAAGCCGGCGGCGAAGCTGCTGAAGGCGGTCAAGGCGGCGGGGGGCGAGGTGCACGAGTTCGAGGCGCCGAAGGCGCGGGACATGCCGCGGGCCCTGGTTGCCGAGGCGCAGCGTTTAGGCCTGCGGCTGGAGCCGACGGCGGCGCGGATGCTGGTCGATCGCATGGGGGCAAATCCGGTCCGGCTGCGCAATGAGCTCGAGCGCCTGGCGCTCTGGGCCGGCGAGGGCGGAAGCGTCACCGCCGCGGACCTGGAAGAGATGGTCACCGACACCTCCGAAGCGGCCGTCTGGTCGCTTTCCGATGCTCTGATCGAGGGCGATGCCGCGAACGCCTTGCGGATCGGCGAGCGCCTGATCGGCCAGGGCGAGAACGTCACCGGGCTGATCTACGGCCTCGCCTCACGCCTGCGCAGCGCCTGCGCCGCAGCCGCGCAGCTGGAGGAGGGGGTCCCCGCCAAGGAGGTCGAGTCGAAGCTGAAGATGCACCCCTACGCCGCCAAGCAGCTGGTCAGGCGCCTGGGCGGAACCGACCTCGCCAGCCTGCGCACGGCGATGGAGACGCTCGCCGACCTCGAGCTCTGGTGCCGCGGCGGCGCCGACTACGGCGACGAGCTGGCGCTGACGATCGCTTTGCGACGAGCTGCTGCAGGCGCGGCTTAGGAAGCGGCGCCGGAGGCGATGCGGGCGGCTTTGGCCTTCTTGCGCGCGCCGGTGTTCTTGTGCAGGGCGCCCTTCTGGATCGCCTTGTCGATCTTCGAGACGAGGGTGCGATGCTCGCTGGCGACGTTGTCGGCGTCGCCTGCCTCCACCGCGCTTTCGAGGCGGCGGAAGTGGGTCTTCACAGAACTCGTCAGCAGACGGTTCTCCGTCCGCTCACGCTCGCTGCGCAGTATCCGCTTCTTCTGTGAGGCTATGTTGGCCATGTCAAGTTCCCGGGCAGGCGCCTTGCCGGCTCCGGGCGGCCGCTGACTATAGCGATTGAGACGAAGCTTGGAGACGCCCACGGCGCCCGACACCCCGAACCCCGACGAACGGGCCATCAACGCCGAGGAGGCAGCGATGCGCTCCGACGTCGGCGTTCGCGAGGCGGAGGGGTTCGACCCGGGCGAGGAATTCGGCGGCGAGCCGGCGCCGGGCAAGCAGGCGGGGCGGCTGGCGCGCTCGACCGCCTTCTTCTCGATCGCCACCGCCGCCTCCCGTGTTGCCGGCCTCGCCCGCGAAGTCGTCGCCGCCGGCTACTACGGGATCAGCGGCCCTATGTCGGCCTTCACGATCGCCTTCCAGGTCCCGAACCTGATCCGGGCGTTGTTCGCCGACGCGGCCCTGCAGCCGGCCTTCGTCCCCGTCTTCACCGAACTTCTCGGCAAGAAGGCCTACAAAGAGGCGTTTCGGCTCGCCTCGACGATGCTGCTGCTGGTGACGATGGTGCTGGGCGCGATCACGGCGCTCTTCGTCCTCCTGGCGCCGGTGCTGATGCCGCTCTTCGCGCCGGGCTTCGAAGGGGAGATCCTCGATCTCACCGTCTCCCTCTCCCAGGTGCTGTTCCCGATCCTCGTCCTGCTCGGGGTCAGCGGCATCGTCGTCGGCATCCTCAACAGCTACGACCGCTTCGGCGCCTTCGCGATCTCGCCGCTGTTCTGGAACCTGACGATCATCCTCGTCCTGGTGGTGCTGGAGCCGATGTTCGAAGGGCAGGATCGGATCTACGCGTATGCGATCGGGATCCTGGTCGGGACGGCGGTGCAGCTGCTGATCCCGGCCTGGGACCTGCGCCACACGCCGTTCCGGTTCAAGTTCAGCTTCGACTGGCGCCATCCGGGGGTGCGGCGGGTGCTGGTGCTGATGCTGCCGGTGACGATCAGCCTCGGCCTGATCAACTTCAACCTCCTGATCAACAGCTTCTTCGGCAGCCTCGTCTCCGAGGAGGCGCCGGCGGCGATCGACAAAGCCTTTCGCATCTACCAGCTGCCGCAGGGGATCTTCTCGGTGGCGATCGCGACGGTGCTCTTCCCGACCCTGGCGCGCTTCGCCAGCGCCGGCGCGATCGATGACCTGCGGGCGACGATGGCGAACGGGATGCGGCAGATCCTCTTCGTCCTGGTGCCGGCGGCGGCGGCGATCCTCGTCCTCGCCGACCCGATGATCCGGCTGATCTACCAGCGCGGCGCCTTCGACGCCCACGAAACCGAGATCGTCGCGACCGCGCTCTTCTGGTTCGCCTTCTCGCTGCCGACCAACGGCCTCTTCCTGTTGCTGACGCGGACCTTCTTCAGCCTCCAGAAGCCCTGGATCCCGACCTGGATCTCGGCCGCCAACCTGGCCGTCACCGCGATTGCGGCGCTCGGCCTCTACCACCTCGGGGTCGGCGGCATCGTCGCTTCCACCGCGCTCGCCACGGCCGCCAGCGTCGTTGCCCAGGGCGTCGTCCTGCGGCGCATGCTGCACGGGATCGAGCTGGGGCGCCTGATCTCGGCGGCGCTTCGAATCTCGGTCGCAGCCGCCGGCCTCGCTGCGATCAGCTGGATCGTCTGGGATGTGCTCGACGAGCTGCTCGGGCGGGGGCTCCTGGGGCAGATCACTTCGATGGGAGTCGGCCTCGCGGCCGGTCTCGCCGTCTACCTCTCGGTGGCGAAACTGCTGCGGGTCGCCGAGCTCGAGCAGATGAGCCGCCTGCTGCTGCGGCGGGGCCGTTAGCGGCGGATGCTCGGGCCGGGGCGGTACCTGCTGGGCGTTCTCGAGCTGCTGCTGCTGGGCGGATTCGCCTGGCTGGGCGGGGATGCCGCGCGCCGGTGGCTGCTGCCGCGGTTCGAGGGGGCACCGGCGTATCTGGCGAGTGGGGTGATCGCGCTGGCTCTGCTGATCTGGGGCGCTCAGTTGCTCGGCTCGTTCGGGTGGTGGGAGCCGGTGCCGTATCTGGTGTTCGTCGCCGTCGCGGCGCTCGCCCTCTGGAAGTTCCTGCCGCGGCCCGAGGGGGAGGGGGGTCATCACCCTCCTCAGCAGGTAAGGGTGCGGATGACCCCCCTCCCGACGCTGATCGCGTTTCTTGTTGCTGCGGTGGCGGTCGTGCTCTTCGCCTGGGAAGCCAAGAGCAAGCTTTCGACCGGGATGACCGGGTTCGACAGCACCTGGTACCACGGCCCGTTCGCGGTGGGGTTCTTTCAAGGCGGCAATACGTGGGACCTGCACTTCATCGCGCCGCAGTTCCTTGCCTGGTTCTACCCGGCGAACGGCGAAATCTTCCACGCGGCGGGGATGCTGGCGTTCGGCCGGGACGTGCTCTCGCCGCTGCTCAACATCGGCTGGTTCGTGGGGTGCTTGGTGGCGTGCTGGTGCATCGGGCGGCCATACAGGGTCGCTCCGGCGTCGCTCGCCCTGGGAGCGATCGCGCTCAGCGTCCCGGCGTTGGCGGACCAGGCGGGGGAGGCAAGGAACGACATCGTCGGGATCTTCTTCCTCCTGGCTGCCGTGGCGGTGATGGTGAACGCCTGGGGCGGGGAAGGCGAGGCGGAAAGGAAGCTGGGTAGGGAGGAGGGCGGCGCCGGCCTTGGCGTGTACTTCGTGGTTGGTTTGGCCGCCGGACTGGCGGCGGGGACGAAGCTCAACTTCCTGCTGCCTGCCGCCGTCCTGGCCTTCGGTTCGGTGCTGCTGGCGCCGCGCGGCTTAAGAGGCCGCGCGGTTGGAGTTGCAGCTGTGGCCGCACTAGCCGGCGGCGGTTACTGGTACCTGCGCAACCTCATGCACAGCGGCAATCCGCTGCCATGGATCCATCACCTCGGCCCCATAGACCTACCCGCGCCCGAGCAGCCCCTCGGCGGCCGCGAAGCCCATTCCGTCCTCGGCTACCTCAGCGACGGCAGCGTCTGGCCCGACTGGTTCCTCCCCGGCCTCCACGACGGCCTCTGGCTCCTCTGGCCACTCCTCGTCCTCGCCGCCCTCAGCGGCCTAGCCCTCGCGGCGGCGCAGGTGCGGGGCGGTTTGGTGAACCAGGAGGACTCTAAGCCGCCCCGATCCGGGGTTGCGCTTGGAGTCGCCGGCCTCGTCGGACTTGCGACGGCGCTGGCGTGGCTGGTGGCGCCGACGTCGGCGTCAGGCCCCGAGGGGATGCCGCGCGGGTTCGAGTCGGGTCTCCGCTACCTCGCTCCGGCCCTCGTCCTCGGCCTCGCCCTGCTGCCGACGGCTCCCCAAATCAGGGGGCGGTTGAGCTTTTCCATCCAGGAGAGGGAAAAGCTCAACCACAAATCGCGAGGAGGCGGAAAATGGGCTATTGCGGTGGGACTGGCGGTCGTTCTCGCAGTGGCCGTCGGCTATCCCGTCCAGCGCCACTACCTAGAGAGCCGGTACGAGGACCCGAGTTTCACCTCGGCCCCGGGCCTCAACGCCGCTTTCGCCTGGGCCCGCGACGTCTCCGACGCCCGCATCGCCACCACCAGCACGCGCCAGTACCCGCTCTTCGGCACTGACCTCTCCAACCACGTCCAGTACCTCGGCATCGAGCAGCCCCACGGCGGCTTCGAGGCGCCAGCCAACTGCCGCCAGTACCTCCAGGTGCTCAACGAAGGGGGCTACGACTTCGTAGTCGCCACCCTGGACCGCGAGGGGACCAAGCGCCATGCCTTTCCGCCGCAGGTCAGGTGGACGGAAGGGCCTCGGGCCAAGGTGGTTCTGAGGGAGGCGCCGACGGTGGTCTTCAGGCTGAAGGGCCCGCTGGGCCCTTCGACCTGCCGCTGAGCTCCGTCCCTCATACTCATCCCCCGCCCATGGACCACATCCGCAACTTCTCGATCATCGCCCACATCGACCACGGCAAGTCGACCCTGGCCGACCGCATCCTCGAGCTCACCGGCGCCGTCGATCCGAAAAAAATGCAGGCGCAGCTGCTCGACTCGATGGACCTCGAGCGCGAGCGCGGGATCACGATCAAGGCGCAGGCCGTGCGGGTCGAGTACACGGCTGCCGATGGACAGGCCTACCACCTGCACCTGATCGACACGCCGGGGCACGTCGACTTCTCCTATGAGGTGTCGCGGAGCCTCGCCGCCTGCGAGGGCGCGCTGCTCGTCGTCGACGCCGCCCAGGGGGTCGAGGCGCAGACCGTCGCCAACACCTACCTGGCGATCGAAAACGGGCTCGAGCTGATCCCGGTGATCAACAAGGTCGACCTCCCCGGCGCCGAGCCGGAGCGGGTCGCCCAGGAGATCGCCGACCTGCTCGGCACCGACCCCGAGGACGCGCTCTGGATCTCCGCCAAGACCGGCAAAGGGGTGGCCGAGGTGCTGGAGGCGATCGTCGCCCGCATCCCGCCGCCGACCGGCGAGGTCGAGGCGCCCGCCCGCGCCCTCATCTTCGACTCCGAGTTCGACCAGTACCGCGGCGTGATCGCCTACGTGCGGATGTTCGACGGCCGCTTCCGCAAGAACGAGCGGATCCTCGCGATGCAGAACGGGACCCGCGCCGACATCGACGACCTCGGCTTCTTCCGCCCGGCGATGACCGCGGTGAAGGAGATCGAGGCGGGCGACGTCGGCTACCTGATCACCGGGATCAAGGACGTGACGAAACTGCGCGTCGGCGACACGCTGACCAACGACATCAACCCC
>JBJMKN010000113.1:0-14509 GCA_045805765.1 Solirubrobacterales bacterium
ATCGGCACCGAGCACATCCTGCTCGGTCTCCTTCGCGAGGAGGAGGGGCTTGCCGCCCGCGTCCTCGAGTCCCTCGACATCACCGTCGAAAGGGTGCGCTCCCAGGTGGTCCGGATCGTCGGCTCCGGCGAGGAGGTCACCTCCGGCCAGATCCCGTTCACCCCGCGCGCCAAGAAGGTCCTGGAGCTGGCTCTGCGCGAGGCGCTCTCGCTCGGCCACAACTACATCGGCACCGAGCACATCCTGCTCGGCCTCGTGCGTGAGAACGAGGGCGTCGCCGCTCGCATCCTGCTCGACTTCGACGCCGACTCCGACAAGATCCGCAACGAGGTCATCCGCATGCTCTCCGGCCCCGGCGGCCGTCGTCAGGGCGGCGGCAGCGGCGGTGCCGGCGGCGAGGGCAAAAAGTCTTCGAAACTGCTCGACCAGTTCGGCCGCAACCTCACTCGCCTCGCCGAGGAGGGCAAGCTCGACCCGGTGATCGGCCGCGAAACCGAGATCGAGCGGATCATGCAGATCCTCTCGCGCCGGACCAAGAACAACCCGGTGCTGCTGGGTGAGCCCGGCGTCGGCAAGACCGCCGTCGTCGAGGGCCTCGCCGCGCGGATCAACAAAGGCGAGGTGCCGGAGCTGCTGAAGAACAAGCAGATCTACACCCTCGACCTGGCCGCCCTCGTCGCCGGCTCCAAGTACCGCGGCGAGTTCGAGGAGCGCCTCAAGAAGGTGATGAAAGAGATCACCCAGCGCGGCGACATCATCCTCTTCATCGACGAGCTCCACAACCTGGTCGGCGCCGGCGCCGCCGAGGGCGCGATCGACGCCGCCTCGATCCTGAAGCCGGCCCTGGCCCGCGGCGAGCTGCAGACGATCGGCGCGACCACGCTCGACGAGTACCGCAAGTACCTCGAGCGCGACTCGGCGCTGGAGCGCCGCTTCGCCCAGATCAGGGTCGACCAGCCCTCGCCCGAGGACACGGTGAAGATCCTCGAGGGCCTGCGCGAGCGCTACGAACAGCACCACCGGGTGACGATCCGCGACGACGCTCTCGAAGCCGCCGCCGAGCTCGCCGACCGCTACATCTCCGACCGCTTCCTGCCCGACAAGGCGATCGACCTGATCGACGAGGCCGGCTCGCGGATGCGCATCAAGAGCATGAGCACGCCGCCGGTCTACCGCGACCTCGAGGAGGAAATCGAGAAGACGCGGCGCGAAAAGGAGACCGCGATCGAGGCCCAGGAGTTCGAAAAGGCCGCCAACCTGCGCGACACCGAGCGCCAGCTGACGACCCGCAAGCGCCAGCTCGAAGACGAGTGGGCCGAGGGCGAGAACGGCGAGGGGCGGCCCGAGGTCGGCGAGGAAGAGATCGCCGACATCGTCTCGATGTGGACCGGCATCCCCGTCTTCAAACTGACCGAGGCCGAGACCAAGAAACTGATCCGGATGGAGGAGGAACTCCACAAGCGCGTGATCGGCCAGGAGGTCGCGATCACCGCCGTCTCGAAAGCGATCCGCCGCTCCCGCGCCGGGATCAAGGACCCGAAGCGGCCCGCCGGCTCGTTCATCTTCCTCGGCCCCTCCGGGGTCGGCAAGACCGAGCTCGCCCGCACCCTCGCCGACTTCCTCTTCGGCGACGAGGAGGCAATGGTCCGGATCGACATGTCCGAGTACATGGAGAAGCACGCGGTCAGCCGCCTGGTCGGCTCGCCCCCGGGCTACATCGGCTACGACGAGGGCGGCCAGCTGACCGAGGCCGTGCGGCGCAAGCCGTACTCGGTGCTGCTGCTCGACGAGATCGAGAAGGCGCACCCGGACGTCTTCAACATCCTCCTGCAGATCCTCGAGGACGGGCGCCTCACCGACGCCCAGGGCCGCACCGTCGACTTCCGCAACGCGATCGTGATCATGACCTCGAACATCGGCGCCGGCGAGATCGCCAAGAACACCTCGATCGGGTTCACCGTCGCGGACGAGACCGGGATGTCCTACGGCGACATGAAGAACCGGATCATGAGTGACCTGAAAAAAGTCTTCCGGCCGGAGTTCCTCAACCGGATCGACGAGGTCATCGTCTTCCACAAGCTCGCCAAGGACGAGGTCAAAGAGATCATCGACCTGATGATCAACCGCGTCCGCGTCCAGGTCGCCGAGCACGAACTGCAGCTCGAGCTGACCGACGACGCCAAGGACCTGCTCGTCGACAAAGGCTGGGACCCGTCGATGGGCGCCCGCCCGCTGCGCCGGGCGATCCAGCGCTACATCGAGGACCCGCTGGCCGACGAAGTCCTGCGCCAGGGCGAGATGACCCCCGGCTCGACCGTGATGGTCTCCCGCGACGAGAGCGGCGACGAGGAGGACAAACCGCTGAGCCTGGAGATCATCGCTCCGAAGAAGCCGAAGAAAGCGGTGGAGAAGCCGCAGCGCGAGAAGGTCGGCGTCGGGGCGAAGAAGAACGACGACGGCGAGGACGGGCCCGCGGACGAGGCGTCCGACGGCGCCGCCGACGTCGAGTCCTGAGCGGAGCCTCGTTGTGAGAGAGCCGGGCCGGGCCGCGATCGGCACCTGGAGCGGAGGGCGGTTCCTCCACTTCGGCGAGAAGATCGAGGAGGACCGGCTGGCGGCGCTGCTGCGGCCGGGGGAGGGGATCGACACGGTCCTCACCGCCGACGCCTACGGGCAGGGCGACGCCGACCGGGTTCTCGGCCGGGCGCTCGAGGATGTCGCCCGTGAGGATTACTGCCTGATCGGCGCCGTCGGCCACGACTTCTACGAGGGCGAGAGGGAAGGGCCGAAAGGGTTCCCGCGCTTCACCGACCCGCGCCTGCGCCGGCCTGAGGACTACGCCGGCTACCTGCGGATGGCGACCGAGAAGAGCCTGGAGCGAATCGGCGCCGATGCCTTCGATCTGCTGCTGCTCCACAACCCCGACCGCGTCGGCTACGGCAGCGAGGTCGTTTGGGACGGGATGACGGCGCTGCGCGAGGCGGGCCTGGCGAGCCGGATCGGCGTCGCGCCGGGGCCGGCGAACGGCTTCACCCTCGACCTGATCGATTGCCTGGAGCGCTTCGGCGACCGCATCGACTGGGCGATGATCATCCTCAACCCGCTCGAGCCCTGGCCGGGAGAGCTCTGCCTCGACGCCGCCGCTCGGCACGACGTCAAGGTCCTGACCCGGGTCGTCGACTACGGCGGCCTCTTCTGGGACGACCTACGGCCGGGCATGGAGCTGGCCAAATTCGACCACCGCTCCTTCCGTCCCGAGGGCTGGGTCGAGCGGGGGCTGGAGAAGATCGAGCGGCTGCGGCCGATCGCCGAGCGGGCGCAGCTGACTCAGATGCATCTGGCCTGCCAGTGGAACCTCGCTCACCCCGCGGTCGCCTCGGTTGCGCCGACGCTGATCCAGGAGATCGGCCCGGAGGCGCGGCCGATCGAGGACAAGCGCGCCGAGCTGGCGGCGCTGCCGGCCGAGCTGCGCCTCAGCCCCGAGGACGTCGAGGAGATCCGCGCGATCGGCGACAACACCGGCTCCATGGCCTTGAAGGGCGCCAGCCCCGAACACGAGGGCGAGGAGCGTCCCGACCGCTGGCCCCTCACCGACGACCTCGCCACGGTCGGCAGCCGCTGGGGGATCGACCCCGGCCGCGACCTCGTCGCCACCCACTAGCCGCCGCGCGCGGCGGTAGCGTCGCCGCCCGTGAACCGGAAGTGGTGGACCCTCGCCGGCGCCTGCGCCGGGCTCTTCGTCCTGATGCTGGACTCGACCGTGGTCGCCCTGGCGCTGCCGGAGATCCGCAAGGACGTCGACGCCAGCGCCGAGGGGCTGCAGTGGGTGATGAACGCCTACCTGCTGGCGATCGCGGTCTTCGTCGTCACCGCCGGCCGGGTGGGGGACATGTTCGGGCGCAAGCGGGCCTTCCTCGCCGGCCTCGTCCTCTTCGCTTTCGGCTCGGTCGTCTCCGGCGCGGCGCAGAACCAGGAGATGCTGATCCTCGGCCGGGTGCTGCAGGGGGCGGGGGCGGCGCCGATGCTCTCGCTCTCGCTGGCGCTCGTCTGCAACGTCTTCCCGACTGCCGAGCAGCCGCGGGCGCTGGGGATCTGGGCCGCGGTCTCGGCGATCGCCCTGGCGATCGGCCCGCTCGCCGGCGGCCTCCTGATCGAACTCGACTGGCGGGTGATCTTCTGGATGAACCTGCCGGTCCTGGCGGCCGGCTTCGCGATCACGTTGGCGGCGGCGCCGGAGTCGACGGATCCAGGCGCCGGCACGCGGATCGACTGGTTGGGCCTGGGGACGTTGACCCTCGGGCTCACCGCCGCTGTCCTGGCTCTGGTCCAGTCCCAGACCTGGAAGGCGATTACGGTCGCGACGTTCGCCATCGTCGGCCTCGGCCAGCTCTTCAACTTCTGGCGCATCGAGCACCGCGCCCGCGCCCCGATCGTCGACTTCGCCCTCTTCCGCAACCGGCCTTACTTCGGCGCCAGCGCCGCCGCCTTCGCCCTCGTCGGCTCCTACTGGGCGGTGATGTTCTTCCAGCCCCAGTACCTGCAGGACGTCCGTGGCCACTCGCCGATCCTCAGCGGCCTGATGATCCTGCCGGTTACGGCGCCGATGATCTTCATCTCGCCCTTCTCGGGCCGCCTGATCGCCCGCTTTGGCGCCCGCGGGCTGATGACGGCGGGGATGGCCTGCGGCACCCTTGGGCTGCTGGTCCTGACGACGATCGAGGCTGACACCTCCTACTGGCTCGTCCTCGTCGGCTACCTCCTCTTCGGGGTCGCCCTCGGGCTCGTCTACGCACCGATGTCAACCGCGGCGATGGCGGCGATGCCGCGGGAGAAGGTCGGGATCGCCTCCGGCGTCCTGGCGATGGACCGCGTCCTCGCCGGCGCCGTCGCCCTCGCCGCCACCGGCGCCGTCTTCCACGCGCTGCTCGGCGACGGCCACTCCTTCGTCAGCGCAATCGCCGACTCGACCTGGGTCGCGGTGGTCCTCTGCGCGATCGGCGCCGTCCTCACCTGGGCCTTCGTCAGGGACACCGAGCGGCAGCCGTCAAGCGAGGATTTGCGCCACCATCAGCACCACCGACGCTTCCACCTCTGAAGAGGTTCGCCGCATTTTGCGGAGTCGCGCTGGACGTCCGTTGCGAAGTCGTTGCAAAGAAAACACTCACACGTATCCTTCGGTACGAGACAGGAGGCAACAGAGCACGCCGACGGTTTGACCGTCGTCCTCCTTTGGAGCCTCTTGGTCTCGATCCAATGGCATCGGCCGAATGGCCGCACACAAAGGAGAACAAAGGATGTTTCGTGTCGAGAACGCGGATTTCATCGCGGACAAGCTTGCCTCTGAGCTGCTCCCAGATCAGGAGCAGCGTGAGGTCTATAAGAACGCGGAAGAGGCGGTGAATCGACGTCATCTCGCGGAAGCTGTCCCCTCGGGGGGAAGGATCGAGTTCGACGTCGATTGGCCCCTCCACGAGCGGACGGGGGACTGGCTGGTCTCCTGCGCCGACGATGGCGATGGAATGTCCCGCTCCGAGTTGGAGCGCTACATGACCACCCTCGCAGTCAGCGGGGCAAACCAGAACCAATCGATTGTCGGCAACCAGGGAATGGGCCTGAAGATCGCCGGTCCGACGCGACACAAACGGGGGGTCCTTATCCGCTCCCTCAAGAACGACGAGCGCACCATGGTCCAGATCGGATGGAACGGGCACGAGTACGGCTTGATCCCCTTGGGGGCAGAAGCCGATTTGGTCGTCTCGATCGAGGAGGAGATGTTTCCGGAGTTCATCCGGGAGCGAGGGTCGGGGACGGTTGTGACCTTTCTCGGAAGCCAGGAGGAAGACAACACTTTCCTGCCGCCGAATCATGCGCGCGGGTGGCTGTTCAAGTACCTGCACCAGCGCTTCTTCCGTCTTTCAGACAGCGAATTCGAGGTGTTCGTGCGAGTTCCCTCGGGGGACGAGTCTGACTGGCCGAGGACGTTGGACGAAGCAGACGAACGACAGCGCGGGGAAGGGGGAAAATCGTTCAACCTCTCGCGCGTAAGAGGGACGGCGGCGATTTGGGATAACGCTGCAGATCGACAGGGAGACGGATTCCGCGGCGCGGTCGAGGTTCCGGGGGACCCGGCCGCCGATCTGCCTGCGGCTCGGATCCATTGGTGGGTCTTGCCGAGCGGCCCCGGCACCGACGTATCTACCCGAACCGCGAGCGGCGGCAGCCTTGCCGTCCTCTTCCAGAACGAGCTTCACGATTGGAGGATCGGCAATCAAGCGAGCCCCTATTTCGCCCGAATGGGCATTCTCTTCGGAAAGAACAGAATCGGGTTCGTGATCGAGCCCCTTGGGACGACGATCGCCTCCGATTTCGCCCGCGCTCATGTGCTGATCGGGGGCACGCCGGTTTTCGAGTCGGACGCCTGGCTGACCTGGGCGGAGCGCTTTCGGGATGTGATGCCAGAGAAGATCAAGGAAACGATGGTCGAGGAGCAGGAGCGACTCGAGGTCGAGGATCCCGATCGGGCGCGGCGGATAAGAGATCGTCTGAAAGACGTAATGCGGTTGTTGCGGCCCCGCCGCTTTCGCAGGGACGAGAACGGCAATCTGACGGCCGGTGGGCCCGCGGCGATGGGGTCTGGCCCCGGCAACGGTTCGGTGATCGATCGACCGGTAGGACCGGGACGGCGACGCAACACGAGGTCAACTCGTGGACTTGGCTCCGTGCTGACTCAGGTGGACGGGGACGATGCGCAGCCGGCGAGCGAGGTTTACTCCTTGCTCCAGATCACTCCCCAGTGGGTGAGTGAGTCGGAGGCCGAAACGTTTCCGATCGTCAATGGCAACAGCAAGGGCCTGCATGATCGTGCCGCTGCCCTTGCTGGCGAGGATGGAGCGACTGCTGACATCCTGCTCCTCAACCGCGACTTCCGTGGATACCAGGCAATTGTCGCCTCGATGAACGAGTGGGCGAACCCCGATGGCGACGAGGATGTCTCCAAGAAAATCGAGACGTTCACCCAGGAGTGGGTCGAGCAGAAGATGGTCGAGGCAGTCAATGGGCTACGCCAGCTCGAGAACGGCTCGACGTGGACGGCGACCAACTTCGACGATGCTCTCTCGCCAGTGGCCCTGACCGCGGCCTTTATGGCGGACCGCTACCACACGCTCCGCGAGGTGAAGCGCCAGGTGGGTCCGCTGCGGCAGGCCTCAGCCGCCTGATCGTAAACGGGAGCGTGCCACCCGTTTACAGCAGGTTCTGTTCGATCAGTCGTTGGACCAGGACCGCGGTTAGCAGCGGTGGCGCGACGTTCCCGATCATCTCGGCGAGCTTGCCCCGATTCTCCACCCGGTCGAGAGCGACGAAGTCGGGAAGGCACTGGAGGCGGGCTGCCTCATGTGGAGTCAGGGTGCGGGGTCGCTCGGGATGGACGTAGCGTCCCTGCCCCATCGATCCGAATCCGCTGGTGATGGTTTGAGCGGGGGCGTCCCATCGAAGCCGGCCGTACATCGAGCGATAGGAGTGATCGGACTGATGGCAGACCGGCCGTCTTGCGTCGGGAAGGTCGTATTCGTCTTTCTCGATGAGCCATTCCATCCGTTCGCGGTTCACCTTCGTCGCCTTCGAGGGGGTATCGATATTGGTCGAGTCTTCGATCCGCAGTAGGTCCCCAATTGCCCATTTGAGGCTCCTGGGCCGAAGCGTCGGCAGGTTCCATGCGAATGGTCGGTCCTTGGCCGCGACGACGACATGGCGAATCCGACGTTGGGGAACTCCCAGAGTCGACAGATCCAGACGCTGCGGCTCGGCGACGTGGTAGCCATCCTCCTCGAGCACCGAAATGCAGCGCTTGACCGAGGCGCGACGGTCGCTGGCGACACTGCGCACGTTCTCGATGATCACCACCCGCGGCTCCAAGATTCGTGCCACCCGACCGACGGCGACGTAGAGATCGTTGCGGGGGTCGTCGTGCCTGGTGTGGTTATTGAGTGCGGAGTGGCCTTGGCAGGGAGGGCCGGCCAAGAGCAAGCAACCTTTGGCGATCCCAGCGAAAAGCGACCCCTCGGCGAGGGTCGATGATCCGCCGACCGGGGCAAGCGCCTCGGTGAGGTCGGCTTCGGCTACGCAGCGGTCGGGGACGCCGAGGGAATGCTTCAGCACGTCGAGCGGGACCGGGTTGTTGTCCACTGCCATCGCCAGTCCCGCCGTCCGGCCGGCCCGGCGCGCGCCCTCGATGGCGCCGATCGTCATCCCTCCGCAGCCGGAAAAGAGGTCGACGATCTCCAGGTCGAGCCCTAGCTGGGGCTTCGATCTCTTCTTCGTGCGCAGGAACTGGCGATCGAGCTTGTTGCGATCCCGCCAATCCTCGCTGAGGTCGAGCCTATGCTGAGAGTCGTGAGTAGCGGGCGCAGCCATCGAGAGGGGGAGAATCGCATTCGCGGCGGCGGTGAAAAGGCAGTTGCCGAGAGAGTGGTTCCCGCGGCGCGGCGGAAGATCATGCAGGCCAATAGGCGCCGCGACACCAAGCCCGAGCTGGCGGTCAGGTCGGAGCTCCACCGGCGCGGCCTGCGCTTCCGGGTGGACCGGCCGATTCGCGTCGGGGCAGGACGACCGATCCGGCCGGATGTCGTCTTCGTCGGTGGGAAGCTCGCCCTCTTCGTGGACGGCTGCTTTTGGCATGGCTGCCCCGATCACGGAACGCTTCCGCAGGAGACGAATCGCTCCTATTGGGTCGAAAAGATCGAACAGAACAAGGCGCGTGACGAACGCAATAAAACCCTCCTCGAATCGGCAGGGTGGATGGTCATTCGCGCCTGGGCGCACGAGGAGCCAGCGGCCGTTGCAGACGAAGTCGAGAAGGCGCTCGCAGACCCCGCTTGACAAAGCCTATTCCGACCTGTCCACTCGGAATCGAGGAGACCGCATTCCAGAGCGGTTTCTGCCATCCTCTCAATCGATGCCTGCTTTGTCTGGGGATGAGCTCCACGAGTTATCGGAACGCCAGGATCCCCGACTTCTAAGAGCCCTCGACGTCGTCGCTCCCGGCGGGTCTCTGCGCGAGGGGATCGACAACATCGTCCACTCGCGGACCGGCGGGTTGCTGGTCGTGGGCGACCTCGACGACATCTCCCACCTGCTCTCGGGCGGGATCAAGCTCGACGTCGACTACACGCCGGCGATGCTCTACCAGGTGGCAAAGATGGACGGCGCGATCGTGCTCAACGGCGAGGCGACGAAGATCGCCTGGGCCAACGTCCAGCTGATGCCGGACCCGACGATCCTCAGCTCGGAGACCGGCACCCGCCACCGCACCGCCGAGCGCGTCTCCAAACAGACCACGGCATTGGTGATCGCGATCTCGCAGCGCCGCGACGTCGTCTCGCTCTACGTCGAGGGGACGAAGTACATCCTCCAGGACATCCCCGCCGTGCTGGCGAAAGCGAACCAGGGCCTGGCGACGCTGGAGAAGTACCGCCAGCGCCTCGACCAGGTTTCCTCGCGCCTGACCCGGCTCGAGTTCGAGGGCGGCGGCGTCCTCCACGATGCGCTTTCGGTCCTCCAGCGCGCCGAGCTGGTGACGCGGATGGCGGTCGAGGTCGAGCGCTACATCGTCGAGCTCGGGACCGAGGGCCGGCTGATCGAGATGCAGCTGGAGGAGACGATGGTCGGCGTCGCCGCCGACAAGACTGCGCTGATCCGCGACTACAGCGTCGAAGACTCAGAGGGCAACCTGACCTCGGTGCTGCAGGCGCTCGGGCGGATGCCCCACCAGGACGTGCTCGACTTCGGTCGCCTGGCCGAGCTGCTCGGCTACGACCGCAAGGTCAACACCCTGGACTTTCCTGTGTCTCCGCGCGGATACCGGGTGTTGGGCCGGGTCCCGCGAATCCCCAAGCTTGTCGTCCAGAAGATCACCCACGAGCTGGGCGGGCTCGACGAGGTCCTCGCGGCCTCAGACGAAGAGCTCGCCGCCGTCGACGGAGTCGGGCCCGCGCGGTCCAAGGACATCCGCGAGGGCCTGCGGCGGCTCCAAGAGGTCGATCTGGTCGACCGGTACTTGCAGAGCTGACGGCCCACTCGCCGTCGACAAACGAAAGGAGTCACCGATTTCCGAGCTAGACGAGGCCACTGTGGAGGCTGTCTTCGAGGACGTGGAATACGTCTGCGACTTCGAGATAGGCGACAAGGTCGTTTACCCGCATCACGGCGCCGGCCTGGTGATGGCCAAAGAGACGCGCGAGCTGATGGGGGAGGAGCGTGAGTACCTGACGATCAAGATCCTCCACAACGAATTGACCGTGATGGTCCCCTGCGAAAACGCCGGCAAGGCGGGCCTGCGGCGGATTATCGACGAGGACGAAATCAAGAAGGTCACAAACGTCCTGACGGACGACGTCTCGGAGATGCCGAAGAACTGGAACCGGCGCTTCAAGTACAACCGCGAGAAGATCAAGACCGGCGACGTCTTCGAGCTGGCCGAGGTCGTCCGCAACCTCGCGATCCGCGAGATGGAAAAGGGCCTCTCCACCGGAGAGAAGCAGATGTACACCCGGGCGAAGAAGATCCTCGCCTCCGAGTTCATGTACGCGCTCGACAAGGACGAGGACGGCGCCGAGGAATACCTCGACGGCCTCCTCGAGGAGCGGTTCGCCGCCACTGCGTCCGCCTAGAAGTCCCGCAGTAACTGCCGTCATCGCGGCCGCCGGCTCCGGAGAGCGACTCGGAGCCGGCGGCCCGAAGGCATTCGTCCCGGTCGCGGGGAAGCCGATGGTCGAGTGGTCGATCCAGGCCTTCCGCGCCTGCGACTCGGTGCGCTCGATCGTCGTCGCGGCGCCGCCGGGCCACCGCGGCGACCTTGCGGGGGACGACCTCGCTGTCGTCGCCGGGGGGGAGACGCGGGCGGACTCGGTAGCCAGCGCGCTCGAGGCGGTGGGGACGGAGTACGTCGCCGTCCACGACGCCGCCCGGCCGCTGCTGACGCCCCAGCTGGTCGAAGTGTTGGTGGCCGACCTCGACACGGCGCCCGAGGCGAGCGGCGTAATCGCCGCCGCCCCGGTGGCCGACACGATCAAGCGAGCCGAAGACGCGAAGTTGCGATTTGCCACCTCTGAGGGCGCAAAACGCAGCCTCGAAGTGGCGGCGACCGAGGATCGGTCCTCCTTATGGGCGGCGCAGACGCCTCAGGTGTTCAGGACCGATGCGCTGCGCGAGGCGCTGGCGGCTGCCGAGGCGCCGCAGGAGGCGACCGACGAGGCGATGCTGCTCGAGTGGAACGGCGGCACCGTGCTGATCCACCCGGTCGCCGAGCAGAACCTGAAGGTGACGACGCCGCTCGACCTTCGCGTCGCCGAGCTGCTGCTCGCCGAGCGGGCCTAGTCCCGCATCAAGACGTAGACGAGGACGGCGGCGAAGCAGAGCTGGCCGATCGCGAGCGCGGTGCCGAGATTCTTCGCCCCGAGGAGCAGAGCGATTGCCGTGCCTGCGGCGAGCCCGAGAACGAGGAGAAGGAGCTGACGGACCATTCGGCGCGGAGTTTATGCTCGGCGCTGATGCTGACCGACTACCACCTGCACCTGCGCCCGGACGAGAACGGGACCACATTCGAGCGCTACTTCACCGCCGAGAACGTCGACCGCTACCTCGCCGCCGCCGAGGCCGCCGGGATCGAGGAGCTTGGCGTCTCCGAGCACGTCTACCGCTTCCGCCAGGCACTCGACCTCTGGTCCCACCCGCTCTGGGTCGAGAACGCCAAGGACGACATCGACGCCTACTGCGAGTTCGTCCGCGGCACGCCGCTGCGGCTCGGGGTCGAGTGCGACTACGTCCCCGGCGCCGAGGAGCGGATCGCCTCGCTGCTGGAGCCGCGTGACTTCGACTACGTCGTCGGCTCGGTCCACTTCATCGGCGAGGGCGACGCCGCCGTCGACCACGACGGCTTCGACGTCTGGGAGGGGGACGGCGACGCCGACGAGATCTGGCGCCGCTACTTCGCGGCGCTCGCCGATTGCGCCCGCTCCGGCCTCTACGACATCCTCGCCCACCCCGACCTGGTCAAGGTCTGGGGCCGCGCCCGGCCGCTCCCCGACCGCGACCTGCGCAGCTTCTACGAGCCTGCGGTGGAGGCGATCGCCGAGAACGGGATCGCGGTCGAGATCTCGACCGCGGGCCTGCGCAAGCCCGTCGGTGAGCTCTACCCCTCGCGCCAGTTCGCCGAGATGTGCATCGAGGCCGGCGCCGCCTTCGCCCTCTCCTCCGACGCCCACCTGCCCGAGCAGGTCGGGTTCGAATACGGGCAGGCGGTGCAGTTCATGGAGGAACTGGGGATAGAAGAGATATGCGTCTTCGAGCAGCGCCAGCGGAGCCTGGCGCCTTTGGGCAGCCGCGTCCGCTGAGCATGGTCGGGCTCGGCTATGACAGCCATCGCTTTGCCACGGGACGGCGCCTCGTCCTCGGCGGGGTGGAGATCGAGCACGACCAGGGGCTCGACGGCCACTCCGACGCCGACGTCCTCACCCACGCCGTGATCGACGCCCTGCTCGGCGCCGCCGGCGGCGGCGACATCGGGACGATGTTCCCCGACGACGACCCGGCCTGGAAGGACGCCGACTCGATCGATCTCCTGCGCACCGTCGTCGGCACGATCGCCGGGCCGATCGTCAACATCGACGCGACGCTGATCTGCGAGCAGCCCCGCCTCGGCCCCTACAAGGCGGAGATGGAGCGGACACTGGCCGAGGCCACCTCGGCCCGCGTCAGCGTCAAGGCGACCAGCAACGAGGGCATGGGGTTCGTCGGCCGGGGCGAGGGCATCGCCTGCATGGCTGTAGCGAGCGTCGAGAGCGAATAGTCTTCCGGCTGGGATGGCGGACGCGAAACTGAGCGCGGCGGGCCTGCGAGGCTCGATCTCTGACTCGATCTTCGAGGTCAAGGTCCTGCGCGAGGCTGGGATCCTGGCGCCGATGCGCCCCGACAAGGCGCTGAAGATCGGCAGCGCCTTCCTGCGCTGGGGCGCCTCCCCGGCCCTCGGCGTCACCACCGCGGCGATCCACCACCCGCACGAGCTGGCGATCGTCGACGAGAAAGGCGCCCTCAGCTGGCAACGCCTACACCTGCGCTCGAACGCCCTTGCCCACTCCTTCGCCGCGATGGGGATCGGCCCGGGCGACGGCGTCGGGATCATGTGCCGCAACCATCGCGGCTTCATCGAGGCGACGCTGGCCGCGGCCAAGCTCGGCGCCAGCGCCCTCTACCTGAACACGATGTTCGCCGGCCCGCAGCTGGTCGAGGTGACCAGGCGCGAGGGGCCGAAGGCGCTCGTCTACGACGAGGAGTTCGCCGAGCTGCTGTCCGGAGTAGACGACTCCGTCAAGCGAATCGTCGGCTGGTGCGACGGCGAGGTCTCCGACCCGACGCTGGAGAGCCTGATTCAGGTCGGCGACGAGTCCGACCTGAAGCCGCCGCCGGAGAAGCCGAAATTCGTCATCCTCACCTCCGGCACCACCGGCACCCCGAAGGGCGCTCAGCGCTCCAGCCCCGAAGGGCTTTTGCCGATCGCCTCGCTGATCGACAGGATCCCCTTCCGCAGCGGGATGACGATGATGATCGCCGCCCCGCTCTTCCACTCCTGGGGCTTCTTCCACTTCGTGATGAGCCTGCCGACCGGGTCGACGATGGTGTTGAAACGGCGCTTCGACCCCGAGGAGACGCTGAAGGCGGTCGAGCAGAGCCGCGCCGACGTCCTCGCCGCGGTGCCGGTGATGATCCAGCGCATCCTCACCCTGCCCGCCGAGGTGCTGAGCCGCTACAGCCTGCCCTCGCTGAAGATCACCTCGCTCTCGGGCTCGGCGCTGCCGGGGGAGCTGGCGATCGAGTGGATGGACCGCTTCGGCGACAACGTCTACAACCTCTACGGCTCGACCGAGGTCTCCTTCGCGACGATCGCCACGCCGACCGACCTCCGCGCCGCGCCGGGGACCGCCGGGCGGGCGCCGCGGGGCACCACGGTCCGCCTCTTCGACGAGGCCGGGGCGGAGGTCCCGCCGGGTGGCATCGGCCGGATCTTCGTCGGCAACGACATGAAGATGGAGGGCTATACCGGCGGCGGTGGCAAAGAGTCGATCGACGGCCTGCTCTCCAGCGGCGACGTCGGCCACTTCGACGCCGACGGGCGGCTCTTCGTCGACGGCCGCGACGACGAGATGATCGTCTCCGGCGGAGAGAACGTCTTCCCGCGCGAGGTCGAGGACCTGCTCGCCGACCTCGAGGGCATCGCCGAGGTGGCGGTGATCGGGGTCGAGGACGACAAGTTCGGCCAGCGCCTGAAGGCCTTCGTCGTGGTCACGCGCGGTCGCTCGGTCGACGCCGACGAGCTCAAGGACCTCGTGAAGGCCAACCTGGCGCGATACAAGGTCCCCCGCGAGATCGAGTTCCTCGAGGAGCTGCCGCGCAACGCGACGGGCAAGGTCCTCAAGCGCGACCTCGCCGAGCGCGGCTGATGCTCGTCGAGCACGAG
>JBJMKN010000114.1:0-7731 GCA_045805765.1 Solirubrobacterales bacterium
CCTGATCAAGGAGGCGACCGACAAGAACGTCGTCAAAGCCGTTCGCAAGCTCGCGAAGGACGCCGACGAGCTCGTGATCGCGACCGACTATGACCGCGAGGGCGAGTTGATCGGCCTCGAGGCGCTGCAGGAGATCCTCGAGGCGAACCCCGCGCTCGGGACGCAGGAGGGGATCGACTCCGGCGCGCTGCGGATCAAGCGCGCACGCTACTCGGCGCTGACCAAGGAGGAGATCGAGCGCGCCTTCTCCGAGCTCGACTGGCTCTCCTTCCCGCTCGCCAACGCCGGCGCCGCGCGGCAGGACATCGACCTGCTCTGGGGCGCGACCCTGACCCGCGCGGTCTCCCTCGCGACCCGCCGCTTCGGCTCCAACTTCCTCTCCGTGGGGCGCGTGCAGAGCCCCACCCTGGGCCTGATCGTCGAGCGCGAGCTGGAGCGGCGCGCCCACGTCCCGAAGCCCTTCTGGGAGCTCTTCGCCCGCTTCGAGCATCCGGACGGCTCCTTCGAGGCCCACCACGCCACCGACAAGTTCTGGGAGAAGTCCGAGGCGGACGCCGCGCTCGCTGGCACCCAGACGCCCGGCACGGTGCAGTCCGTGACCGCGAAGAAGAACACCCGTAGGCCGCCCGCGCCCTACAACACCACCGCCTTCACCACGGACGCCTCCAGCCGCCTCGGGATCACCCCGGCCGCGGCGATGCGGATCGCCGAGGACCTCTACATGGACGGCTTCATCTCCTACCCGCGCACCGACAACACGGTCTACCCGTCCTCGCTGCCGGTGCGAGAGCTGGTCTCCTCGCTGGTCCGGATCAAAGAGTTCTCGGCCGCTTCCGGCCTGCTCGACGGCGAGCTGAAGCCGACCCGCGGCAAAAAAGAGACGACCGACCACCCGCCGATCTACCCGACCCAGGCGGTCCACCCGGGCGCCCTCGAGGGCCCGAAGAAACGCGTCTACGAGCTCGTCGTCCGCCGTTTCCTCGCCACCTTCAGCCCGCCGATGATCACCGAGTCCACGCGCGCCGACATCGAAGCCGGCGACCAGGCCTACTTCGTCCGCGGCTCGGTCGTCGTCGACCCCGGCTACGCCGCCATCTACACCTACGCCCGCTCGGCCGACGAGGAGATCCCGAAACTCGAGGAGGGCCAGGTCCTGCAGCTGGAGGGCGACCCCTGGCAGGTGGCCAAGGAGACCCAGCCGCCGGGCCGGATCTCGCAGGCGAAACTGATCGAGATGATGGAGGAGCGCGGCCTCGGGACCAAAGCGACCCGCGCCGACATCATCCAGAAGCTCTTCGACCGCGGCTACGTCTACGGCAACCCGCCGATCCCGACCGAGACCGGGATCGCCCTGTATGAGGCGTTCAAGAACTACGTGCCGGCGATGGCGACGCCGGAGATGACCGCGACGCTGGAGGCGGAGATGGACCGGATCGCCGCCGGCGAGATGTCGAAGGGCACCGTCGTCGGCGAGAGCCGCGACCTCCTGCACAAGACCTGGGACGAAATCGACGCCAGCCGCGAAGACCTGGCGAAAGTGATCTGGAAAGGAATGGACGAGGACCGGATCCTCGGCCCCTGCAAGGTCTGCGAAGAAGCCGGCCGCACCAAGGAGGACGGCTCGCCGAACATGCTGCGGATCATCCGCGCGAAAAAATCCGGCAAACGGTTCGTCGGCTGCAGCGGCTGGGTCCTCGACGACCCCGACTCCTGCGACCAGACCTTCCCCCTGCCCCAGCGCGGCGACGTCTTCCGGCTCGAGGAGCGCTGCTCGATCTGCGACCGCACCCCGCGGCTCAAAGTCCAGCCCTTCCGCGGCCGGCCCTGGAACCTCTGCCTCAACGACGACTGCGAGTCGATGCAGGAGATGAAGAAACGCCGGGCCGAGCGCGAAGCGGCGAAAGCGGCGAAAGCCGAGATGGAAAAGAAAGCGCCGCCGAAGGGCGACGAGGACGCGCCCGCCAAGACGAAGAAATCGAAAGTCAAAGCGTCGAAAGCCGACACGGCGACCCGCGGGCGCAAACGCGCCAAAGCCGGCGCCAAAGGCTGAGGGCCGCCGTTGTTCATCTCCCTCGAGGGGATCGACGGATCAGGTAAGAGCACCCAGGCGCGCCTGCTGGTCGAGGCGCTGGGGGAGGGAACGGTGGCGATCCGGGAGCCCGGCGGCACCGAGGCGGCGGAGCGGATCCGCGAACTGCTCGCCGACCCCGGGGTTGAGCTCGAGCCACTGGCCGAGCTGATGCTCTTCCTCGCCGCCCGCGCCGATCTCACCGAGCGGGTGATCAGGCCGGCGCTGGATGCCGGCCGCCACGTCGTCGCCGATCGCTTCAGCGACTCCAGCGTCGCCTACCAGGGCGCGGCGCGCGGCCTCGGCGTCGGCGAGGTGATCGGCCTCTGCGAGACCGCAACCGATGGCCTCTGGCCCGACCTGACGCTGCTGCTGCGGCTCGACCCGGAGACCGGGCTCGGACGGGCCGAGAGCGACGACCGCTTCGAGCGCGAGGGGCTCGCACTGCAGCAGGCGGTTGCCGAGGCCTACGGGGAGATCGCAGTGATCGCCTCCGACCGCGTCACGGTCATCGACGCCGCCGGCAGCGTCGAGGAGGTCCACGCGCGGGTGATGGAGGCGGTGCGTGAGCGCAGCCGAGATTGACCACACCCAAGTGGGGTCAAAGTCGGATGCGCTGGAGGCGGCGACCGAGCACCAGGCCCGGGCGCGGGTGTCGCTGAAAGCGGCGCTGGCCGGCGAGCCCTCCCACGCCTACCTTTTCCGCGGCCCCCGCGGCGCCGGCAAGCGGGCGGCGGCGCGGGCCTTCGCCGCCGAGGTGCTGGCGGCGGCCGCCGCCGATCCCGAAGACGCGCGGCGGCGAGCGTTGCTCGACCCGTCCCCTCACCCCGATCTCGTCTGGCTCGCGCCGACCGGCGCCCAGCACATGGTCGAGGAGGTGCGCGAGCGGGTGATCCGCGCCGCCGCCTACCGGCCCTTCGAAGGGGGCAAGCGGGTGTTCGTCGTCGAGGCCGCCGAGGCGATGCGCGACGAGAGCCAGAACGCGCTGCTGAAGACGCTGGAGGAGCCGCCTGCGTTCGTCCACCTGATCCTCCTCAGCTCCGACCAGGAGGGCCTGCTGGAGACGGTTGCCTCGCGCTGTCAGGCGATCGAGTTCGCGCCGCTGCCGGCCGCGGTGGTGGAGGAGGCGCTGGTGGGAGGGGGGGCGCCGGAGGAGGTCGCGGCGGCCGCCCGGCTCGCCGCCGGCGACCTCGAGCGGGCGCGGCTGCTGCTGAGCGAGCGGGGGCGCGAGCTGCGCGTCGAGGCCGAGCGCTGCATCGGCGCCGCCCTGGAGGGGGAGTGCGCCGGAGCGCCGTGGAAAGCGCTGCTTGACCGCGCCCAGGCCGCCGGCGGCGACGCCGAAGACGCCGCCCGCGAGGCGCTCGAAGAGGAGGCGAAGGCGGGGATCAAGCGCAGCGCCAAGGAGATCGGCGACGGCGCCAAACGCGCCGGCCGCCGCCGCCGCACCGAGATTCTCGGGCTCGGCTTCGAGCTCTGCGCGCTCTGGCTGCGCGATCTCGTCGCCGTCGCCTCCGGGGCGGACGATGTCGTCTTCAACCGCGACCGGCTGGAGAAGCTGCGGGCGCAGGCGGCGGGGCTCGACCCGGCCCGCGCCCGTCGCGGCGCGGAGCTAGTTCAGGAGACCCGCCGCGGCCTCGAGCTGAACGTCAGCGAGGAGTTGGCGCTAGAGGCGCTTTTCTTCCGACTCGAGAGTCTGTTCGCCGGCTGAGCCGTTGCCGTTGCTCGTCCCGCCAGCCTGCTGACGCGCCCGTTCGATCGCCCGCTCCTGCGCCAGCCGCGTGATCTGCGCCGCCTGCCGGGACATGATCACGCTGAAGTTGAGCGCCAGCCCGAGCAGGAGCAGGAGGACGATCGAGAAGAGGGCGACGTTGGTGTTGCGGACGCCCATCGCGTCGGCGACCAGCTCCAGCAGCCCGGGGAAGGCGGCGCCGGCGAGCATCCCCAGCCCGGCCACGAACCAGATCACGCTGTAGCGCTCCTGCAGTCGGTCGCGGCGGATCAGGTCGAGGATCAGGAGCATGAAGAAGATCGCGATCACCGCGGCGACGATCCGCGTCTGCGAGGTGAGGTGGACCTGCGGTTCGGCCTCGGCTGCCAGCACCAGCGCCCTCACTGCTTCGCCTCCGCCTCACGGGGCCGGAACTGGCCGACGAGGAGGACGACCAGCCCCTTGAAGATGAAGAAGGCTGAGCGCACCGGGGTCAGGAACGAGGTGCCGCCGGCCCGCTCGAGCATCCGCACCGGCAGCTCCTCGACCCGCAGGCCCTGGCGCACCGCCAGCTGCAGGGACTCGATCTCGGCGAAGTCCGGCGAGTAGTGGCGGCTGAAGAGGTCCATCACCTTGCGGTTGGCGGCGCGCATGCCGCTGGTCGTGTCGGTGAAGCGCTGCCGCGTCGCCAGGGTGAGGAAGAAGCGGAAGACGCTGATCCCGATCCGGCGCGAGAAGCTCGCCCTGTAGTCGCCGCTTTCGGCGACGGCGCCGGAGTGGTAGCGCGAGCCGATCACCAGATCGGCGCGGTCGGAGGTGACCTCCGCCAGCAGCCGCACGACCTCCTCGGCGGGGTGCTGGCCGTCGGCGTCGAGGTGGGCGCAGGCGTCGTAGCCGTTGCGCAGCGCGTAGAGGTACCCGGTCTGCAGCGCCGCTCCCAGCCCCTGGTTGAAGGGCAGCGAGGCGACCAGCGCCCCGGCCTCGCGGGCGCGCTCGGCGGTGGCGTCGGCGGAGCCGTCGTCGACGACGAGGACGTCGGCCTCGGGCAGGAACTTGCGCACGTCGCCGATCACCTCGGCGATCGAGGCCTCCTCGTTCCAGGCGGGAATGAAGACGAGAGTCCGCACATCTCGATTCTCCCATGCGCGACCCCGGATGCCCGATCTGGCGCGGAGAGAAGGGGATTGTGTTAGTAAATCCTCATGAGTCGCAAAAGCGACAGCCCCGTCGGCGCGCCCCCCGGCTCCCTGCGGATCGGGATGAGGCTCTGGCTCACCGCCGCCTTCGCCGCGGTCAGCCTGATCACCGCTGCCGCGGTCTACACCTTCGGCGACAACGTCCAGGCGCTGATCGCCGCGGTCATCCTCGGCGTCCTCGCCGGGTTCCTGATCGCGGTGGCGATCTCCCACCGCGTCGTCGGCCTCGCCCGCGCCGCCGAGGAAATGGCGGGCGGCTCCTTCGACGCGGAGCTGAAGACGACCGGGCCGGATGAGATCGGCGACCTCGCCCGCGCGCTCGACTCGATGCGCGCCTCGCTGAACGAGAGCTTCGGCGTCCTCACCGCCGACCGCAACAAGCTGACCGCGATCTTCGACGGCCTCACCGACGTGGTGATGGTCGTCGACTTCGAAGGCCCCGTCCGCTTCTCCAACAGCGCCGCCTCGCGCCTGCTCGACTCCTCCGGGCAGCCGCCGGAGGTGGCGCTGCCGCTGCTGCACCGCGCCGCCGACGTCGGCTTCTCCTCGCACCCGGCTTTGCGGATCGGCGACCGCGCCTACGCGATGACCGCCCGCTCGCTGCCCGACGAGCGCGCCGTCCTCGCGGTCCTCCGCGATCGCACCGACGAGCTCCGCCGGGAGCTCGCCGAAGCCGATTTCGTCTCCAACGCCGCCCACGAGCTGCGCAATCCGCTGGCCGGCATCTCCGGCGCGATCGAGGTGCTGCAGAGCGGCGCCAAGAACGACCCCAAGGACCGCGACCACTTCCTCCGCCGCCTCGGCGAAGACGCCGAGCGGATGAACCGGTTGACGCAGTCGCTGCTGACGCTGGCCCGGGTCGAGTCCCGCGGCGCGCCGGAGAGCGAAGCCGTCGATGTGCCGCTGGCGCTGAAGGACGTCGTCAACGCCTGCGAGGCGCCGCCGCACGTCGAGCTCGTCGTCGACGTCGAGTCCGACCTCTCCGCCGCCGGCGACCCGACGCTGCTGCGGCAGGTGATGATCGGCCTGCTCACCAACGCTTACAAGAACACGCCGCCGCCAGGGACCGTTACGGTCCGCGGCCGGCATGACAAAGAGGGCGAGGTCATCTTGGAGGTAATCGACACCGGCACCGGCATCCCGGCGGGCGAGCTGGAGCGCGTCTTCGAGCGCTTCTACCGCCGCAGCGAGTCGCGCAAGCAGGAGGGCTTCGGCCTCGGCCTGGCGATCGCGCGGCGGATGGTCGACGTGATGGGCGGCCGGATCGGCGCCGAATCGGTGGAGGGGGAGGGGAGCACCTTCTGGGTCCGCCTCCCGGTCGCGCAACCGAGCCCGACCCCGGTCGCATGAGCAGCGGCCGCATCCTCATCGCCGACGACGAGCCCTCGGTCCGCGACTCGGTCGGCTACGCGCTGGCGCAGGAGGGGTTTGAGGTGACCCCGGCGGCCGACGGCGACGAGGCGGCCGGCCTGCTCGGCGACGGCGTCCCCTTCGACCTGCTGATCCTCGACATCATGATGCCGGGGCCGAGCGGCCTCGACATCTGCCGCGACGTCCGCTCCCGCAGCGCCGTCCCGATCATCGTCCTCACCGCCAAAGACGCCGAGGTCGACAAGGTGGTCGGGCTCGAGGTCGGCGCCGACGACTACGTCACCAAGCCCTTCTCGGTCCGGGAGCTGCTGGGTCGGGTGCGCGCCCAGCTGCGTCGCCGCGAACTCGACCGGGCGCCGCTCTCCCAGGCGGTGAAGATCGAGTCCGGCCCGGTCTCGATCGACCTCGTCCGCCACGTCGCCACCGTCCGCGGCGTGCCCGTCAACCTGACCCGCTCGGAGTTCCAGCTGCTGCGCCTCCTCGTCGCCCGGCCGGGCGAGGTCTTCTCCCGTGCCCAGATCATGGAGGAGCTATGGCAGACCGAGTTCGACGGGGACGAGCGCGCCTGCGACGTCCACATCTCTAACCTGCGCCAGAAGGTCGAGCGCGACCCTCAGAAGCCCGAGCTGGTTCTGACCGTGCGCGGCGTTGGCTATAAGTACAACCCGGACGCGAACTAGGAGAGGGGCCTTATGCCACTGGTACCGATGGTCGTCGAGCAGACTGCTCGCGGCGAGCGCTCATTCGACATCTACAGCCGCCTGCTCGCGCAGCGGATCATCTTCCTCGGCGAACCGGTGACCGAGGACCTCGCCAACCTGATCATCGCCCAGCTGCTGCACCTCGAGTCCGACGACCCGGAGAAGGACGTCAGCCTCTACATCAACTCTCCGGGTGGCTCCGCCTACGCGGGCCTGGCGATCTACGACACGATGCAGTTCATCAAGCCCGACGTGCAGACGATCTGTTACGGGATCGCGATGTCGGCCGGGTCGCTGATCCTCACCGGCGGCGCCGCCGGCAAACGGATGGCCCTGCCCAACAGCCGCATCCTCATCCACCAGCCGAGCGGCGGCTTCGAAGGCCAGTCGAGCGACATCGAGATCCACGCCAAAGAGATCCTCGCCCTGCGCGAGCGGCTCGACCAGATCTACGTCAAGCACACCGGCCAGTCGGCGGAGCAGATCCACACCGACATGGAACGGGACAAATTCTTCCAGCCCCAGCAGGCGGTCGAGTACGGCCTGATCGACCGGGTGATCGAGTCCCACGAGTTCCAGGGCGGCGTGGCTGCCGGAAGCAACGGCTCAGCGCCGTAGGCGTAGGGCGGGGGTCGGGAGGGCCTCTCCAGACGCAGCTCGCCTATGGCTCATGCTGAGTGTCTGGAG
>JBJMKN010000115.1:0-44104 GCA_045805765.1 Solirubrobacterales bacterium
CCTCAAACGCCACCTCGCCCGCCGCGTCTGGCAGTTGTTGATCAAATCTGAAAGTGATCAATCCATGAGCAATCCCGTCAATCCTCAGAGGGGCTCGCTGGCGCCGCAAATCGCGGCGGTGGCTTGACATAGGAGCAACCGGTGAACGTCCTCATCGCCGCCGACATGGAGGGAATCGCCGGCATCGAGAGCTACCGCGACTGCCTGCCCTCCCACCCGGCGGCCTATCGGCGCGGCCGCCGCCAGATGACCGACGAAGTCCTGGTCGCGATCGAAGCGCTGCGCGCCGCCGGCGCCGGGCGGATCTCGGTCGGCGACTGGCACATGGTCGGGACCAACGTCGAACGCGAGCGGATGCCCGAGGGAGTCGAGGTGCGGCCGATCGCCGACCTGGCGCTGACCGAGGCGGAGCCGTCGATGGCGAAAGCGCACGGCGGCCCGCTCGACGCGGTGGTGATGCTCGGCCACCACGCCCGCACCCACAGCCCGCGCGGCTTCTGCTCCCACACCTTTGTCTGGGGGATGGAGGTCTTACTCGACGGCGACTCGCTGAGCGAGACCCAGACCTACGCCCAGGCGCTGGGCGCCGAGGGAGTCCCGATCCTCGTCGCCGCCGGCGACCGCTGGCTGCTGGAGGAGATGCGCGAGGGGGAGCTGGGCAGCGCACGCCTCCTCACCACCAAGGAGGGCGAAGGGCGCGGTCGCGCCCGCTCGCTCGAACCTGCCGACGCCCACGCCGCCCTCCGCGCGGCGATTACCACCGCGGCCGCTTCGCCTCAGGAGCCGCCGCCACTCCGCAGCTACCCAGCCGAGCTGGTCGTCAAGGTCGAGGGCGAGGAGATCGCGCGGACGGCGGTTGCCACCGCCGCCGACCTCCTCACCGCGGTAGCGGAGGTCTTCCGCACCAGCCAGGTCTCGAAGGAGTACCGGCAGCTGGCGAAGCTACTGCCGGTAGCCGACTCCCGCCTCCGCTCCCTCCAGCGCCGGGCCGGCAGCGCCCTGGCGACGCCGGTGATGCGCTCGAAGGAGCGGCAGTGGCTGGCGGCCGCCCCACCCTATTCCTGATGAAGTTGATCAACTTTATGTAATATGGCCGCCGGCTTGACCCGGCCGGCAGCGGGATCAGGCCTCCAATCCCCCAAGCACCAAGGAGGCACGATCTAGATGAGTTCCCTCTCGAATGCCGCACGGCGACAGACGCGCCACGCGCTGGCGACGCTCGTCGTCGCTCTCGCGGCCGCGCTCGTCCTGTTGAACGTCGGCAACGCCCTCGCCGGCGGCGGCCATGCCCCGGCCGATCGACAGGCGGGGTCGAGCCCCACTCCCACCGACCAGGCGCTGGCGCTGCAGTGGTTCGACACCACCAACGCGACCGTCGCCGCTGCCGGCTTCCCGCAGCCGGTCACGCAGACCCGCACCTGGGCAGTCAGCTGGCTCGCCGCGGCCCGCGCCGTCCAGGACGGAGGCAACTCGAGCTTCCAGCGGGCCGCCTTCGCGACGGCGCTCCACGACACCCTCGTCGCCCAGGTCCCTGCCCGGGAGGCCGAGTTGGACGACGCCCTGGCGACGACGCTCGACGCCATCCCAGACGGCAAGCAGAAGAGCCGCGGCATCGCCGCCGGCGAGAACGAGGCGAGCACGGTGATCGCCGAGCGCGCCGGCGACGGGCTCGACACCGCCTCGGTCGAAGTGCCGTTCACGCCGCCGGCG
Organism: Solirubrobacterales bacterium; assembly: GCA_045805765.1. Taxonomy (GTDB): domain Bacteria; phylum Actinomycetota; class Thermoleophilia; order Solirubrobacterales; family 70-9; genus VAYN01. The sequence continues at coordinate 1,711 of JBJMKN010000115.1, forward strand.
CCGGCGCCCGGCGTCTGGCAGCCGACGCCGCCGACCTTCGGCCCGGCGGTCCGCTTCGGGCAGAAGGACGGACGCGCGTTCCTGCTCGAGAGCAACGACCAGTTCCGCCCCGGCCCTCCGCCGGCGCTCGACTAAGTACGTCTACGTGTTCTGGCGGCCGGTGACGGCGATCCGGACCGGCAGCGTCGACCCGGATCCGACCTGGACGCCCCTGCTGGCGACCCCCCGCCACCCGGAGTACCCGAGCGGCCACGCCGGCTACGCCGGTGCGGCCGAGGGCGTGCTGACGTGGCTGACCGGGCCGCGGCCGCCGCAGCCGGTCGACGCCACCAGCGCGACGGCACCGGGCTCCCTCCACACCTACACGCGCTGGTCGCAGATCACCCAGGAGACGATCGACGGCCGCGTCTGGGAGGGCGTCCACTTCCGCTTCTCTGACGAGATCGCGGCGAAGGTCGGCAAGCAGGTAGCCGCCTGGGACCTGCCCCGCCTCTCCCGGCTGGGGCTCTAGTCAGTCGTCTGCCGAGCGACCTCTCCCCCCGGGGGGGTCGCTCCGCAGCGCGATCTCAAGGTCGGCCGCGATGACGTTCAGCGGCCGGCCGAGCAACTCCTCGATCGCCCGGATGCGATTTCGCACGGTGCGGCGGTCGACGCCGAGGGCGGCGGCGGTCGAGGAGATGTTCCGCTCCGCTGCGAAGTAGGCGCGCAGGGTGTCGCGCGCGTCCTTGCCACCGTCGCGCATCTGCTCCAGCGGCTCCAGATAGAGCTGGCGGAGGGACTTGGCGAGGAGGTCGTCGCGCAGCGCCGCCGCCTCGATCGCCACGTCGGCGTAGCGGGAGACGGCGACGCCGTGGCGCTCGGCTACGGTCAGCGCCGCCTTCGCCTGCAGGTGGCTGAAGCGCCAGCCCGCCAGCCCCTCGGCCGGCTCGCCGACGCTCACCGTCGCGCCCTTGGGATCAAGTGCCGCGACGACCCGTACCGTCTCCTCGGCCTCCAGCGTTCGGCTGCCGCCGAGCCAGGCCGCCCACGTCGGCTCCTCCTCCCGTTGTACCGCCAGCAGACGGCGGTCAAGCCGCTTCGCCAGCTCGCGCAGCAGCGGCTCCACCCCCTGGCCCTTCGCCATCAGGCCGAGGTGCTGGGCGTCGAGGTCGTATTCGAGCTCGGCGTGGTCGACGAATTCGCCGGCCAGCAGACGTTTCACCGTCTCCCGCCGACGCTCGGCGGTGCCGCTCGGGCGCACCTGCGCCTCCCGCGCGTGCTCGGCGCTGACCGCGGCGAGGAGACGATCGCCCACCGTCGCCTGCGCGGCGAGCAGGCCGCGGAGGGTGGCGTTGGGGACGCTCTCGCGCTCGGCCTCTTCGGCGAGGAAGTCGGCGAAGAGGGCGTTGCCGGCGAAGTAGCGCCGCAGGACCGTGTCGAGCGGGACCCGGTCGCGCGCATCGAGCCGGGCCTGCGCCAGCAGCGCCGCCGGAACCTCCGGGGCGTGCCGCTCGCCGACCTCGAGCACCTCGAGCCGGTACTCGACCGCGGCGGCGAGGGCAGCGTTGAGGCCCTCGACGTAGGCGGGGTCGCTGACCTCGCGCGGGTCGGAGATCGAATAGACCCGCGTCTGGATCGCCGTCTTCAGCTCCGGCAGCCGCCCGCGCAGGCGCTCCGCCAACAGCGACCGCGCCTGCTCGACCGATTGCCTCACAGGGTCACGATACCGGCGCCCGCTACCTCACTTCTTCGGCTTACTTCTTCCCGCAGCTCGTCCCCAGCTTCAGGTTCGAGTTCGCGGTCTTCCCGTTCTGCCCGGTCATCTGCACCTTCGCCGTGGGGGTGAAGGAGCAGAGGTTTTCGCTGTTCTCGATCAGGCCCTTCTTGCCGCCCTTGAGGTTGAGGACGAACCTCGAGACCGGGGCGTCCGGAACGTTCTGGAAGCGGGTCCGCACCTGGGTCGCTTCCGTCCCCTTGACCGGGACAGAGTCGATGAAGCCGACCAGGGTGACGTGGATCTGCCCCTTCAGGTCAACAACCAGGTCAGGTAGTTCCCTGTCGCCGCCGTTGGAGCGGAAGTAGACCGGGCCGGTGAGCGGCTTGTCGAGCAGCGGCGTATAGGCCGTAGCCCTGCCCAGGATTGAGCCTCCTGGGCACTTCCCCGCATCGAACTGGACCCTCGTGCAGGGGTTGTTGATATGGGCGTTGTCGATGAACATTGCCTTTGGCAGGACGACGGTCGTCTTAGCGATGTTGGCCTGATCTGACTTCGGCATCTTCAGGACGGCTTTCAGGGCCGGGTTGCCGGTGCGGTTCATCTTGCCCTTGAGGGAAATGTTCAACGAGGGTCCGAACCCGAGTTCGCGGCAGCCGGCCACCGCAAAACGATCCGCCGGGCTGGCCGTCTGGCCTGCGGCAGAGGTCAGGGTGCTGGTGACACGCTGCTCGCGGCAGTTGGTCGGGTTGAGCATGAATCCCTTGCGGTCGACTTCGACCCTCAGGTCGCGGTAGGCGACCGGGATCCCCTGCAGGATCTGCGGCAGGGGGTCGGACTCGGCGGTGACCCGGGTCGTGACCGGGTCGATCCGCAGCGCGTTGCGCACGACGACATTGCCGAGGTCGAAGGGGCCGGCCTGCGCCGGGACCTTGACCACCAGCGAGTACGGCGCTCCTTTATATGGACCACCGAGGTAGACGGCGGTGGGAGCCTTGCCGGGCTCCGGCAGGAAGACCGGCTCGGAACCCGAGCCGGCGCCGACCACTGCGCGGCCGACCTGACTGGCGGCGGGGCAATTCCCGGCGGTGGCGACAGCACCGTCGCAGGGGGGCACACCCTTCAGCTTTGCCAGCAGGCCCTCGGGCAGCGTCGCCTCGACCTTGGCGAGGTTCTGCTCCCCGTCCTCGCGGGTGATCCGCAGGAGGAAGGGCGAGTAAGAGCCGGCGATCGGGTTGAGGGTGCCGGCGGTGAGGCCGGGGTCGAATCGGTCCGCGCCGGAGCATCCACTGGAAACGGAGAAGCTCGAGCGAGAGGTGACCGGACTGTCCGGCTCGGCCCAACTCGAGAGGACTGCCTCAGCCGTGTAGGTGCCGCATGCAGCGGGGAGCACCAAGGGAGCGTTCTCTCCGCCCTTCAGATGCATGTGCAGGGTTTCGAACTGAAGCTGCGGCGTGTCGGCGAAGGTCGCGGTCAGCTGCCCCGTCTGGGGATCCGGCGAGACCCTGCCCGCGAGCTTGACGACGGCGCCGGTCTCCGGTTCGACGACCGAGACGTAGAGCGCGAGCAGCGAGTTGAAGGGGTTACTGCCCTGGTCGGCGAGGTAGACGCTGCCCTCGACTGGATTGCCGAGGAGCGGCGTCTCGATCTCGACGGTGCCGACCCGGGAGGCCGCCGGGCACCTCATCTCCCCGGTCCCGGTGAGATCCGCCTCCGCGGGCGAGCACCCCTCCAACCCGTTCGCCGAGGAGGCGTTGACGGCCATCCCCCGCGGCAGGGTGACGGTGGTGTCCTTGACCGGGGGCGAGATCCGCCCGTTCGGATTGTCTGATTGCGGGACCCTGACGTCGACGCTCAAGCCAGTCGGCGCTCCGGCCCGGGAGCTGTCCGGCTGAACGCGGACCGACGGTTCGAAGCTCTGCTCGTCGCAGTCCCCGAAGACCTGCGGGGCGGAGAGCGCTTCGTCGCGGGCTTCCGCCTGCCAGGAGGTGACCGCGAGACGAGTCGTTCGAGGAACGCCGCACTGCGACGGGAGGTCGAGGAAGGCCGTCGGGGTCAGGCCGCTCGGCAGAGGGTTCCCGTTTTCGTCCCCTGGAGCGAAGCGCCCGGGTAGGTAGCGTTCGGCGTTGTGCTCGGCGGCCGAAGGAACGCCCCAGAGCCGCAGGTCGACCCCGTAGATGTTGAGACCCTGCGAGGTATTGCGCGAGATTGCGGTGATTCCGTAATCGCCGCCGGTCCGAAGCTCGAGGTCGATCGTGACCGGGATCGAGGGCACGAAACCGAGGGTGGCTACGGCGCCCGGGCTCGGGTTCAGGTTGTAGACCGGCACCGGCTGGGTGAAGGAGAAGCCGGGACCCAGGCCGATTTTCACATACGCCACCCCGACCTGAGACGTGGTCGGACAGTGGGTTGGGCCGGCGATGCCCTGCGGAACGAAGTCGGCGGCCGAACAAGGTGGGATCGCCGCCGGGCTGCCGACGAGCCCGGGAGGCAGTTCGACTTCGACGTCCTTGACGGCTTCGTCGGGAATGGGTTCCGGCCCACCGCCACCGGTGTCGTTCGGCTTCGTGTTGAATTCGAATCGAACCTGGTGGGCCGACGGATGGCTACCCGCCTGGGGAACCGGAATTGGAGTTCCTGCGGAGTCGAGCACATTCACTTCGAAGCTGCCTGGTGCGATGCCGAAAGCCGCTTGCGCAGTCCCCGCGAATGCGAGCAGGGTGCTGGCACCAAGGAGCGCCGTGAGCAGCGTGCTGACGAGGGAGCGCTTCATCGTCCTGCCCCCCGCGACGGCTTGGCCTGCCTGCTCCCGAACTTCGCCTTCGCTTTGCGAACGCATCGCCGCCGCTCCTTCCCGTGGGGTTTCTTCCGGCAGGCACGAAGCGCCTTTGCCAACTTCTTCGCTCGACGATTCGACCCGCCGTGCAGAAGCGCGCTGGCAGGTGATGAAAACCCGGGCGCCGCCGAGGAGGGTTGGCAATCGCCACCAACACACGCAGCCGGCGAGTGAGGGAGTGCGAACCCGCCGCCTATCCGGGCGTCGTAGATGTCGCCGGCGCCACCGTCGGTGTCCGTGGCGACAAGCGACTGATTCGTCGAGAAGAAGGCGTCGTCCCCACTGGCCGAGTTGTCGAGGATTTCCGAGGGGCGTCCGTCGGTCCCACCGGAGATCAGATGCGGTCGGCCCCCCTCGCTCATGTAGACGTCCCAGGTGCCGTTGACGTCCCGCGTGGCGAGCGAATCGGTGGTCTGGAAGAAGACGCGGGCGCCGTCGTCGCTGAGGCCGCGCGGGTTGCCCTGCTGGAGGTTGCCGTCAAACGCGGCGCCGGAGGCCGGATCGATCGGGTGGGCGATCAGCGAAGCGTCACCCTCGGCCGCCGTCCCCGCCGCCCCGCACGAGGCACAGCGGATGTTCTCGGCACGCTCGTTCCAGACGTAGATCTCGACGTGACCGCCCGATTCGTAGCCGGTCAGCGGGGCCGTCGACTGGAAGGCGAAAAAGCGGCCGTCGGGAGTTCCTTTGGCGGTTAGACGAGCCGCGAAACCGGCGCCGAAATCGGTGGTCCAGTCCTGCAGGTCGGCGTCAGACAGGATGGCGATGAACCGTGGCCCCTCGACCCCGGTCACGTAGAGGTTGTGTGCCCCTGGTTGCCCTTCCCCCTCGACGAGCTGGCCGCGGGCGACGAAGTAGACACGGCCGGCGTCGGCCGCGACGAAGCTGACGCCCTCGATTTCAGGCCCCCCGCCGCCGGGCGTCGGGGTCAGGAATTGCACCTCCTGCGAGCTGAAGACATAGCGGTAGAGACCGCCCCCGGCAGTCGCGTCGGCGGTCAGCTGATCCGGGCTCGAGAAAATGACGGCGGAGCCGTCTTTCGCAGCCGCGACGAAAACCGCTCCCCCCGGAGGCTCCTGCCCGACCTCACCGGGTTTTTGCGAGAGCGAGACCTCGGTCGTGTGCGCTCCGTCTTCGCGGACGAAGAGCTGGTCGCTTCCACCGGGTCCGGAGGCCGTGAAGAAGATCCGCGAGCCGTCGGCCGAGACGGCGGTCGGCTGCGGCAGGCGGCTGAACACCGAGGTGCTGTTGCTGTCGATCGCGTTCAGCCCTTCGACGCCGAACCGGCGGGTGCCGACAGTCGGCCGCTCGGGTAGCGAGCCGTCCTCGAGCACGCTGACGAGGCGAACTGAGCCGTCCACCCACTCCCAGATCTGATTTTCGCCGCCGGTGCTGCGGTCGGCGAATTCTTGGCTCGACTCGAAGACGACGTGGCTGGCGTCCGCCGAGGCTCCGACGAGGAGCTTGTTGGCGAGCGGGGCCCCAGGCTTGGTCGGCGCAGTGATCCAAGTGGTGTCCCCGGAGAGCGTCGTCGCGAAGATGTTTTTGACCCGCGGCTCGGCGGGAAAACTCTGCGTCAGCGAGAGCGAGGTGGTGAGGTCCTTGGAGAAGGTCCCGGACTTAAGGAAGCCGCCGTCGAGCGCGAGGCCGATTCCCGCTCGCGGTGCGAGGTTGGCGGTCGACCAGCCGCTTGCGGTCCGTTCGGAGACGTAGGGAGAGAACAGCAGGCTCGAGTGACCGTCCCCGAAGGAGCTCGCCGAGCCGGAGGCCATGCGGTTGCCGTCGTCGCTCGCGAAAAACCCGTTGGCGAGGTTGCCTCCGTTCTTGTCGACCGGGGAGACCATCTCGAAGCCTCTGCAGTCGGGAAGGAAGCGGGCGCCCTGTTCGGTGCGGATCTGTTCGTTTCCGCAGGGTCCTGCGGCGGCCCCGTCCGCAAGGGTCACGAAGGCGTGGGTAGCACCCGTGCTGGTTTCGCCCGTTTCCGTGTTCGTCGCCTTGATCCGAAACGAGTACGCGGATGACTCTGAGAGCCCGGTGAGCGGCGCCGTAACCACGTGGGGCGCGTTGTCCGCGGCGCCGAGGTCAGCGGGATCGACGGGCGCAAGTAAATCGAAAGAAGTCCCGGCACCCCATTCGAACTGGTAAGTGACAGCGGAGCCGCGGGGGTTTACGGTCGCGGCCAGAGTCGCGGTGTCTTCGCCGATCGAGCCCGCATGAAGGGTCTGCACGACGGGAGCGACACGGTCGGTGACCAACGACTCGTACGGACTGAACGCAGGCCCCCCGGCGTTGGACGCGACCAGACGGACTTCGTAGCTCGTATTGGGATCGAGGCCGGAGGCTTCGTCGCTGACGAGATGGCTGGTGTTGTCGGCGGGGATCGATCCGCCGCTGAGGCCAGGGCATTCCGGCGAGCACTCGAAGTGCCAGTTGACGTCGAACGCGGCGGGGTTGCCGGCGGGGGCCTGGGGGTTGATCGAGCCGGAGAAGTGCGCGGTGGTTCCGGTGACGCTGGTGACGGGGTCGATCGTCGCCGAGGCCGGGGCGACTGCATCGGTTTGGAAGGTGCTCGCGGCGACCGCTTCGCTCTGGCCGTCGGCATTGGAGGCGACGAGGCGCAGGTGGTAGACGGTCGAGGGGGTGAGCCCTTCGAGCTGCCCTTCGACTGCTTGGGCGCCGCTGCCGGTCAGCGGTTCGACGTTGCAGGGAGCGCCCCCCGCGCCTTCCCATTCGCCGAAGCCGTTGCTGGCGTTTTCATCGAGCTGGGCCTGGCTGATGAACTCGAAGTGGCAGGAGGTTTCGACTCCCTGCGGGTCGACGGTCCCTTCGGCGTGAGCGGAGGTGTAGGAGACGTCGTCGGCGTTCTCGACGGTTACCGCCGGAGCGACCGCGTCGGCAAGAGCGACGAAGAGGACGAGCGATGCGAATGCAACGGTGAAAGTGCCGAGGAACAGCCAGCTACCGAGCGCACGAGAACGACCTGCCATGTAAACCCCTCCCTTCTCGCCCCCCCAGGCGAGCCTTTTCTTACAGACGCGGAACGTAGCAGACAAATCTGTTTATAGATGCTCCATTCCTAATTACTTCTTCACCCTGCAGCTGCGCGTCATCGTCACGCCCAGCGTGCGACCGTCTTCGAAGCCGAAGCTGGCGCGGGCGAAGTTGAAGGCGACAACGTTGGCGCCGCCGGGAGCGGGGCAGCCGGCGGTGAGCAGCGAGCGGCGCTTGCCCTTGTAGCGGAAGACTTTGCTGAGCGAGAGCGAGACGCCGGAGACGTAGCCCCATTCGGCGGCGACCCGGGGCAGTTCTGCGGTCAGGGTCGTGCCGTAGCCGCCGGCGCCCTTGCCGAGGTTGAAGACGAGGACCTGGGACTGCGGCAGTGGCGCCGTCCCGAAGACATGGGCGAAGATCACGTGGCGGCCGTGGAAGACGCCGTTGAAGGCGGTGACCTGGCCAGCGGAGGGGAAGGGCGACTGTTCGGGCAGCTCGACGTGGGCACTGAAGACACCCGTGCCGATCACCGAGTCGGGGCAGGTGTCGATCGCTTCGCGGGTGGAGGCGGGATGGATCTGGTGGTAATGGCAGACGGGCAGGCCGCGGAAGTCGAAGCGGCCGTTGCGGTTGATCGCCAGCGAGATCTCCCGCAGCTGCGGCGGTATCTGGCCGTCAAGCGTCTTGATCTCGCCGCCGAACTTGACCTTCACCGGCGCCTTACCCTTGCGGGGGAGCGCGTTGGGGGAGATGCCGCCGGTGAAGGAGACGCGGAGATTGCCGTCCTGGGTGACCTCGGCGGAGGCCAGCGAAGCAGAGGCGAGGAGGCAGAGCGCCGCCGCGAGGGCGGCGGCGCTCCTGGTGCTTCGCCTCCGCATCGCTACTTCTTCTTGGCCTTCTTCGACTTCTTGCCGCAGCTGGTCTGAATCGCGGGGCGTTCGTTGTGGCGCTTGCCGTTCTGGCCGGTCATCCGCACTTTGGCCTTCGCGGTCCCTTTGCAGAGGTTCCGGCTGTTGACGATCAGGCTTTTCTTGCCGCCCTTCATCTGCAGCACGAACTTGGTCACCGGGGCGTCGGGGACGGTCTCGAACGTGTTGCGGATGCCGCCGTTCTCGGAATCGATCCGGCCGGCGAGCTCGATGTCGAACTGGCCCTGCAGGTCGGCCACCAGATCCGGCAGCGGGTTGTTGGAGGAGCGCAGGTAGACCGGTCCTTCGAGCGGCTTGTCAAGCAGCGGCGTGATCGCCCGGGCGAAGCCGTAGACCGATGCCGCCGGGCAGTTCTCGGCGGCGAACTGCACCCGGGTGCAGACGGTGCCGATGTGGCTCTGCTCGAGGAAGAAGGCGTGGGGCAGGGCGACCTGGACCCGCGAAATGTTCGCTTCCTTCTTTCCGGTGGTCAGGACCGCGGTCAGCGCCTGGAAGTCACCGCGGTTGGTGCCGCCGGAGACCTTGAACTTCAGCTTCGGGCCGAAGTTGAGCGCTCCGCAGTCGCCGACCTTGGTCGGGACCGAGGGGTGCGCCTCGGTGCCGTCGACGGAGGTGATCGTGGTGGTGACGAAGCGCTGCTCGCAGCTCGTCGGGTTGACCGTGAAGTCGGGCTTCTTGACTTCGATGCGGACGTCGCGGTAGGCGATCGGCACCCCTTCGAGGATCTGCGGCAGCGGATCTGATTTGGCGATCACCTGGGCGGTGACCGGGTTGAGGTCGATCGCGGTCCGCACGACGATGTCGCCGAAGTCGAACGGGCCGGCCTGGGCGGGGACCTTGGTGATCAGCGAGTAGGGAGCACCTTTGTAGGGACCGGCGAAGTAGAGCGCGGTCGGCTCCTTGCCGGGCTGCGGGGTGAAGAGCGGGAATGCCCCCGTCCCGAGCGCGGTGGTCGCGATTCCGACCTGGCTGCCAGCCGGGCAGTTACCTGATGGCGCTCCCGCCTCCGGGCAGATCTCGAGCCCTTTCAGGCTCGCGATCTCGCCCTTTGGCAGAGTCACCTCGATCTTCGAGAGGTTCTGTTCGCCGTCCTGGCGCGTGATCCGGATCGTCAGCGGCGATTTCGCCCCGGCGACCGGGTTGGCGACCCCGGCCTGGAGGCGCGGGTTGAACTCGCCGCCTCCGGCGCAGTTTTCGTTGATCGACATCGGGACCGCGGCGACGACTGGGTCGTTCGGCCGTGCGTAGGGGAAGACTTCCGTGCGGATCGAGTAGTCCCCGCACTTGTCAGGGGTGACCAGTGGGGCCGTCGGACCGCCTCGGAAGTCCAGGTGGGCCCTTTCGAACGGCAGCTGCGGCAGGTTGTCGAAGATCGCCTTCAGCTGGCCGGTCTGCTTGTCGACGTTCAATTCTCCAGGGAGCTTCAGGTAGAAGCCGAGCCCTTTGACGGCCAGGTAGACGGCGTAGGTGGAGCCGAACGGGTTGGCCTTCTGGGACGCGAGGAAGACGTCGCCCTGCATCGGGTCTACGAGAACCTGCGTGTCGATCGTGACGTTTCCGATCTTCGAGCCGTCAGGGCAGGTCGGCGGATCATTCGAGCCGATGCCGATCTGATCCAGGGAGCAAGAATCGAGGCCCGCCACCGCCGAGGGCGAGACCGTCATCCCCTCGGGGAAGTCGATCACGGTCTTCTTCACCGCCGAGGTGGAGTAGCCCTCCGGCGCGTCGTTGGGTGGCACGTCGATGTTTACGTCGAGGCCGGTCGGCGAGTGCGCGCGATGGGTTCCCGGAACCGGGACCATGGTCGGTTCGAAGGCGAGGTTTTCGCAGCCTTCCCAGACGAACGGCGTGCCCTCTTCGTCGGTGGGAATCGGTTTGACGTCGAAGACGTCCTTGTGCTCCCAGGAGTCGCCGTGCGCGACGAAGCTCTGGGCGGCGTCGGGGCAAGCGGTCGGCTGGTACCAGAATGGAACCAGCGGAGCGGGGTCGTGGGTCTCCACGAAGGGGTTGACGATGGGCGATCGATCCTGGCGTTCGAAATCGTGCGAGGGGTCGGATGGCACGCCCCAGAAGTTCACCCTCACCCAGTTGATCGGCTTGATCTGCGAGATGTCGATGCTGGCCGATGAGATCCCGTAGTCGGTCGGGCGGATCCGCGGCGTGATCGTCCCGATCGCGATCGAGTAGTGGAAGCCGAAGCGCGCCGGCACATCGGGGCCGTGGGCGATATTGAAGAGCCCGACGTAGATGGTTTCCCCTTCGGAACCCCCGGCCACGTTGATTTTGATCGTCCCCACCTGGGCGGCGAGGTCGCATTTCGGCCCGGCGTTGTTGCCGTTGATCAGATCGGCCATCGTGCAGGTCGGGAATGCGGCCGGGTTGGCCAGCATCCCCACCGGCAGGTCGAGGTCGACCGTGCGCACCGCCTCGGGCGGGCCCGGGGGCATCTCGAATTTGAAGCTGAAATTGGGATGGGCGCCCGCCTGGCGGGAGTAGGTGCCGTTCTTTTCCCGCAGGTCGACGCCGACTTCGGCGAATTCGAAGTCAGCGCTCGCCGTCGACACGACGATGGCGACGAGAGCCAGGCAACCAATGAAGACCGCGGACAGCTGGGACCAGAACTTACGAGGCCCGATCATCGGTTGCCTCCCTTTCCTGCCTTGTTGGCTTTGTTCTTCTTGATGCAGCGGACCTTGCCCTTGACCTTCTTGGCCCGCTTGCCTTTGCCGCAGCGCTTGTGCTTTTTTGCTTCGTTCACGTTGCCGGGGCCGCTCAGCGCTTCGGAGCCGCCGAAGGGCAGTTCCGGACCGGCGCCGGGGGTTGCCTTGCAGTCGTCGCGCAGGCATTCCTGGACCGGGGGCGGGTTCTGGGAAGCGAAGCCGCCGCCGATCCGGGCGTCGTAGATGTCCGGCGTTTCGTCGTTGTCCTGGCCGACCAGCTTCTGGTTGGTGACGAAGAAGACGTTGCTGCCGTCTACAGACATGTCAGCGAAGGTTGCATCGTAGTTGCGGTTGCCGGTACTGATCAACGTCGCCGTGCCGTTCTGAAACGCATAGACGTCCTTGGTGCCATTGACGTCAGCGGCGACCAGGCGTTTGGGCGTGGTGAAGAGGACCTCGCCGGCAGCGGTGACCGCCCGGGGAATATGGCCGCTGACATAGCGCTCGCCATCGGATAGAAAGGCATCCCCCGCGCTGCCATCCGGCAGGCAGGAAGCGCAGCTTGCCTGGTCGCTCTCGGCGTCGTAGATGTAGACGTCGCCGATCTGGCCATTGCCGCGGGAGCCGGTTTCGTAGACGTAGTAGCGGCCATCGTTGGGGCTCAGCCGGTTGTTTAGGTAGAAACTGGGATTCGGCGGGAGGTAGTGGGTGACCCCGTCCCGCCACACCGCGAGGCCCGACCCCGACCTGGTACGGAGATAAGCGGTGCTCCCGTCGTCGGATACCCCCCTTGCGGTTTCCATATCGTTAGTGATATTGGCGCCTCGAAAGCCCTGGATCCCGAGGTACTCGAGGCTCCCGTCCTCGGCGTCATAGCGGTAGAGGGTGCCTTCTTCGTCAGATACGCCGGCCGGGGCATCGGGGGTGAGCGGCCCCTCCATTGACATCAGGAATGCGTAGCGGCCGTCCTGGCTGATGCCCATCAGGCGCGCTTCTTTCGGCGTGGTGGGATCGCCCGGGACCTGGGAGACCGAGACCGCTTTCGTGCCCTGCCCGGGTTCGTACAGGAAGACTCCCGTTTCCGATCCGTAGCCGAGCGGGACGGTGAAGTAGATCCGCGAGCCGTCTTTGGAGACGGTGCGGACGGGCGGGACCTTGTCGTTTTCCCCGACGCTGGTCCCGGCCTTGTCGCCGTTGGGCAGAATCGAGGCCACTTCGAGGCCACCGCTCTCGGTCCAGCGGTAGAGCGCGAACGGGGGAGCGCCGTCGATAAGCGGGAATTCGGATTCGAAGACGACCCAGCTGAAGTCCGGCGCGCCGCGCTGGAACCGGTATGCCCTCTGCACTGCGATGAAGCCGAACAAGGAATAGGGGTGCGGATGAGTGGCCACCAGCGTGTGGGTGCCGGTATCGAGGTCGACCGTGTAGAGGTTGCCGCCGCCTTCGTTGGCGCCCGGCGTTAGCGCCCGGTTGGTGGCGACGAAGGTGTGGGCGAAATCGTCGGAGATCCCCAGCGTCGTGCCGCCGATGAGCGCCGCTTGGAGGTTGCTGGTGACGTTGAGTGGCACGCTGAGGTCGATGCCCGGTCGCCAGTCGTTCGCTTCCCGGCGGCTCATCGCGTAGGTGCTCAACGGCGAGGAGAGTTTGCCGCCGCGGTTGACGTAGGCGAGAGCCGAACCGTCGGCCTTGGCTTGGAAGCCGACGTTGGGGTCGAGCGGGGTGCCCTGCTTGTCGACCGGGGTGACCTGCTCGTAGGCGCGCCGCGGGATCTCGCCGGCGGCCGCCGTGGTGAAGGTCCGATCGGGGCCCTCAGTGGTGCCCAGCGCATTGGTGGCGACCAGGCGAAAGTGGTAGGTGGTGCCGGGCGTCAAGCCCATGATCGTGCGGCTGAAAATCCGGTTTTCGCGAGAGCCGCCGGCCACCGCCTCGATCCCGACCGGGATCCGCGAGCCGTAGGCGTCGCTGGTCCCGTACTCGAAGTGGTAGCTGGTCTGGACCCCGGCCGGATTGATCGCTCCGTTCAGCACAGCACTGGTTTCGGTGACGTCGGTGGCGCTGCCGGTTATGACCTCCGGCGCGGTTTCCGGGGTGCTGAAGGCGACCGGGTCGCTGGTGAAGGAGGCGACCGCGTTCGACGCCTTGACTCGAACCAGGAAATCGAAGTTGACCAGCAGGTCAGTGAGGTCGGCTTCGATCGTGGCCGGCCCGGGGCTGGTCAGGGCCTGCTCGGGCGTGGATTTCCAGGTTTTACCGCCGTCGGCTGAATATTCGAAGCGAGCGGCGCTATCCGCGGGAGGCGGATCTCCCGGGCTGCCCCCGGGGTCGACGCCGGGGTCGACTTCCGCGCTGACGTGAACCGCATGAGGAGCGATGTTCGAAACTGCCGGGCCTTCGACACCGGGCGAGGTCGCGGGGATGAAGGTGTAGATGGTGTCGGTGCCGGTCGTGTAGAGCCGGCCGCTGTTCGAGTCGATCGAGATGTCCCTGTTTGAAGCACTGACCGGGGTGGGCACATCGGCGAGACGAGTACCGCTGAAGCTGAACACACGCAGTGAGTCGCTCCCCAACCCGACGACGAGCGTTTCGTGCTGGCGGTCGACCGCAAGGGAGTGAACACTTTCCCCGACCGAGAATTCACCGAGCAGCGTGCCGGTGCCGCTGAGGTGGACGATACGGGGGGATTCGTCCTGGGCCGCGAAGATGCTGCCATCGGCGGCGACGGCAACCCACTCCGGAGCCATCGACGGCGTGGCAATCGAGTCGGAGTGGACGCCGGTGGCGTCGTAGCGCTGGATCGCGCCGGCGCCTGGGTCGGCGACGAGCAGGTCGTGGGACGTCGGATCGACCGCGAGGCCACTACCGGGCGGGCTGGCGAAGCCGAGCCCGGTCCCGGCCGGGACTTCGAAGCTGGGGTCGAGCGTGTAAGTCGGGCTGGGCTGGCCGTCCGAGAGATAGCGGTGGATCACCATCGACGAGCAACACATGCTTTCCGAGGAATACAGGGAATCGTTTCCGGGATCGACCGCGATGTCGGACGGCGAGATGCCCGGGGCGAATTCGCCAGCCGGGACGAGCCCTGCCGTCGGGTCAGGAGCAAAGATCCGGAACAGGTTGTGATTTTCGTCCGCGAGAAGGAGGTTGCCGTGACTGTCGATGGCGGTGCGGCTACGCACTGCGGCTCCGAAGGCGTTCTGGGAGATGGTGTCCGGCCCGGTACTGAGTTCGGCGAAGTAGCTGTAGCTAGGCGTCGCTTCCGGGGCCGCGCTGGCCGCGGGCGCACCAATCCCTAGGAAAGCCGCCGCGCAGACGAGCACCGCCGCGAAAGCGCCGAACGAGAACGTGCTGCCGTTCCCGCGGCTGATCGATTCAGCGGACGGTGCCTGCGCGAAAGCTCTCACCTGATGTCTCTCCTTCGTAGCGGCGCCCCGTCCCCGGAAGATCGAATGCCCTCCGGCCCTGTTTCGGGGCCCCTCCTGTTGGTGCAGTCCCTGCCCACCCCCCTGGTGGACGAGACGCACGATACACAACTTGAGATGTTGCGTCTACAAAGCAAATAGTTTTGCCCAAAATTCGGGTATCGGCGCGTTCGGGGGTGCGGGGTAAGCTCTTCCCCATGGCCCAGCTTCCTCCGGCACTGTCGAGCGGGTCCGTCGCGGAGGGACGAATCCCGCGCGCTGCCAGGGAAGAAGAGCGGCGCCAGCAGGTCCTCGCGGCCTGCACCGACGTCTTCGCCAAGCGCGGTTACCAGGCGGCGACGGTCGAGAACCTGATCGCCGGGGCGAGGATCAGCATGGGCGGCTTCTACAAGTTCTTCGAGGGCAAGGAAGACTGCTTCGTCCAGGTCTTCGACCGGGTCGTCGCCATAGCCAGGGAGCGAATCCGGCTCGCTGTCCCCGCCGATGCCAACTGGGCGGCGCAGGCAACGTTGGGGACGCGGGCGCTGATCGATTTCATCGCCGAGCAGCCGCTGGCGGCGAAAATCGTCGTCCTCGAGGCGCAGACCGGCGGCGAGGAGGCGCTGCGCCGCTACGGCACGACGGTGCGCGAGGTGTCGGCCTTCCTGCGCCGCGGTCGCGAGGAGTGGAAGAGCGGCGAGCGGCTGCCGGAGAACTTCGAGGACTCGACCGCGAGCGGCCTCGTCTGGCTGCTGCAGACGCGGCTCGCGCGGGGCGACCTCGGCGACGCCGAGGAGCTCTACCCGCAGGTCGTCAAGGTCGTGCTCGAGCCCTATCTGGGACGCGACCGAGCCGAACGGATGCTGCGCGCCGCAAGTGATGAACACGCGGCGTCCAGATAAGAACAACCGGCGTCCGATGCCTATAACCTCGCCGCGTGGCGAGGGACGGCGGCAAGGGAGAGGGTGAGAAGCTGCGCCGCCTGCCGCCCGGACGCCATGGCCTCTCGCGCGAGTTCGTGGCGCAGAACCAGCGTGAACGGCTGATCGCCGGCTCGATCGCAGCGGTCGCCGAGCGCGGCTTCCGCGAGACCACCGTGACCGAGATCTCGGCTGCCGCCGGGGTCTCACGCCGCACCTTCTACGCGTACTTCCAGACCAAGGATGAGTGCTTCCTCGCCACCTTCGACCTGCTCGAAGGACACCTCTTCGCGGCGATCGCGGAGGCGGCTCCCGCGAAAGCGAGCTGGACCGAGCAGGTGCGGGCGCGGGTCGCGGCGATGCTCGGCCTCTTCGGTGAGAACCCAGACCTCGTCCGCTTCGCCCTGGTTGCGCCGCCGGCGGCCGGCGGCCCGGTGATGGAACGCAACCGCCGCCTGCTGGAACGGCTCGTCGGGGAGCTCGCCGCCGGCGCTCCGCGGGGGCGCGGCTCCGCGGAGCCGACCGAGGTCGAGCGCGAAGCAACGGCCGGGGCCATCGCCGCGGTGCTCGCGAGCAAGGTCGAGGCGGGGAGCGACGAGCGGCTCGGCGAGGCATCCCCCGAGCTGGTCGAACTCGTGCTCGTCCCCTTTGTCGGGCGGCGGCGCGCCGCAACGGCGGCGGCGAAGCCTCAGTCCCGGTAGGGCACCAGCATCAGCTCCGCCAGTTCCGCCGCCAGGGTGGCTGCGTCGGGTCCCTCCCGGTAGACGATCGAGCGGCCGACCAGATAGACCGCTCCGTAGACAAGCGCCGGCTCGAGGATCTCCGGCAGCTCCTCCCCGCGCGGGCTTTCGCGGCGGCCGATCCGCAGGGCTACGCAAAGCTCGTCGAGAGTCTGTCCGTGCCGCGTCCGCACCTCCTGAATGCGGCTGACCGGCGCTTCGACCGCACAGAGAGCGGCGAGCCGTGGGTCCTCGGTGAGCAGATCCACCGTCTTCGCAAGCGCTACCTGGACTCCGGTCGACCAGCTTTCCGTCTCTGCCAGCGCGAGCGTCACCTGCTCGTAGAGCCAAGAGAGGACGTCGTCGTGGAGTTCGGCCAGGCAGGCTTCCATATCGGTGAAGACCTCGTAGAAGGTCGCCCGGGAGACGTGCGCCTTGCGAATCAGGTCCTTGACCGTCGCCCCCTCGAGCCCCTTTTCGCCGATGACGTCGAGGGCCGCCAGGAGAATGCGCTGCCGCTGGTGGTCGCGCACAAGCTCTCGCGGCAGCCGGTGAGGCCCCGGCGGCAATTTCGCCAGAGAGGGCTCTTCCTCGCCCCTGCCCCACCGCGCCGCGCTCACCGCGCCAATCTATCGCACGATGCTCTTTCCTTTGTAGACGTACTGTCTTTCCTGAGCTATAGTCCCGCCCAGTCGTCTCCTTTCCCTGGGAGCGATCCCCGACGGTGCGAGGGGGCGGGTTCGTTCCCCGCGGACTCGTCCCCACCACCGTCATCTCTCGGGCGTGGTCGGCGGCGGAGGCTCGGCCGTCCACTCCGTCTCACCTGCCTCGTCACCCAGATAGATGCTGACGACGCGGCTCATCATCTCGGGGATCACCTCGCGCGGTTCGACTTCGGCGCCTTCCTGCAGCCGGTGCGTCAGCAGCTGGGTGATCGCGCCAATGGCGAAGGTGGGCGCGGCGTCCGGGATCGCCTCAGGATCCGGAGCCACCTGGCGACCCCGGTCGATCATCCGGGAACAGAAGGCGAAGGTCTCTTCCCGCCTGACCCGCCCCATCTCTCCCGGCAGTTTGAGGACGTCGACCATGCCGAAGGAGACGACCAACGGGTTCTCCTGCATCCAATCGGCGGTCGCATAAGCGGCGGCGCGGAGGGCGGAAGGCCAGTCGCTGTGGCTGTTGAACGCGATCCCCACCCGCCGCTCGAAGTTGGCGATGTTCCGTTCGAAGCTGTCCAGTGCGCAGTGCTCCAAGCCTTCGAAGCGGTTGTCGAACTCCTCCGTCGGGATTCCCGCCCTGCGAGCCACGTCCTCGACCGTGGTCCCCTCGTAGCCCTTCTCGACGATCTCCGCGATCACCGCGAGGGTGATCGGATCGTCCTGCGGACGTGGTTCAGGCGGCGACGGCAGCTCGATCGGAGCCACGGCCCTGGCAGTCACCTCTCTGTTCATCCCCGGTCCCCTATGTGGTTGTCCCCGATTTGGTGCGACAGGTGCTTCAGCGGCGAAGATAGATCATGGACTCTTTCCATGTCAAGGGAAGATCCTCGCCGGACCGGCCTGTAGAGTTAAGACTGCTCAGGAGAGATTTTTCGAATGACGGTGACGCCATGGGGAGATTCGGAGCAGTTGCGCAGCATGAAGCTGCCGCCTGGCCCTGCGAGCTCGCCGCGAAAGGTGGCCGAGAACCAACGGCAGCGGCTGCTCGCCGCGATGGTCGCGAGCATCGCGCAAGCGGGTTACGAGGAGACCGGGGTCGCCGACCTGGCCGCTCTTTCCGGCGTCTCTCCGCGCAGCTTCTACCAGCACTTCGAGAGCAAGGAGGCCTGCTTCCTTGCTGCGCTCGAGGGAACGATCTCGCTCGCCGTCGAGAGCACCTTGACCGCGTCCGCGGGGGGCGACTGGAGGGAGGAGGTCGGCAACCGGATCGTCGCCTTCGCCTCGTTCGTCGCAGCGCAGCCGTCCGCCGCCCGGCTGTTTCTCGTCGAGGCCTACGCGGCAGGGCCGAAGGCCTCGGAGATGGTGGACCGCGCGATCCTGGGTCTGGAGCGCGCGGTGAAGGAGCGGCTGGACGATCTCGGCCTTCCCCGCGCGATGCCGCAGGAGATGCTGGTCGGCGCGATCGGCGCGACGATCGCCGGCGCCCGGATCCGGCTGCTCCGGGGCCATCTCGAGCGGCTACCTGAGTTCGCCGACGAGCTGGCCTCATTCTTCCTTCAGTTCGAGCCGCCGGTGCGGCCATTGCGGGTCGCCGCGCGCCCGCCGGAGCGGCGGCCGGAGGAGCGGGAAGCCGGCGACCACGCCGAAAGAGCCCTGCGCGCCTTTGAAGCGCTGCTGGCCGAGCACGGCCTCGCGGCGCTCACGATGGGGCAAGTAGCGGAGCGGGCGGGGATGTCGGTGCGCACGCTCTACGCGAATTTCGCCGGGCGCGAGGAGCTGATGCTCGCGGCAGTGGACGCCGCCGCGATGCAGGCGGTGGCGGTGATGCTTCCCGCCTATCGCCGCGCACCCAGTCCAGCCGACGGGGTGCGATCGGCCTTCTCCGCCCTCTTCGGGATGCTGGCCTCCCGTCCCAATCTCGCCCACCTCCTGCTCGCCGGAGCCCGTGAAGGAGGGGCGCCCGCCCTGGAGCGGCGGACCGAGGTGCTGCGGCAGATCGAGCCCCTGCTCTCGGCCGGGGTTCCGGCCCACCAGCGACCGGTCTCGATCCGAATCGCGTCGGAGGCGCTGCTCACCGCTGTCCTCGAGGTGAGCGCCAGGCGGCTGGCGGAGTCGGGCGCCGGGGCACTTCCAGGCCTTGTCGCGATCTGCAGCTTCATGGTCCTCGCCCCCGTCCTCGGCGCCGAGCAGGCGACCGCCGCGGCTGAGGGCAAGACCTACCGCAAGCCCGCGCCGGCGGTCTCGCAGGCGGCTCTCCTTGCCAGCCATCGCTCGATCAGCGAGCAGGTCATCGTCGGCCTCGTCGGGGGGCCGAAGACGGCCGCCGACCTGACGGAGTCGACGCTGCTGTCGCGGGAGGAGGTCGACACCCAGATCGCGATCCTGGAGGCGAACGGGGTGATCGTCCCGGTGGAGCCCGACGAAGGATCAACCGATCACCGTTACGAGGCAGCGTGGGCGCGCATTGCCGCAGAGGAAGCGAGTGGCCACAACCGCGCAGAGCGGGAAGCCCTCTCGCTGGAAATCGGGCAGGTAATCAGGGCAGAGGTCGAAGAAGCGGTTTCGGCGGGGACCTTCGACGCGCGCGAGGACCGCTTCCTCGTGCGCCTACCGGTATGGCTGGACGACAAAGGATGGGGGGAGCTGCTGGAACACCTCGACGATTCGCTGGACGGGAGCTTGGAGATCCAGCGGCGGGCGATGGTGCGACTCAAGCGCGAGGGCAATCCCGAAGCGGGTTCATTCGGTCGCCTGCTCCTCGTCACCTTCGAAGTGCCGCAGCGCGGAGAGAGCGAAACCCCCTCCTGACGCACACAGTTCCACTTAGGAGTTCTCCTCCCCCCTTCGCTCCCGATACCGCCGCGTCTTCTCGCGGTTGCCGCACTCCTCCATCGAGCACCAGGTGCGGGAGCGGTTGCGGGTGGCCGCCGAGTCGCAGCGGCGCCTGCGGGAGGCAGCGGCGCGCGAGCGTCCGGTACGACGGCGGCCGCGCTAGCCGAGTTCGATCACGCCGAAGAGCAGCAGCAGGACCAGCGTCACGACGGCGGAGACGAGCAGCGAGCCGCCGCAGCCGAGGTTGTTGGAGAAGAAGAGGAACACGAGGTCCCCGTACCCGGCGCGCGATCAGAAGATGTCTGCTGCGGTGACGCGGACGAGATCCTCGGGGCCCTCGACGGTCTCCCGAGCGCAGACCGCGAACCGAGGCTCGGTCGTGAGCTTTGGGAGCGCCAGCGCCTTGCGATCGAGCTCAGCGCGAATTCGCCCCCCGTCGGCTCGCTTCCGCCACTTGGCCTCGCCCAGCAGGACCGCCTCCCTCTCCTGGCCGGCGAGGGCCACGAGGTCGATCTCTCCAGGGTCCTCCGCAGCGGTCCAGAACGGCCCAATCGCCACTATGCCCTCTCCCAGCTCCCCCGATGCCGCAAGCCGCCGCATATGCGCTCGGAAGGCGTCCTCCCACGGCCTGCCCATCTGCCCGTCCAGTGCCTTCATCAACACCGGCAGGATGCTCTTCCCAAGACCCCGCTCGATCTCGGGCCGGAAGCGATCGAGCAGGCCGAGCCAGAAGGCGAGGAAGTTGTCGGCGATCCGGTAGATCCGGCGGCGGGTTCGGCGGGGGTCCTCCGTAACCGGAGCGATCCTCTCGACAAGTCTCAGCGAGACCAGCCGGTCGAGGGTGCGGGCCGGGTCTGCCCGGATCGCCTGCTCGATCTCGTTGAATTTGGTTCGGCCGGCGGCGATCGCGTACAGGGTCCGTCGTGCCAGGTCCCCGGCCTCAGCCTCGGTGGCCAGGACGAGCTGGCCCTCAGTGAGGAGCTGCCCACCCGGAGTACAGGCGAGACGGAAGAGGTTCTCCCGGACGCTGGCGCTCTGGTCCCACCATCGGAGATACAAGGGCATACCTCCAACCAGCCCCCAGACGAGGGCGCGGTCTGCAGGATCGAGGTTCGGAAGCATCGAGGCCGCATCGTGAGGGGTGAAGGGGTGCAGGAGGAGTGAGAGGTCAGAGCGGCCGTAAAGCGGGGCCCGCTCCTCCTGCATCGACTCCATCGTGCGCACTGCGGATCCGCAAAGCAGAAGCTTCAGCTTGGTTTCGCCCTGAACCCGGTCCCAGACGGCGCGGATCAGGCTTGGGAGCTCCGGCGAGGTTTCCTGCAGCGCCGGCATCTCATCCAGCACCAACAGCATCCGCTTGCTGCGAGCTGCTCGAGCCAGGGTCTCCAGCGCGTCTTCCCAGTCAACGAAGGGCAAGGCCGCGAGATCTCGGGCTCCGTCTCCGACCAGGGGGCTCGCGGTTCGAGAAAGGGCAGCCAGTTCTGCCTCGGCAGGGCGGCCTGAGCCCGTGTGGAAGACGGTCGGCAGGTCGTCTCCAAAGTGCTGGATCAATGCGGTCTTGCCTACCCGCCGGCGGCCCCAGACGATTGCCATCCCCGCTCCGGGGGAGGACCACCAGGCTCCAAGCCTGGTTAGCTCCTGCTTCCTGTTGACGAAGGCCACAGGCGAAGGTTACCAACTGTGGGTGTCGCCGACAGTTGGTGTCGGCGACAGTTAAGGTCAGTGACCTATGACCTGAGCCGCTCCTTCAGCCACTGCAGCGCAATAACGGTGGTGGCGTCGCGGATCTCCGGCAGGGCCCGCTCGATCTCGGCCAGCGGCAGGCGGACGATCTCGATCTCCTCGTCGTCGTCGCGCTCGCCGCTTGCCGGGGAGAGGCCGGTCGCCTCGAAGATCGTCACCTTCTCGGTGAGGAAGCCGGGGCTGGGGTAGATGACGTGGAGGAGGCTCCAGTGCTCGGCCCGCAGCTCGGCCTCCTCGGCCAGCTCCCGTTGCGCCGCTTCGAGCTCGCCCTCCCCCTCCTTGTCCAGCGTCCCCGCCGGGATCTCCAGCAGCTCGTCCTCCTCCACAGCCTCCCGCGGCTGGGCGACCAGGTAGGCGAACTCCTCGTCGTAGGCGATCACCGCGACCGAGCCGGGGTGCTCGACGATCTCCCGCTCGACCTCACTCCCATCGGCGCGCCGGTAGCGCTTGGCGACGAAGTTGACGTGCTTGCCGCGGTGCAGGTCCCTTTCGCCGAGAAGCTCCATCTACCGCACTCCATCAAACCGAACATCCGCTTGCCGGGCTCATATTGCGTCGACCGCGCGCCGAATAGGCACCAATGAGTGCAGAGATGGGAACGCGACGAGTGGCGGGACAGTATGTCCGGGAACAGGCCGAGACGATCGCGGTGCGCGAGATCTGGATCGGGGTGGCGGCGGTGGCAGCGCTGCTGATCGGCATGATCCTCGGCCTGCCGGCCTGGATCCTGATCCTCGCCGAGGTCGCCGCCATCGCCCTCTTCCTGGTCGTTTCTCCCCAGGTAGATCGCGACCACGGCCGCTGGCTACGAGGCGCCGAAGGCGAGGAGGCTGTCGGCAGGACCCTCGAAGCCCTCACGACCGACGGCTGGCATGTGATTCATGACGTCTCCTTCGGCCGGGGCAACATCGACCACGTTGTCGTCGGGCAAGGTGGGGCCTTTGCGATCGAGACGAAGAGCCACGGCGGCCGCGTCTCACTTGAACGGCTGGAGCCGAAGATGCTCTCCCAGGCTTATGCGGAGAAGAAGACGCTGGAAGCACGATTGGGCATCGAGGTCGAGCCTCTTCTCGTCTTCAGCCGTGCCTACCTGATCGAGCGGCCCTCGGCGAAGCGGCAAGGGGTGACGGTGATGACGGCGCGAGGTCTCCCCCATTACTTCTCCCGTCGCCGACCGACGATGTCGGCGGTGCAGGCACGCCAGGTCTACGAGCGACTGTCCTACGCCGCGGGACAGGTCCCGGCCCGCACCTGATCGGCGAAACCGCGAAAACCATTCTTGAGGAAGGGTTTTTGCGGTCTCGGCGTTAGCTCGAGGTCGGGAAGTGCATCGAGCCGGCATCGCCGGGGCCGGCGGCGTTGGTGGCTGGCCAGCGGGCGGTGATCGCCTTGCCGCGGGTGTAGAAGCGGACGCCCTCGGGGCCGTGGATGTGGTGGTCGCCGAAGAGGGAGTCCTTCCAGCCGCCGAAGGAGTAGAAGGCCATCGGCACCGGGATCGGGACGTTGATGCCGATCATCCCGACTTCGACCTCGCGCTGGAAGCGGCGCGCCTCGTGGCCGGAGCCGGTGAAGATCGCGGCGCCGTTGGCGTAGGGATTGCGGTTGATCAGCTCGATCGCCTCGTCGAGGCCGGGGCTGCGGACGACCGAGAGGACGGGGCCGAAGATCTCGTCGGTGTAGACCGACATGCTCGGGTCGACCTGGTCGATCACCGTCGGCCCGACCCAGAAGCCGCCGCCGCCGACCTCAAGCTCGCGGCCGTCGACGGTCAGTTGGGCGCCCGCGTCGACGCCCTGGCCGATGTAGTCGACGATCCGCTCGCGCGCCTGCGGGGTCACCACCGGCCCCATTTCCGAGCCTGGGTCGAGGCCGGGGCCGACCTTGATCTCGCGCGCCCGCCGCGCCACCTCCTCGACCAGCTCGTCGGCGACCTCGCCGGCCGCGACCGCGACCGAGATCGCCATGCAGCGCTGTCCCGCCGAGCCGAAGCCGGCGGCGGCGAGCTGGTCGGCGGCGTAGGCGAGGTCGGCGCCGGGGACGACGACGGCGTGGTTCTTCGCCCCGCCGAGCGCCTGCACCCGCTTGCGGTTCTCCGTCGCGCGGGCGTGGACGTAGGAGGCGATCGGGGTCGAGCCGACGAAGGAGATCGCCGCGACGTCGGGGTGGTCGAGCAGGGCGTCGACCGCGACCTTGTCGCCATGGACGACGTTGAAGACGCCGGCCGGCAGCCCCGCCTCGGCGTAGAGCTCGGCGACGAGGTTGGAGGCGGAGGGGTCGCGCTCGGAGGGCTTCAGCACGAAGGCGTTGCCGCAGGCGATCGCGACCGGGTGCATCCACATCGGCACCATCACCGGGAAGTTGAAGGGGGTGATGCCGGCGCAGACGCCGAGCGGCTGGCGGAAGGAGAAGGCGTCCACGGTGGTCGAGACCTGGTCGGAGTACTCGCCCTTCAGCAGCTGCGGGATGCCGCAGGCGAACTCGACCACCTCGAGCCCGCGCAGGACCTCGCCCTTGGCGTCGTCGAACACCTTGCCGTGCTCGGAGGAGACGATCCGCGCCAGCTTCTCGACGTTCTCATGCAGCAGCTGGCGGAAGGCGAACATGACCTTGGCGCGGCGGCTGAGCGAAGCCTCCGACCAGTCAGCGAAGGCCCCGCGCGCCGCCGCGACCGCAGTCCCCACGTCAGCCGGCTCGGCCAGCACCACCTCGGCCTGCTGTTCCCCGGTTGCCGGGTCCCAGACCGGCGAGGTGCGGGAGGAGGAACCGCTCGCTTCCTCGCCGCCGATCCGGTGCCGAATGGTCCGCTTCGCAGTGACCGCGCTCACCTGTTCATTGTGACGCGACCGGCGTCAGCGGCCCTTGGCCGCTTAGTACAGAGATCGCGTTGCGGGCCGCCAGCACGGCCATCTCCGTGCGGGTCTCGACCGTGGCCGAGCCGAGGTGGGGGACGAGGACGACGTTGTCGAGACCCAGCAGCGCCGGCTCGACCCGCGGCTCGTGCTCGTAGACGTCGAGGCCGGCGGCGGCGATCGTCCCGTCGGCCAGAGCCGCGGCGAGGGCGGCCTCGTCGACGACCGGGCCGCGGGCGGCGTTGACAAGGACGGCGGTCTCCTTCATCGCCCCGAGCTCCGCGGCGCCGATCAGGTGGCGCGTCTCCTCGGTCAGCGGCGTGTGCAGGCTGACGACGTCGGAGGTCGCGAGGAGCTCCTCGAGCGGGAGGCGCTCCGCCTCGAGCGCCGCCTCCACCTCGGGCGGCGCTGGATGGCGCGAGTGGTAGGCGATCTCCATCCCGAAGGCGCGGGCGCGCTCGGCCACCTTGCGGCCGATCCCGCCGAGGCCGACGATCCCGAGCCGCTTCCCCTGCAGGCCGCGGCCGAGCATGAAGCCCATCCCCCAGCTCCACTCGCGGCCGGAGCGGACGAGCCGGTCGCCCTCGGCCAGCCGCCGCGTCGCCGCCAGGATCAGCCCCAGCGTCAGGTCGGCGGTGGCGTCGTCGAGGACGCCGGGCGTGTTCGTCACCGTCACCCCGCGCCGCGCCGCCGCCTCGAGGTCGACGTTGTCGTAGCCGACGGCGAGGTTGGCGACGCAGCGCAACTGCGGGCCCGCCGCCTCCAGCAGCTCGTCGTCGACCCGGTCGTGCAGGAGGGTCAGGGCCGCGTCGGCGCCCGCGACCAGCTCGAGCAGGTCCTGGCGCGGTAAGGCTTCCTCGCGAGGGTCGAGACGGAGATCCCCCGCCTCCCGCAACAGCTCGGCGGCGGGGCCCGGAACCATGTTGGTGACCGCGAAGGTCGGCCCTTGCATTTAAAACTCCCGAGGCGTTACTTTGGGATCAGCGCCTCGGGAGCCAGGATCAACATGATTCGCGTCATTGATTTTCCCGGGGCGCTTCTCTGTGTCAACAGGGTGCGGATGACTACCTGGTTGGGTGCCACAGGGCACCGTACCGCGCTGTCACCCGGCTTTCGGCTTCAACACGACGAGGCAGAGGTCGTCGCGGATCGGTCGGTCGGCCCAGGCGAGGATTGCCCGTTCGGTCTCGCTGACCATCACCCGGGCGGCCAGCCCCGAGAGCGGCGCCAGCACTTTGGTCAGCCCCTCGAGGCCTAGCATCTCCTTGCCGCGGCGGACGTCGGTGGCGCCGTCGGTGTAGACGACCAGCCCCTCGCTGCCGGCGATCGAGCTCTCGGTGTTCTCCAGCTCCAGCCCCTCCTCGGCCCCGAGCAGGAAGGTCGAGCCATCGGCCGACAGCTCCCGCAGGTCGGGCAGCCGCAGCGGCGGCGGGTGGCCCGCCCGCGCCCAGCAGATGGTGTCCTCCTCGGGGTGCATCCGCACGCAGATCGCGCTGACGAGTTCCTGCTTGCGGTCGGGGCGCTCGGCCAGCGCGGCGTTGACGAGGCGCAGCAGCTCGGCGGGGTCGCTGGTGCCGGCGGCGAAGGTGGCGAGGCGGGCGCGGACGAAGGTGGCGAGGCGGGCAGCCCGGGGCCCGTGGCCGACGACGTCGCCGACGACCGCGATCGCCGAGCCGTCGGGGCCGTTGGTGAGCAGGTAGAAGTCGCCGGAGACGCCCAGTTCGGAGGGGACGAAGGCGGCGCCGGCGTCGACGCCGGGCAGCTCCGGGATCGCGGCCGGGGTCAGCGCCGCCCGGATCGCCTCCAGTTCCTCGGCGCTGTGCTCGAGCGAGCGCAGGCGGGCGGCGATGGCGGCGGCGATCAAGGCGGCTCCGACGAGGAAGGCGACGCGGATCGCCACGGAGAGGGCGAAGTCGGGGACGGGATGGATCGCGCTCCCGATCGCATAGAGGGCTACGCACCCGAGCGCCGCGAGGAGCCCGGCCCGGCTCCCGAACCACCAGGCGGCCAGCCCGACCGGGACCGAGTAGAAGAAGGCGATGCCGCTGGCGGCGCTGGCGGCCGTAAGCCAAACCGCGAAGACAGCGAGCGCCGCGAGGACGATCCAGGCGATGCGGGCGGTTCGAGGGCCCCCTGACAACGTGGGCGGACCTTACATCAGGCCCGCCCCAAGATCAGCGGAGGATCAGTACCACTTCCCGCGGGCGAAGCCGCCGAATGCGATCAGGCCGATCAGGGCGATGATCAAGCCGATCCAGAAGCTCCAGACGATCATCAGCACGATCCCGATGATCACGAGGATGCCTCCCAGCGAGATCCCGCCGATGCCGGCCCCTCTGTCTGCCCTGGTGTTCATCTGCTCCTCCGTTCGTCGGTTTACCGGACGACTGGTCCGTCCGATAAGTACCCGCAAGGGGCCGATTTCACTCCCGTTCGGGGCGCTCCTCTCCAGGCCAGGAGCCGGTCAATTTCGCGAACGAGGTGCGGGTGCCGTGGTCAACCAAGCCTTTGACGAGGCGGAAGATCGCCCCCTCGACGAGCAGCGCGGCGATGAGCTTCGGCCAGGCGAATTCGCGGTGCTCGGGCTTCGGCGGCTCCTCTTCGTCGACGAGGCCCCAGACCTGTTCGAAGATCTTCTTGCCGGCGATCCCGGCAATCAGTCCCAGCACGATGCTGATCGGAGCGAAGATGAACTTCATCGGACGGCGCCTCCCTTAGGTGGTCTTCTGATCCTTCGGCTCGTCGCGGGGCTCGAGCTGGATCTCCTTCTCTGCCCGCGGCCGCCCTTCCTCAATCTCGGCGCTGCGCTCGCGCTCGGCGTTCATCTGGTGGCCGAAGAGGATCGCCAGGTTGGTGATCCAGAACCAGAGCAGCAGCACGACCAGCCCGGCGAGGGTGCCGTAGGTCTTGTCGTAGGAGCTGAAGTTGGAGACGTAGAGGGCGAAGAGCGCGGAGGCGATCGCCCAGACGACGATCGCGACCATCGCCCCCGGCGTCACCCATTTGAAGCCGCGGATCTTCACGTTCGGCGTCGTGTAGTAGAGGACGTCGACCATGAGGATGAAGATCGCCGCCATCACCGGCCACTTGGCGATGTTCCAGACGTCGACCGCGGTGCTGCTGAGGCCAATCGGGTCGGCGACCGCTTCGACCACCGGGCCGGTGAGGACGAGGCCGACGGCGAGCAGCGCCATCATGATGATCATCGCCAGCGTGACCGCGATCTGCAGCGGCCGCAGCTTCCAGAACGGGCGCCCCTCGGGGGTCTCGTAGATGATGTTCGAGGCGCGGGTGAAGGCGCCGACGTAGCCCGACGCCGACCAGAGCGCGGCCGCGAGGCCGAAGACGAAGGCGAAGCCGGCGGCGCTCTGGTTTTCGGTGATCGATTTGATCGGGCCTTCGAAGGTCTCGGCCCCGGATTCGGGGCCGATTTCGGTGATGATTTCGGTCAGCTTCGAGGTCGTCGTCTGGGGGTCGCCGAAGATCCCGATCAGCGAGACCATCGCGATCAGCGCCGGGAACAGCGAGAGCAGGCCGTAATAGGTGAGCGCCGCCGCCCAGTCGCTGAGGTTGTCCTCCTGGAACTCGGTCAGCGTCCGCTTGAAGGTCGACGGCACGCCCGACTTCGGGGCCTCGCCCTCTGGCCTGTAGTCGCGGCGGACGCCGTTTCCCTCCATAAGCCCTACTTGCCCGCTCCAACGGCCTCCTAATCCATGGTCCTTTCCACCCTTTTCCTCGCTATGGGGGGGACAAGGGTGGAAACGATCTTCAGATTGACGGCAATTGCTGCTCTTCGCTTAGGAGGGGGGCGAAGAGGTCGCCTTTGGCGGCTACTCGCTCCAGGGCGGCGGCGTGGTCGAAGACGAGCTGCTCGGCCTCGCCGCTCTCCAGGGCCGCCTTGACCTCGTCCCACTCCAGCGGGGCCGAGACCGTCGGCCGCTCTTTCGCCCGCAACGAGTAGACGCAGACGGTGGTCTTGTGGCGGTCGTTCTGGCTCCAGTCGATCAGCACCTTGCCGGGGCGTTTCGCCTTCGACATCTGCGAGACGACGCGGTCGCCGAAGCGCTGCTCAAGCGTCTCGGCGACGGCTTTCGCGAACGGCTTGGTCTGGGCGTAGGTGACGTCGGAGTTGAGCGGGACGTAGAGCTGCATCCCCTTCGAGCCGGAGGTCTTCGGGTAGCAGCTGAGGCCGAGCTGCTCGAACATCCCGTGCAGCCAGACTGCGACCTGGGCGCAATCGACGACGTCGGCGGGCGCGCCGGGATCGAGGTCGAAGACCATCGCCGTCGGGCGCTCCATGTCCACGCAGCGCGATAGCGAGGTGTGCATCTCGATGTCAGCGAGGTTGGCGAGCCAGACCAGGGTCGCGGTGTCTTCGACGACGCAGTAGTCGATCTCGCCCTTGTGGCGCTCGCTGTAGATGCTGGCCGTCCTCACCCAGTCGGGGCGGTGGCTGGGGCAGCGCTTCTCGTAGAAGTGTTTCCCCTCCACCCCTTCGGGATAGCGCTTCAGGGTCAGCGGCCGGCCGCGCAGGTGCGGCAGCAGCACCTCGCCGATGCGGGCGTACCAGTCGATCAGCTCGCCCTTGGTGAAGCCGGCCTGCGGGTAGAGGACCTTGTCGAGGTTGGAGAGTTGAAGCTCGTGTCCTTCGACGGTAACCGCGGCTTTGTTTCGCGGGCGCCTGTTCGCGCCGGCGGTGATCGAGGCCCCCTCGGGTGCGCTGGCGCGCTCCAGCCCGACCTCGGTCGCAGGCTTGTCCTCGCGCAGGCCTTTGTAGGCGCCGTGGCGGACCACCCCCTCCTTGGTCAGCTCGCGGAACTCGACCTCGGCGACGAGGCAGGGCTGCACGAAACGGGCGCCTTTTGGCGTTTTCGGGCCGGCCCCGAACGGGCTCTCCTTCTGTTCCAGCGGCGCCAGCCGCGCGGTCAGCGCCGCCAGCTCGCTCTCGGTGAAGCCGGTCCCGACTTTGCCGCCGTAGCGGAGGATCGGCTTGCCGCCGTCGTCGGTGAAGTAGCCGACGAGGAGCGCCCCGACCGAGCTTTTGCGGCGGCCTTCGCCGGGGGTCCAGCCGCCGATGACGAACTCTTGGCGGCTGACGTTTTTCACCTTCAGCCAGGCGCCGGTGCGCTTGCCAGGCGCATAGGTGGAGTCGACCCGCTTCAGCATCACGCCCTCGAGGCCCTGCTCCTTGCTCGCCGCCAGCAGCTCCTTCGCGTGGCCGACCGAGTGGCCGGGCGTCTGCCAGCTCTCGCCGTTCAGGTCGAGCCCCTCGAGCAGCTCGCGGCGGCGGCCGTAGGGCTGACAGCAGAGGTCCTCGCCGTCTAGATAGAGGAGGTCGAAGACGACGTAGACGACCGGGTGGCTCTCCATCCGGCGGCGGACGACGTTGGGGTCGGTGTTGTGGATCCGCTGCTGCAGGCGCTCGAAGCTGGGCTTGCCGTGGGCGTCGAAGGCGACGAGCTCGCCGTCGAGGACGGCCTCGTGGGAGCCGAGCGCGCGGCTGATCCGCCGCACCTCCGGGTACTGGACGCTGACGTCGTTGAGGTTGCGCGTCTGCAGCTCCACCCGGCCGGGCTTGCAGTAGGCGATCGCGCGGATCCCGTCCCACTTCACCTCGACCGCCCACTTGCCGTCGTCGCGCGGCAGCTCCGAGAGCCGCGCCAGCATCGGGACGACGTTCTCCGGGAACGGGTCGCGCTCGCGAGCCGGCGGGTCGATCCGGTGGATCATCCAGTCCTTCTCGGCTTTGCCGGCACGGAAGAGCGCGTAGCGCCCCTGCAGCCGCTCGCCGTGGAACTCGACCATCACTTTCCCCGGCTCCCACTTCTCCAGCTCGTAGGTGCCGGCGTCCCAGATCTTCATCGTCCCGGCGCCGTACTCGCCCTTCGGGATCTCCCCCTCCCACTCCAGATACTCCAGCGGGTGGTCCTCGGTGTGGACCGCCTTGCGGTTCTCGTCGGGAGTCTCTGGGATGCCGTTGGGGATCGCCCAGGAAGCGGCGACGCCCTCGTGCTCGAGCCGCAGGTCCCAGTGCAGGCGGCGGGCGCTGTGTTCCTGGACGACGAAGCGGGGCGCGCCCTTCTTCTTGCGGCGGCGCTTGGGGGCTGGCTCGGCGGTCTTCTCGAAGTCCCGCTTGCGCTCGTACTCGTCGAGTTTCTCCATCGGGCTCATCGTAGGATGCGCTTCTTGCGCACCTTCCGGCTGATCCTCGTCTTCATCTCTCTTGCCCTACCCGCGCTCGCCTGTTCAGGCACGGCTACGGCGCGGGAACCGTTCTTCCCGGGCGCCGGCAGCCGCGCCTACGACGTCAAGAGCTACGACCTCGCGATCGGCTACACCGGCAGCGGCCGGATCCACGGCACGGCACGGATCACGCTGGTTCCCCGACAGCGCCTGACGCAGATCTCGCTCGACTTCCGCGGCCCGCGGGTGGAGAGGACGGCCGCTGGGCCGCCGGCGAGTTTCCGGCGCCGCGGCGGCAAGCTTGTCGTGACCCCGTCGCAGCCGATCCCGAAAGGCGAGCTGACGACGGTGGAGGTCGAGTACGCGGGCGTGCCGCGGGCGGTCGTCGATCCCGACGGGACGCAGGAGGGCTGGGTCCGAACCGACGACGGCGCCCTCGCGGTCGGCGAGCCGCAGGGGACCGCCGCCTGGATTCCGTGCAACAACGTCCCGGCGGACAAGGCGAAGTTCCGGATCTCGGTCTCGGTCCCGCGCGGGTTGAAGGCGGCCTCGAACGGGCGGCTGACGAAGGTCGGACGCAAGGGCGGAGTGGCCACCTACTCCTGGCGCGAAGACAGCCCGATGAGCCCGTACCTGGCGGTCCTGGACGTCGGCCGCGGCAAGCTGGAAAAGCGGGTGATCGACGGGCGCCCCTACTGGACCCTGATGGATCCGCGGCTCGCCCGCGGCTCGCGGGTGGTGGTCGAATCGCTGCCCGAGGTGATCGACTTCGAGGGGCGGCTCTTCGGCGACTACCCGTTCGACGCCGCCGGCTCGATCGTCGACTTCGCGCCCGGCCTCGGCTACGCGCTGGAGAGCCAGAGCCGCCCGATCTACGCCTTCGTCCCCGACCTGACGACGCTCGTCCACGAGACCGCGCACCAGTGGTTCGGCGACTCGGTCGGGCTGAAGCGATGGCCGAACATCTGGCTCAACGAGGGCTTCGCGACCTGGACCGAGTGGTACTACGCCGAGCGCCACGGACGGCGCAGCGCCCAGCAGATCTTCGAACGGCTCTTCCAGGTGCCGGCCTCGAGCCGCGGGCTCTGGAATCCGCCGTCCGGCCACCCCGGGACCCCCGCGCACATGTTCGGGCCGTCGGTCTACGTGCGGGGGGCGATGGCGCTGCAGGCGCTGCGGGTGAAGATCGGGACCGAGCCCTTCCTGCGGGTACTCAAGTCCTGGACGACGGAGCACCGCTACGGCAGTGCCGACATCGGTGAGTTCATCGCCCTCGCCGAGGAGGTCTCCGGCCGGGACCTCGGCCCCTTCTTCCAGCGCTGGCTCTACCAGCGCGGGAAGCCGGGAGGCTCAGACGCCACGCGGGAGCGGCCGGCGCCGAAAGCCGTCGCCGCGAAAGCGAAGATCGAAAAGGTCGCGCTGGGCAGCACCGTCGACGGGCGCCCCTCCGCCTTGGTCTCCATCCGCTACCCGATCCAGCTCACGGGACAGCTCAGCCAGGTGACGGTCGCGCTGCGCAATGCCAACGGCAGGATGGTCCAGCGCTGGGACCTGCGGGACCGCCTCAACAGTGGCCACCTGCGCCGGCCCGAGCGTCGGCGCAGCTTCGTCTTCGTCCATCAGGCCGCCTTTGGCGGGAAGCTGGCCCGGACGCTCGGCGCAGGCGGCACGATCAGGGTGGTCACCCCAGGGGATCGCCTCGTCGGCAAGCCCGGGCTCGGGCCGGGGCGCAGGGCGCTCTGCAGCAGCATTCCGCACCTACACCTACGGCCGGGCCGCAAGACCTCGGCGCCGCTGCCGGCCTGCACCGCGCCGCGCCGCTGGCGGATCGTCCGGCAGCCGCAGCACGGCTCGGCCCAGCTGCAGGAAGGGAGGCTCGTCTACCGGGCCGACCCGGGCTTCCAAGGCCAGGATGAGCTCGAGGGCCACGCCCTCTCCTTCTGCCCCGGGCCTGCCGGCGGCGGCAAGCCCTGGGTGATCAACGGCGACACCGGCATCCACCCCAGCGCCGCCGGCTACACGCAGATGGCCTCGCAGGTGCCGGCGCCGGGCTAGGCTCGGCTGGTGCACTTCCTCGTCGCGCCGGACTCGTTCAAGGGAACCTTCGGCGCAGGCGAGGTGGCCGAGGCAATCGCCGCCGGGGTGGAGGCAGCAGGCGCGACGGCCGACCGCTGTCCCGTCGCCGACGGCGGCGAAGGGACGATGGCAGTGCTGCTTGAGGCGCTCGGCGGGGAGCGGCGGCAGGCGCAGGCCCACGACCCGCTGCGGCGGCCGATCGTCGCCGAGCTCGCGCTCCTGGGGGACGGAGAGACGGCGGTGGTCGAGACCGCGCGGGCCTGCGGCCTGACGCTAGTCGCGCCGGAGGACCGGGACCCGGAGCGGGCCGACACCTACGGCGCCGGCGAGCTGATCGCCGCCGCGGTCGAGGCGGGTGCGCGCAGGGTGCTGGTTGCGGTCGGCGGCAGCGCCACCACCGACGGGGGCTGGGGAGCGATCGAGGCGCTGCACCAAAGCGTCGCGGCGTTCGTCCTTCGTTCATCAGGCGGCGAACAAAGGGCGAACGCCGGGCAGGTTCGGGTCGAAGTCCTCTGCGACGTCGAGACCGCCTTCGAGGACGCGGCTCGGCTCTTCGCGCCGCAGAAGGGAGCCGACCCGGCGGCGGTCGAGCGACTGAGCGCACGGTTGGACGCGCTCGCCGACGCACTCCCCCGCGATCCGCGCGGGGTGCCGATGAGCGGCTGCGCCGGCGGGCTCTCCGGCGGGCTTTGGGCCTACGGAGCACGCCTCCGCCCCGGCGCCGCCTTCGTCCTCGACGCGGTCGGCTTCGACGAGCGGCTTGCCGCGGCCGACGCCGTCATCGCCGGCGAGGGCCGGCTCGACCCGCTGAGCCTCGGCGGCAAGATCGTCGGGGAGATCGCCCGGCGCTGCGCCGAGGCGGGGAAGCCCCTGCGCCTGATCGTCGGGCAGGACGCTTTGGCAGACAGTGCTCCTTCGTTCGTCGGCACTGTCGCCCAGGCCGAAACGCTTGAGGCAATGACGCAGAAGGCAGCTGAGATGGCGCGAGAACGCTGATGTTCGCGAATCCGTCCAATGCTGTGAATACGGTTGAACGATCACTTCTCCTGCAATCAACGCGAAGATCCTCAAGGCGGTGTCGCATCCGGTGCGGGCGCGGGCGCTGGCGGTCCTAAACCAGCGCGTCGCGAGCCCCAGCGAACTCGCAGCCGAACAGGAAGCGCCGGTATGGGACGTCGCCTACCACGTGCGCGTCCTGCGCGAGCTGGGGATGATCCAGCTGGTCAGCACCCGCCAGGTCCGCGGCGCGACCCAGCACTTCTACCGAACCGTCGCCCCACCCCATCTCGACGACGACCTCTGGGGCAAGCTGCTCGCGACCTGCGCGTAGCAGGCCGTAACGCTTGCTCAGTTCCTCAAACCCGATCGTCGACTGACCGAGCCCTCGGGGATTACCCGCCCCTTGGTGTTCGCACGCGTAAGGCTGCGACCACGTCCTCGATTACCGCCTCGGGTTCCACTTCCAGCTGCCGTTCGCTGAACCGGTGGACCGCGTAGCCGAGGCGCCGCAGGCGTAGCTCGCGCTCGTGATCTTCCTCGAAGGCGACCGTGCCGCCGTGGGTCGCATAGCTGTCGGTTTCGACGACCAGACGAGCATCGCGCCAGAGGAAGTCAACGGTCATGCCGTCGATGGGGACGTTGACCTCAGGAAGCGGCCGACGGCCGCGCCGCCAAAGGCGCAAGAAGTAGCGCTCGAGCTCGCTGCGAGTGCGATCCGTCTTGACCTCTCCGAGCGCCAACCTGAGGAACTCCGCTTGGCGAACGGCGCGGCGCACGAGTCGAGGCGGCAGCGTCGTCCGTATGTCGACGAGCGTACGAGCCACGGTCGTCACCGGGATGTAATCGCGCACCGTGACAAGGCGGCTTGGCAAACCATGAGGCGACAAATCCGCCTTGAGGCTTTCGCAGCGGTGGATACGAATGCCGCGCCTCAGCTCGCGGCCGTTTTGCGTCGGCACGGTGACGTCGGTGGGTCCATCGAGTGGACGCAGGAGACCCCAATGAACGGCGGCGGCTCCGTGGCTCAGCACGGCTCCGGACCCGCAGGCGAGAACTGCCGCCATCCACCTCGCCTCATTGCTGACTCCTTGGTGGCCGACGGCATAGACACCGCGGTGAATGCGATGCAAGCGTCCTCGCTGTGCACGCTTGCCGATCGCGCTCCTCGTCAATCCCACCTCCACGAGCTGTCGCGTCGTCACGATCCCATGCTGCATCCGTGCGACGCGAGCGATTCGCCAATCCAGCGAGTCGGTTTTGTCAACCACGAGGACACTAAGCCGCCTCGCCCGTTGAACTCTCCCCCCTTAGGCCGGATCAGCCCTTCGGCGTGCAGGGCCGGGTGACGGTTCCTTGGGCCTCGGTCCCGTCAGAGAAGGAGGCGGTGCCGCGCGCGTCCAGATGCCCGTCGGTGCAGGTGGCCTTGACGATCCCCTTGTTCAGCGTGAGGGTGAAGAAGACGACCGAGCCGGCGCCGCCGGCGATCTTCGGCACGGCGGCGACCGATTCGAGGCCGTAGCGGCCTTTGTGGATTTTCTTGACTTTCACGGTGGTCACGACCGCCGCCACCACCGGGGCATTGAGATAGGCGTGGACGAGGATCGTGGTGACGCCGCCCTTGACTCCGCCGTTGAAGGCGAGCAGTTCGCTGTGGGCGAGGATCGGCTGCTGTTCGGGGAACTTCACCTCGACGTCGGTCTTGCCGCTCCCGATCAGCGCCGGGCCGCAGGCTTTGCGAGCTGCCGCGCTGGTCCGCGACTGCAGTTCGCCGGAGGTGCAGGTGGGGATTCCAGCGACGTCGATGCTGCCGTGTTTGTCGCCTTCGATGAGGAACTCGCGCAGCGCGGGAGGGTGTGGTTCGGCGGGATCCAGCGAGGCGACTTTGGCGGCGACGTTGAAGCTGATCGGCGTCGGCTTCTTCTTCGAGAGCACCTTCGGCGAGAAGCCGCCGTTGTACTGCACTTCGATGCTCCCGGCCCGGACCTTCTCCCAGCTACCGGCGGCCAGCGCCGCGCCGGCCACCACCAACACAAGCGCCGTTACGACAGCTGCCAACCCCGTTGACGTTCCCCAAAGTTTCTTCATGACTACCTCCCACGGCCGAGCCTATGACCAAATACTCAGAAGTCAATGTGACAGTGGGGTTCTTCTTTCACGGCGGTTTCAGGGCGGTGAGAGACTCGAACGATGCGGGCCCTGGCGATAGTCCACCAGCGCGACGCCGGGCCGGGCGTTTTCGGCGAGGCGATACGGGACGCCGGCTGGGCGCTCGACGAGTGGACGCTGGCGGAGCGGCCGGCGCCTCCGCGGGACCCGCTCGGCTACGACGCGGTCTTCGTCCTCGGCGGCGCGATGAACGTGGACGAAGGCGAGCGGCACGGCTGGATCGCGGAGGAGGAGGCGCTGCTGCGGGAGCTGCTCGAGCGGGAGGTGCCGCTGCTGGGCCTCTGCCTCGGCGGGCAGTTGCTGGCGCAGGCGGCGGGAGCCGAGCCCCGGCGGGCCTCCCGGCCGGAGATCGGCTGGCACCAGGTGGAGGTAACGCGGGAGGGCGAAGACGACCCGCTCCTCGGTCCGCTCGCCCCATCCTTCGAAGCCTTCCAGTGGCACAGCTACGAGTTCCCGCTCCCGCCCGGCGCCGTCCCCCTCGCCCGCAGCGAGGCCTGCCTCCAGGCGGCCCGTCTCGGCGAGCGTGCCTGGGCGCTGCAGTTCCACCCCGAGGTCAGCCGCGCCGACGCCCTGCACTGGGTCGACGACTACGAGGCCGACCCGGACGCCGTCCGCATCGGAATCGACCCGGCGGTCCTGGGACCGGAGACCGAAGCGAAGATCGGCGCCTTCAACGAGCTCGGGCGCGGCCTCTGCCGGCGCTGGCTGAGACTCAGTCGACCTGGATCGGGGTGAGGTAGGCGGCGGAGAGGCCGCCGTCTACCAGGAAGGTGCTGGCGGTGACGAAGGTGGAGTCGTCGCTGGCGAGGAAGAGGGCGGCTTTGGCGATCTCCTCGGGCTCACCGAAGCGGCCCATCGGGATGTGGACGAGGCGCTTGGCGGCGCGCTCGGGGTCCTTGGCGAAGAGCTCCTTCAGCAGCGGCGTGTTGACCGGGCCCGGGCAGAGGGCGTTGACGCGGACGCCGCGGTCGGCAAACTCGACGCCGAGCTCCCGACTGAGGGCGAGGACGCCCCCCTTCGAAGCGGTGTAGGAGATCTGCGACACCGCGGCGCCCATCGTCGCGACGAAGGAGGCGACGTTGACGACCGAGCCGCCGCCGTTCTCCAGCAGGTGCGGGATCCCGTGCTTGCAGCAGAGGAAGACGCTGCGCAGGTTGACGTCCTGGACCCGCTGCCAGGACTCGACCGAGGTCTCCAGGACCGAGCCGTCGTCGGTCGGGTTGATGCCGGCGTTGTTCATCAGCACGTCGATGCGGCCGAACTGGCCGGCGGCCTCGGCGAGGGCGGAGCGCACCTGCTCCTCGTCGGCGACGTCGGCGGCGATCGTCAAGGCACCTGCCGCCTGCTCGGCGTCGAGGTCGATGCCGACGACGGTCGCCCCCTCCGCGGCGAAGAGGCGCGCCGACTCGGCGCCGATCCCGCTCGCCGTCCCGGTGATAACGCAGACCTTGCCCGCCAGCCTCGCCATCCTCAGCTCCCCTCGGTCGCGTAGTAGACGTTCTTGACGTCGGTGTAGTGCTCGAGCGCGTCGGGCCCCAGCTCCCGGCCGACGCCGGACTGCTTGAAGCCGCCGAATGGGGTGGAGACGCGGACCGAGGTGTTGGAGTTGATCGAGATCACGCCGGTGTCGATCGCCCGGGCGACGCGCAACGCCCGCGCCCCGTCGCCGGTCCAGACCGAGCCGGAGAGGCCGTAGATCGTCTCGTTCGCCAGGCGCACCGCGTCCTCCTCGGAGTCGAAGGGGATGACGCAGGCGACCGGGCCGAAGATCTCCTCGGCGGCGGCGCGGTCGTCGTTGGCGACCGGCGCGAGCACGGTCGGCGGGAACCAGTAGCCGGGGCCGTCGGGGGCGCTGCCGCGGATCGCGACCGGCGCGTCGTCGGGGACGTAGGAGGCGACCGCATCGCGCTGGCCGGCGGAGATCAGCGGCCCCATCTGGGTGTCGTCCTCGAGCGGGTCGCCGACCGCGATCCCCTCGACGGCCGGCTGCAGCGCCGCGAGGAAGTCGTCGAGGGCGGAGCGCTCGACGAGGATCCGCGAGCGGGCGCAGCAGTCCTGGCCGGCGTTGCCGAAAACTGCAGCGGGCGCGGCAGCGGCCGCTGCCCTGATGTCGGCGTCGGCGAAGACGACGTTGGCCGACTTGCCGCCCAGCTCCAGCGTCACCCGCTTGATCGTCTGCGCGGCGCCGGCGGCGATCCCGCGGCCGACCTCGGTCGAGCCGGTGAAGGCGATCTTGGCGACGTCGGGGTGCTCGACCAGGCGGCGGCCGCAGACGCTGCCGGGACCGGCGACTACGTTCAGCACGCCCTCGGGGAGGCCGGCGTCGAGCGCGAGCACCTCCAGCTCCAGTGCCGTCAGCGGCGTCAGCTCCGCCGGCTTGAGGACGACGCAGTTGCCGGCCGCGAGCGCCGGCGCCACCTTCCAGGAGGCGATCGTCAGCGGGAAGTTCCAGGGGACGATCAGGCCGACGACGCCGAGCGGCTCGCGGAAGGTCATGTCGACGCCGCCGGCGACGGGGATCGTCTGCCCGAGCAGCCGCTCCGGCGCGCCGGCGTAGTAGCGGAAGGTCTCGACCACCATCGCGATCTCGCCGCGGGCATCGCCGATCGGCTTGCCGGCGTTCCGCGCCTCCAGCGTCGCCAGCTCCTCCAGCCGCGCCTCGAGCGCGCCGGCGAGATCCCGCAGCAGCTTCGCCCGGTCCGCCGGCGCCACCGCCCGCCAGGCCGGGAACGCCGCCTTCGCCCGCGCCACCGCCGCGTCGACCTCCTCCGCCCCAGCGCGCGGGACCTCGGCCATCACCTGCTCGGTAGCCGGCTCGACCACCTCGATCATGCGGCGCTCCCCTGGCGGGGCGACTTAGTGTCCTCCTGGTTGACTAAAGCGCCCCGCGCCGCGTCCACGAGCGCGCTGATCACCTTGCTGCTCTCGTCCTCCTCGGGGTGCCAGACGACGCCGAGGGCGAAGTGCTTGCCGGGGAGCTCGATCGCCTCCGGGAGGTCGTCCTCGGCCGACCATCCCGTCACCTTCAGGCCCTCGCCCAGCTCGTCCACCCCCTGGTGGTGATGTGACCAGACGACGAAGCTCTCGACACCCGCCGCGGTGCAGGCGAGCGATTCCGGGTCGAGGCGGATGTGGTGCTTGCTGAAGGTGCCCGCCATCGTCCGGTGCGCCTCGTTGCCCAGCGTCTCCGGCAGGTGCTGGACCAGCGTCCCCCCCAGCGCCACGTTCAGCAGCTGCATCCCGCGACAGATCCCCAACACCGGCATGTCGCGCTCCAGCGCCCGGCGCGCCAGCGCCAGCTCGAAGGCGTCGCGGTCGGGCCAGGCCCCCTTCGTCTCCGGATGCGGCTCGGCGCCGTAGCTGGCCGGGTCGATGTCGGCGCCCCCCGCCAGCATCAGCCCGTCGACGCGGTCGAGCAGCAGGTCCGGCTCGGCGACCGCCGCCTCGTCGGGCGGCAGCACGATCGCGATCCCGCCCGCCCGCTGCACGCAGCGGACGTAGGCCCGCGGCGCCAGCGTCACTTCGTAGCCGTCCCAGACCCCCCAGCTGACCCTCTCCACCGCCGCGCAGATCCCGATCGCCGGCACGGCGCTGCCAGCCGCCCCGGTCATAGCCGCTCGAAGCCCCGGTACCGCTCCCAGTCGGTCACGGCCGCCTCGAAGGCCTCGATCTCGACCCCCGCCCGGTTCAAATAGTGGTCGACGACCTCGCCGCCGAACGCCTCCTTCGCGACCGTGCTCGCCGCGAAGGCGTCGCGGGCGTCGTAGATGTTCGACGGCACCCGCGGCTTGCCGGACTCATACGCGTTGCCCTCGAAGACCTCCTCCAGCGGCAGCTCCTCGTCGATCCCATGCAGGCCGGCGGCGATCATCGCGCTCAGCGCCAGGTAAGGGTTGACGTCGG
This sequence comes from Solirubrobacterales bacterium, assembly GCA_045805765.1. Lineage (GTDB taxonomy): Bacteria > Actinomycetota > Thermoleophilia > Solirubrobacterales > 70-9 > VAYN01. The sequence goes on from JBJMKN010000115.1 coordinate 41,261, forward strand.
CGCCGGGCAGCCGGTTCTCGACCCGCAGCCCCTCGCCGTGGCCGACCACTCGCAGCGAGCAGGTCCGGTTGTCCCGCCCCCAGGCGATCGCGGTCGGCGCAAAGGAGCCTTTGGCGAAGCGCTTGTAGCTGTTGACGTGCGGCGCGTAGAGGAGCGTCAGCTCGCGCATGCAGGCGAGCTGGCCGGCGACGAAGTGCTCGAACATCTCCTCGTCGGCGGCGAAGGCGTTCGAACCGTCCTCCTGCGCCAGCGAGCAGTGGATGTGGCACGAGTTGCCCTCGCGCTCGTTGAACTTCGCCATGAAGGTGATCGAGTGCCCCTCCTGGGCGGCGATCTCCTTGGCCCCGTTCTTGTAGATCGCGTGGTTGTCGGCGCTGCGCAGCGCGTCCTGGTAGCGGAAGTTGATCTCGTGCTGGCCGAGGTTGCACTCGCCCTTGGAGTTCTCGACCTCCATCCCCGCGCCCGCCATCTCGTTGCGGATCCGCCGGATCAGCGGCTCCACCCGCGAGGTCCCCAGCAGCGAGTAGTCGATGTTGTAGAGGTTGGCCGGCTCGAGCTGATGGAACCCCTTGCGCCAGGCCTCCTCGTAGGTGTTGCGGAAGACGATGAACTCAAGCTCCGTCGCGGCCTTGGCGCTGACCCCCCGGTCCGCCAGCCGCGCCAGCTGGCGACACAGGATCTGCCGCGGCGAGGCGGCGACTTCGCGGCCGTCCCCCCACTGCACGTCGGCCATCACCATCGCCGTCCCCGGCAGCCACGGGACCATCCGCAGCGTCTCCAGGTCGGGCACCATCTCGAAGTCGCCGTAGCCGGTGTCCCAGGACGACATCGCGTAGCCGCCGACCGTTTCCATGTCGACGTCGACCGCGAGCAGGTAGTTGCAGCCCTCGGCGCCGTGCTCCAGCACGTCACCGAGGAAGTGGCTCGCGGTCAGCCGCTTGCCCTGCAGGCGCCCCTCCATGTCGGCGATCGCGAGCAGCACGGTGTCGACCGTGCCGTCCGCGACCGCCTCTTTCAGCTCCTCGACGGTCATGCGGGAAACGTTACGCAGCGGCGCTCATGGGTTGCCGGGACCGACCGCCGGCTCGGGCCCGAGCGCTTCCTCGATCTCGGTCTCCCGCACCTGCCCGGTGAAGTGCTTGCGGGCGCTGGCCATCCACCCGATCCAGGCCAGCAGGATCACGACGCCCACCATCAACGGCGCGTAGTTGAACGACTCCCAGGTGAATTCGTCGTTCCACGGCACCGCCAGCGGCGTGAACGGGAGGCAGAAGATGACCGTGATCAGGGCGACCCAGAAGGTCGCGAAGCTGTTCATCCACCTGTACTTGCGCCCGTTGTTCCAGGGACCTGGTTCGAAGTCGTCGCCCTTGCGCCAGCGCAGGAAGATCGGGATCACGTAGGCGATGTAGAGGCCGATGACCGCGATCGAGACGACCGCGAAGAAGGCGAAGGGGACGTTTTCCCCGTTCCCCTTCAGCGCCGGCAAGGTGATCAGCAGCGCCGCCGTCGCCATCGCCAGCACCGCGTAGATCGGGACCCGCTCGGAGTTGACGGTGGAGATTTTCGCCGAGGCGCGGTTGCCGAACCCTTTGTCGCGCGAGAAGGCGTAACACATGCGCGAGGCGCTGGTCAGACAGGCGGCGCCGCAGAAGAGCTGACCGATGACGGAGATGATGAGGACGAACTTGCCCCAGCCGGTGCCCAGCGCTTCGGTCAGCAGCGTCGGCGCGAAACCGAGCGCTTCGTTGGCGCCGTCGACGTTGGTGACGGCGAAGGTGATCGCCAGCAGGACGATCCAGCCGATCAGCGCCGAGTAGAAGATCGAGCGCCACACTCCCTTCGCCGCCGCTTCGGAGGCGCCGTGGGTCTCCTCGGAGATGTGGGCGGAGGCGTCGAAGCCGGTGATCGTGTACTGGGTCAGCAGGAACCCGAGCGGCAGCACGTAGAACCAGTACATGCCGTCGCTGAAGCCGCTGTTGTTGATCCGATGGCCGAAGACGAAGCTGAAGCTCTGGTGGGTGTCGGGGACGACGATGAGGACGATGACGATCGCCGCGACGCCGATCACGTGCCACCAGACCGAGACGCTGTTGACCAGCGAGAGCATGTGCGTTCGCCGCACGTTGACGATCGTGTGCGCAGTGAGGATCAGCGCGAAGAGGAGGAAGACCTCGCCGAGGATGTGGACTTCGTCGCCGAAGTTGACCCCGAGCAGATTCACTTCGTAGAGGCCGAGGATGACGTTGAGGAAGGTCGCGCAGGCGTAGTCGACAGAGGCGAGGACGGCAACCAGCCCGATCAGGTTGAACCAGCCGGTGAACCAGGCCCAGATCGGGCCGCCGAGACGGCCGGACCACCAGTAGATCCCTCCAGCGGTCGGATACTTGGAGACGAGCTCGGCCATGCAGAAGCCGATGATCAGGATCGGGATCGAGATCAGCGGCCAGCCGATCGAGATCGCGATCGGGCCGCCGTTGTTCCAGGCCTGCCCGTAGGTGGTGAAGCAGCCGGCGAGGATCGAGATGATCGTGAACGAGATCGCGAAGTTGGAGAACCCGCTCCACGCGCGGTTCAGCTCCTGCTTATAGCCCAGCTCTGCCAACCGCTGCTCGTCGCGGCCCGGCGCCGTCGTGCTCATCCGAAGGCTCTCCTCTGGGGTAAAGGTCTGTTCACCGACCTATTCGGCGCGACTGTACGGAGCGGCGCGGACGGAAGTCAAGTGACGGTTGGTACAGGTCGTGCGCGGCTCACCCGACGGAGGGCAGCAGACCGGCCAGCACGTGCGCCGTGCCCTGCAGGTGCTCGGTCATGATCCGCGTGCAGCGGACGCCGTCCCGCCTG
>JBJMKN010000116.1:0-21811 GCA_045805765.1 Solirubrobacterales bacterium
CGCGCCGAGCAGACCGAGATCAACGAGGGCCGCGGCTTCCCCGACGGCACCGTCGCGCTGGACATCACCGTCGTCCCGAAAAAGCGCGTCCACGAGGCGCTGCGGGAGATCGTCCTCGTCGGCCGCGACTTCGCCGGCGTCGACATCACCCGCGAACCGATCCACATCAAGCCGGGCAACCACTACACGATGGGCGGGGTCAAGACCGACGTCGACGGCCGCACCGACATCCCCGGCCTCTACTCGGCCGGCGAGACCGCCTGCGTCTCCGTCCACGGCGGCAACCGGCTCGGCGCCAACTCGCTGCTGGACACGCTGATCTTCGGCAAGCGCAGCGGCCGCGACGCCGCCGCCCGCGCCAAGCGCACCGACTACTCCCACATCTCGCGCAAGGTGCTCGAGGACGAGGAGGCGATGATCGCCGACGTCGTCAGCCGCGAGAAGGGCTCTGGCCGCCGCGTCTCCGAGATCAAGCTGGAGCTGGGGCAGACGATGGACGCCAAAGTCGCCGTCTTCCGCGACGAGGCGGGCATCACCGAAGCCCTGGAGATTGTGAGACGCCTGAAGGAGGAGGCGAAGACCGCCTACATCGACGACCACGGCAGCGTCTTCAACCAGGACCTGATTGCCGCAATCGAGCTTGGGTACATGCTCGACAACGCCGAGTGCACCTGCGTCGCCGCGCTGGAGCGCAAGGAGAGCCGCGGCGCCCAGTACCGCACCGACTTCCCGGAGCGAAACGACGAGGAGTGGCTCAAACACATCGACCTCGAGCTGACCGACGACGGGCCCGAGATCTCCTACTCGGAGGTCACGATCACGCAGTGGGAACCGCAAGAGAGGACTTACTAAATGGCCGATTACACGATCAAAGTCCGCCGGTTCCAGCCCGAGAGCGGCGAGGGCCCGTACTGGGAGGAGTTCAACGTCGACCTCGAGCCGTCGCTGTCGGTTCTCGACGCGCTGCTGCAGACCAAGGACAAAGAGGACGGCTCGCTGGCCGTCCGCTGCTCCTGCCGAGCCGCGATCTGCGGCTCCTGCGGGATGAAGATCAACGGCCAGTCCGGGCTCGGCTGCAAGACCCAGATCGGCGAGGCCCAGGAGCTGGCCGACAAGCAGGCGAGCGCGACCGGCTCCGGCGGCGAGGGCAACTCGATCGTGATCGAGCCGATGGGGAACATGCCCGTGATCAAGGACCTGATCACCGACATGGAGTCGACCCACTGGACGAAGATCCGCCGCGTCACCCCGTGGCTCCTGCCGCACGGCGAGCCGCCCGAGCGCGAGTACGTCGTCGAGCCGGAATCGATGATCGACATCACCCAGTCGATGGCCTGCATCCAGTGCGGCGCCTGCGTCTCCTCCTGCCTCTCGATGGAAGCCGACCCGGACTTCATCGGCCCGGCGGCGCTGGCCAAGGCCTACCGCTTCGTCGGCGACCCGCGCGACGCCGAGACCCACGAGCGGCTGCACGACCTCGCCGACGACCCGCACGGGATCTACGACTGCACCCACTGCTTCAGCTGCATCGACGCCTGCCCGAAGGGCGTGGCGCCGATGGACCAGATCATGCGCCTGCGCCGCAAGGCCGGCGAGGAGGGGATCGAAGACCCCAACAGCGGTCACGACCACGAGATCGCCTTCGTCAAGATCATCGAAAAGAAGGGCACCCTGGACGAGTCCCTGCTCCTGCAGGAGTCCTTCGCGCCCGGCGTCAAAGGCAAGCTGAAACCGAACAAGCGGGCGATCCGGGAAATGCTCGGCTCGATCCCGACGGCGATCCGCGGGATCAAAACCGGCAAGATGCGCTCGCTGCACAAGCTGATCCCCGGCGTCCACCCGAAGCTCCCCGACCAGGACGACGTCAAGGCGATTTACGCCCACGCCGAGGAGCACAACGAGGAATTCAACCTGTACATCAAGGGCGAGGAGGGTGAGCTCGCCGAGGACGACGTCGAGAAGGGCATCGAGCGCTCCACCGACCCGGAGACGTCCCAGGAGGTCAAAAATGGCTGAGAACATCAAGGTCGCCTACTGGCCCGGCTGCGTCTCCCGCGGCTTCACCCCGGAGCTGCACGGATCGATGGGCCTGGTCGCCGAGAAGCTCGGCTGGGAGCTGGTCGAACTCGACCGCGCCAACTGCTGCGGCGCCGGCGTCATCGCCGAGCACAACCAGGAGCTGGCCGACACGCTGAACGCCCGCACCTTCGCCCTCGCCCAGCAGACCGGCCTCTCGATGATGAACATCTGCTCGACCTGCCAGGGCGCCCAATCAGAGTGTCAGCAAAGACTGGATGCCGACTCGGCCTATCGCGCCCACGTCAACGAGGCGCTCTCCGGCCAGGGCCTCTCCTACGAGAAGGGCGAGGAGGGCGGCTGGACCAACAAAAATTTCCTCTGGCTGCTGGTCGAGGATTACGGGCTCGACCGCCTGCGCGAGCAGGTCGTCCGCCCCCTCACCGGCCTCCGCGTCGGCCCCTTCTACGGCTGCTACATCGTGCGGCCGAAGGAACGGCTCGGCTACAACCACCACCCCGACCGCGACGTCTACCTCGAGCAGGTGATCGAGGCCCTCGGCGGCCAGGTCGTCGAGTACGACGGCGCCCGCAAGTGCTGCGGCTTCCCGGTGATCACGATGGCCCGCGAGACCTCGCTGCGCCAGGCCGGCACCCACGTCGGCGACGCGATCGACGCCGGCGCCGACTGCCTCGTCACCCCCTGCCCGCTCTGCCACCTCAACCTCGACATGCAGCAGCCGGAGGCAGCCAAGGTCGTCAACCGCGACCTCGGCCTCGCCGTCCTCCACCTGCCGCAGCTCGTCGGCCTCGCCCTCGGCGCCGATCCGAAGGAGCTGGGGATGAGCAAGCACATCGCCTCGACCGGCTGGGTCGAGGAGCGCCTCACCGCAGCGACTCCGGCCTAGCCGCCGCTGAGGCCCACTCGACGCGCCAGCCATCTGGCGCCGACCGTGTCGGTCAGCCCGTGGGCGACGATCGAGGTGATGATCGCGACCGCGGCGACGTCGAAGATCAGGTCCTTGCCGCCGACGTCAGATTTGAAGACGAAGAGGGCGAAGAGCATCGAGGCGACGCCCTTGGGGCCGAACCAGGCCATGAACAGCTTCTCCGACTGGGGGATCCCGGTCCGCAGGAAGGAGAGCATCACCGCCACCGGCCGCGCGACCAGCAGCGCGAAGAGGATGAAGAGGACGAGGGGCGGGACGTCGTAGTGGAAGCCGGTGGCGTAGATCAGGCCGCCGAAGACGAAGAAGGTCAGGACCTGCAGGATCGCGCTCGCATTCTCGGCGAACTCTTCGAACCCCGGCGGGACCTCCCGCTCGCTCGCCCCCATCGCGATCCCGCAGACGAAGGCGGCGATCAGGCCGTTGCCGATCGTCACTTCGGCGAGGCCGAAGGCGAAGAGCGCGAACCCGACCGAGTAGATCCCCTCGAACCGAGGCGTGATCCCGCCGCCCGGAAGATGGTGGTGGAGGCGCCCCGCTGCGGCGCCGAGCGCGACGCCGATCGCCGCCCCGACCACCGCCTCTCCGGCCAGCTTCATCGCTTCTGCGCCGGCGTCGCCGCCTGGAGAGGCGAGGACGAGGAAGAAGAGGACGAAGGGAAGCGCCAGCCCGTCGTTGAGGCCGGACTCGAGGTTGAGCGTGTGGCGGACCTTGCTCGGTACCAGGCGCGAGGTGACTACGGCAGAGGTGACCACCGGATCGGTGGGAGAGAGCACCGCCGCCAGGAGGAACGCCTCCGCCCAGCTGAGATCGGGGAAGAGCGCCTTGGCCGCCAGCGCCAGCAGCCCCATCGTGATCGGCATCGCGATGATCAGGGCCCGCGCGGTCGGCCCCCAATGGCTGCGCAGTAGCTCCCGCTCGACGAACATCCCATCGGAGAAAAGGGTGAGGATCAACGCCAGCTCGACCAGCTCGGCGATGGAATCGTCGGTCGCATCGACGTGAACGACTCCAGCGAGAGCAAGCGCGAACCCGAGCCCCACCGACAGCACCGAAGCCGAGAGAACCGTCCCCTTCATCACTCCGGATAGCGCGGCGACGATGGCGAGAAGGCCCCCGAACAGCAGCAGGCCCTCGGCGAAGGTGATGCTCACGGCGCCTCCCAGAGAGACGAGACCGGCCACGCTTCGAGGCCGTCTCCGAAGGTGACCCTCCGCTCGCCGCAGTAGAAGACGACACCGCGGGTAAAGCGGGGGCCCAGCGCGTCGCGCAAGCGGTCGAAGCGCCTGAAGTCAGATGCATCGACACTGCTGGAGCCCTTGACCTCGACGGCGACGATCCGGCCGTCGGGCGCTTCGAGGACGAAGTCGACCTCGACCCCCTTGGAGGTCCTGTAGTGCAACAGCCGCGGAGCAGCCGGATCGGCGTCCGCCGCCTTGACAAGCTCGATGCCGACGAAGCACTCGAGTGCCAGGCCAAGCGCAGTCGAATCTTTGAGGAGGCGCTTTCCCTCCCATTGCAGGAGATGGCAGAGCAGGCCGGAATCGCAGAGCAGGAGCTTGGGCGCTTTGACGAGTCGCGGGGCCTGGCTGTTATGCCAGGCGGGGAGGCGCCGGACGAGGAACACCCGCTCGAGCAGGGTCAGGTAGCGATCGACGGAGCTGACGGGAATCCCCAGATCTTGACTCAGGCCGCTCTTGTTGAGCGGCCCTCGGGTTCGCAACGCCAACGCGGTAAGTGCCCGCGGCAGTTGCTCTAGGCGCGAAATGTCGGCGATCGATCGGACATCGCGCTCGAGGATCGTCGTCAGGTAACTCGCAAACCATCGCGCCCGCCGGTCGGCGTCCTCTCGCGCCACGGCCTCCGGGAAACCACCGCAGACGATGCGCTTGACGAGATCCTCGCGGCTCGTCGGCGAGTACGGCAGGGATGGATCCTCGTCATCGAGCAGGAGGCGGACGATGCTGCGCTCCGGCTCTCCGGCCAGCTCCGCTGCCGAGAACGGCCACAACGTCAGAACCTCCATCCTTCCAGCCAAGGCCTCCGCGACCTGCGGAACGAAAAGGGGGTTCGCCGAACCGGTCAGAAGAAAGCGCCCCGGCCGTCGATCGCGGTCCACCGCCGCCTTGATCGGCAGGAAGACCTCGGGCGCGCGCTGCACCTCGTCGATGATGCTGGTCGCACCGAGGCCTTCGACGAAGCCGGAGGGATCGGAACGGGCAGCGGCAAAGAGCGTCGGATCGTCGAACGTCAGATAGTTCGCTTCGGTGCCGTCGGTGAAGGTGGTGACCAAGGTGCTCTTTCCGGTCTGCCGGGCGCCGACGAGCATCGTCACAGGCGTATCCGCAAGGGCGGCGCGCAGAGGCTGCTCTAGAGAACGATGGATCATCGAGCAAATTTACCACGTCGTGGGTGAATTTCACCCACGACGTGGAGAATTTGCACTTAGGTGCGGCCCAATAGGCCTCGCTGCACCAGCAACTCCGCCAACTGGACCGCATTGGTCGCCGCCCCCTTGCGCAGGTTGTCGGAGACGACCCAGATGTCGAGGGCGCGCTCGTTGCCGGGGTCGCGGCGGATACGGCCGACGAAGACGTCGTCCTTGCCGGCGGCGTCGATCGCCATCGGGTAGCGACCCGCGGCGGGGTCGTCGACGACGGTCACGCCCGGCGCGGCGGCAAGAAGCTCGCGGGCGCGCTCGGGGTCGAGCGGCTCCCGGGTCTCGACGTTGACCGTCTCCGAGTGACCGGTCTCGACCGGGACGCGGACGCAGGTGGCGCTGACCTTGATCTCGGCGTCGCCGAGGATCTTGCGGGTCTCGTTGATCAGCTTCCGCTCCTCGTCGGTGTGGTCGTCGCCGTCGGGGAAGCTGCCCGCCTGGGCGAGGACGTTGAAGGCGATCTGGTGCGGATAGATCGTGGCCGGGGGCATGTCGTAGCCGCCGACGACGGCGCGCGCCTCGGCGCGCAGCGCGTCGATCGCGCCCTTGCCGGTCCCCGAGACGGCCTGGTAGGTCGAGATCACCAGGCGCTCGATCCCAGCGGCGTCGTAGAGCGGCTTCAGGGCGACGACCATCTGCATCGTCGAGCAGTTCGGGTTGGCGATGATCCCCTTGTGCCCCTCGAGGGCGTCGGGGTTGACCTCGGAGACGACCAGCGGCACGTCGTCGTGCATGCGCCAGTAGCTGGTGTTGTCGACCACGGTCGCGCCCGCCGCGACGATCTTCGGCGTCCACTCGGCGCTGACCGAGCCGCCGGCCGAGGAGAGGACGAGGTCGAGGCCCTGGATCGACTCCTCGCTCACGGCCTGGACCGTCAGCACCTTGGGCCCGAACTCGATCGTCTTGCCGGCGGAGCGCTCGGAGGCCAGCGGCCGCAGCTCGGCGACCGGAAAATCCCGCGTAGCCAGCAGCTCGATGATCGTCGAGCCAACTAGCCCCGTCGCGCCCAGCACTCCGACCCTGTAGCCGTCGCTCATCCGCGCCTCCGCGGGCTCAGCCGGCGACCGTCGGCCGATGGCCGGGGCCGGTCGGGTCCTCGGGCTGAACCGCGTCGGCGTCGAGCTCGAACGCCTTGTGGAGGGCGTTGACGGCGTCGGGGACGCGGTCGGCGGAGATGACGCACGAGATCTTGATCGGCGAGGTCGAGATCATCTCGATGTTGATTCGCTCGTCGCCGAGGACGCGGAAGACTTTGGCGGCGACGCCCGGGTGCGAGCGCATGCCGGCGCCGACGATCGAGACCTTGCCGATCCGCTCGTCGGTGAGGACCTGCAGCGAGACGCCGCCGAGGGAAGCGATCGTGTCCTTGGCGGTGGTCAGGTCGGCACGGTCGACGGTGAAGGAGAGGTCGGCGAGCTGGTCGTCGCCCACCGGCTCGTTCTGGATGATCACGTCGACGTTGACATTGGCGTCGGCGAGGGCGCCGAAGACGCGGCCGGCGACGCCGGGCTCATCCCGGAGGCCGCTCAGGGTGACCCGGGCCTCGGAATCGGAATGCGTGACTGCGGTTACGAAAGGGTTCTCCATGGTCTCTTCCTCTGAGACGACGAGGGTACCGAGACCGTCCTCGAAGCTGCTGCGGCAGTGGATACGGACACCGTGGTTACGCGCGTACTCGACCGAGCGCAGCTGCAGCACGCCGGCACCGGAGGCCGACATCTCCAGCATCTCCTCGAAGGAGACGCGGTCGAGCTTGCGGGCGGTGGGGACGATCCGCGGGTCGGCGCTGTAGACGCCGGCGACGTCGGTGTAGATCTCGCAGACGCTGGCGCGGAGCGCCGCAGCCAGGGCGACGGCGGTGGTGTCGGAGCCGCCGCGGCCAAGGGTGGTGACGTCGCGGCTGTCGGTGGAGACGCCCTGGAAGCCGGCGACGAGGACGATCCGGTCCTGTTGCAGCGCCTCGGAGATGCGATCGGCGCGGACGTCGATGATCCGCGCCTTGGTGTGGGAGGAATCGGTGACGATGCCGGCCTGCGAGCCGGTCAGCGAGATCGCCTCGTGGCCCATATCGTGGATCGCCATCGCCGCCAGCGCGCAGGAGATCCGCTCGCCGGTCGAGAGCAGCATGTCCATCTCCCGCGCCACCGGGCGCTCGGAGATCTCGTGCGCCTGCTCGACCAGCTGGTCGGTCGTCTTGCCGCGGGCGGAAAGGACGGCGACGACCCGATTGCCCGCCTCGCGGGCGGCGACGATCCGCGCCGCGGCGCGCTTGATCTGCTCGGCGCCGGCCACGGAGGTGCCGCCGAACTTCATCACGACGATGTCGGATCCGTCCCCTGGCATGGACTCCTGAGGATAGTCAGGAAGGCCTTCCTGGGAGAAGCTCTTACTCGGCCGTCCCCCCGAGGTTTCCGAGCATCGCCTGTTCGGCCATCCGGATCAGCCCGAGGCCGCTGTGGGGGCGCATGTCGCTGCTCCTCACCCGCACGTGCGAGCCATGCGGCCCGACCACCTCGACGATCGTGCAGACGTCGCCGATCTCGCAGTCGTCGCCGTAGTCGTTCTCGATCGCCTCCATTTGTTCGGCGACGACCCTGCCCACCTTGCTCTGGTCAAGCGACATCCGGCACCCCTTCCTCTCTGGCTGAAAACACGGACCGTTGACGATAAGTGATAGCAATCACATTTCCCGATATATCGAATCGATATATAAGCTGGAGAGATGGAGCAGCTGAGCGCCACCGCCTACGTCATCCTCGGCCTCGTCCGCAACGAACCGCGGTCGGGCTACGAGATCAAAGCCGTCGTCGACAACTCGACCCGGTTCTTCTGGGCGGCTAGCTACGGGCAGATCTACCCGGAGCTGAAACGGCTGGCCGAAGCCGGGTTGATCGCGGGCTCCGACGTGCCGACGGGGGGCCGGAAGCGGACGGTCTACGAGATCACCGCCGACGGCGAGGAGGAGCTGCGGGCCTGGCTGCGGCAGGCGCCCCAGACCTTCGAGATGCGCGACGAAGGGCTGCTGAAACTCTTCTTCGCCGACGCCCTTCCCCGGGATGAGGCAGTCGAGATCTTGCGCTCGATGAAAGCGCAGCGGCTCGCGATCAACGAGCGGCTACGGGCGATCGAGCAGATGAAAGGCGAGATCGAGGACCCGTTCCCGATGATCGTGCTGCGGGGCGGGCTCGAGTTCAGCGAATGGTTTGCGGATTGGTGCGAGCGGATGGAAGCCCAGCTTCTGGATTCCGCTCTCGAGAAAAGGAGCGAGTGATGTTCGATTCCCTGGCGCGGCTGGCAAACGACAAGGCGAAACGGGTCGGCCTGCTCGCGATCGTCTTCTTCCTCCTCGCGGGCGCGGTCGGCGGCTCGGTCGCCGACCGCCTCGATCCCTACGGGGCCGACGACCCCGACACCGAGACCGTGCAGGCGATGGAACGGCTCGAGGAGGCCGGCCTGCGGGTGCCAGCGGTGATCGCGGTGGTCGCGGACGCGCCCGTCGCCGACCCCGCCACCCGGCAGCGGGTCGAGAAGCTCGAAGACGAAGTCGCCGCCCGCTCCGACGTCGCCTCGGTCAGCGGCTTCTACGACACCGGCTCCCGCGCCTTCGTCTCGCGCGACGGCCAGTCGACCTACTTCGCCGTCGCGCTGAAGGCGACCGAAGACAAGGAGCTGCAGGAAGCCGGCGACGAGATCGCCGGCCAGCTCAGCTCCCACCCCGGCGTCGTCGTCGGCGGCTTCGCGGTCGCCCAGGAGCAGGTCAACCAGCAGGTCGAGGAAGACCTGAAAAAGGCCGAGCTGATCGCCTTCCCGCTGCTCTTCCTGCTCTCGCTGCTCTTTTTCCGCAGCCTCGTCGCCTCCGTCCTGCCGCTGATGATCGGCGGCCTGGCGATCGTCGGCACCTTCCTCATCCTTCGTGTAGCGAGCGAATTCGGCTCGATCTCGATCTTCGCGCTCAACCTGACCACGGCGCTGGGGCTGGGGCTGGCGATCGATTACAGCCTCTTCATCGTCTCCCGCTACCGGGAGGAGATCGCCAAGAGCGGCCCCGGCCTGGAAGCCATGCGACGGGTGATGGCGACCGCCGGTCGAACGGTCTTCTTCTCCTCGCTGACCGTCTCCGCGGCCCTCGCCTCGCTGCTCGTCTTCCCCCAGCGCTTCCTCTACTCGATGGGCCTCGGCGGCTCGCTGGTGGCGCTGCTGGCGGCGCTGATCTCCCTGACCGTCCTCCCCGCCGTGCTCACCCTGCTCGGCAACCGGGTCAACGCCGGCGCGCCGAAGTTCCTGCAGCGGCGGGCCGAGGCCGACGCGCGCCCCGCGCAGGAGGGCTTCTGGTACCGGCTCTCGCGCTTCGTCATGCGCCGGCCCCTGCCGGTCGCGACCCTCAGCGCCCTCTTCCTGATCGTCCTCGGGCTGCCCTTCTTCGCGATCAAGTTCAACACCGTCGACCCGACCGTGCTGCCGGAGTCGGCCAGCGCGCGACAGGCGTATGACACCGTCAGCCAGCAGTTCCCGCCCTACCACGACACGCCGATCTGGATCGACGTCGAAGGCGGGCCTAAGGCGGCGGCGCAGTTCGCGAAGGAGGTGCGCGGGGTCGGCGGGGTCGCCGAAGTGGCGCCGCCGCAGCAGCTCGCCCCCGGGGTAACGGCGATCCAGGCGGTCTCCGCCAACGCCTTCGCCTCGGAGTCGAGTCAGACGACCGTCAACGCGATCCGCGACCTGCCGCCGCCCGCGGGCGCCGAGGTACTGGTCGGCGGCGCCACCGCCGACTTCGTCGACTTCCAGTCGAGCCTGGAGCAGCACCTGCCGATTGCCCTGGCGATCGTGATCTTCGCGACCCTGCTGATCCTCTTCCTGATGACCGGCTCGGTAATCCTGCCGATCAAGTCGCTGATCATGAACTTCCTCAACCTCAGCGCCGTCTTCGGCCTCCTGGTGCTGATCTTCCAGGACGGCCGGCTAGAGGGGTTCCTCGACTACTCCAGCCCCGGGGCGATCGAGCAGACGATGCCGATCCTGCTCTTCGCGGTGGCCTTCGGCCTCTCCACCGACTACGCGGTCTTCCTGCTCTCGCGGATCAAAGAGGCGCGCGACAACGGCGCCTCCGAATCGGAGTCGGTGGCGATCGGACTGGAGCGGACGGGGCGGATCGTCACCGCCGCGGCGCTGCTCTTCGCGGTCGCGATGGGCGCCTTCGCCACCTCCCAGATCATCTTCATCAAGGAGAACGGCGTCGGCACCGCCTTGGCGGTCCTGATCGACGCCACGATCATCCGCGCCCTGCTGGTGCCCTCGCTGATGGAGCTGCTCGGCAAGTGGAACTGGTGGGCGCCGGCGCCGCTGCGCAGGCTGCACGAACGCTGGGGAATCAGCGAGACCGGTCCGACGCCGCCGGTCGCGGGAGCCTCGGAGGCTTGACGTGCTCTACCGCGCGATCGTCAAGCGCAAGGCCCGCGGCGTCTTCGCCGCGCTCAGCCGCGGCGACTGGGAGGCGGTGAGCGCGGACCTCGCCGAGGACGTCCACCACGTCTTCGCAGGCGACAACGCCCTCGGCGGTATGGCGGCCGCCGGCATCGAGGAGGCCGGCGCGGCGCCGATCGGGGGCTAGTCGTCAATCGGCTGCTCGGCGACCACAGCACCGGAGGCGTCGAGCGCAAGGAGGCGCTGCGGGTCTCGATCGCGGTCGGCGTCGAGCACGAAGCCGCCGTTGCGCACGAGCACGTCCGTCGTCCCACCTTCTCGATATTCAACCCTGACGAGCGCGACGCTCGCATCGACCAGTCCGAACCAGACCGACCTACCGAGCGGGCCACGCAGAATCCACGGTGCCTCCTGCAGTTCCTTTCGCCAGTCGCGGGGGGTCAGGCACTCGCCGGCGTGGTGGCCGTAGTCGAAGCAGATCCAGCCCCGCTGGCGATATGCAAGGAGGCGCTCCTTGCCAGACGCCGCTACCACCGAGACTTCCTCAGGGGCGTTGTAGTGAGGGGCGGGGCGCAGCCAACTGGGCAGTGCCTTCCCCGAGAGCTGTCGGCCCGGAGACTTGCCGCCATGGAGAAAGGAGTCGAGGGCGGGGTCCAGCAATCCGGTGGCGGCGGTGGCAACGGCGCCTCCCAGCACCAGGCAGGCAAGGGCCGTCGCCAGCGGCGTCCAGCGGCGCCGGGCGACAGCGCCGCTGCTTGCCGCGGCCATTGCGACCCGAACTCGATCGGGGTCAGGTCGCAGGTGCTCGATCCCCTCGACGTGCCTCCGCAACTCTCCCTCAAGCGATTTCCGGCTCATCGGACTGTCTCCTTCGTGAATTGACCCATCGTGGCTTCGTGACCACCGTTCGACTCCTCCACTTCGGCCTGCTCCCGTAGCCGGGCCAAACCCCGGCTCAGCAACGACCGCACGGTCCCTCGACGCGCCCGAACCGCCATGGCGATCTCCTTGTCGTTGAGGCCGTAGACGTAATGCAGACCCAGAACGAGCCGCTGTCTTTCGCTCAGCTGCGCCAGGGCACCAACGAGCCAGTCGCGCTCACCCAAACTCTCGGGAAAGGCTGCCTCGACCTGCAGTTCATGCTCCACGGCCTCGTAGGGATGCCACTCGTGCCGCTTACGCTTCTTCGCCGCCCGCTTGATCTCGGCGGCGCAAATCCGATAAGTCCAGGCGTCGAAGCGGTCCGCATCACGCAGCTTGGGGAGGCCACGGAGAGCGCGAATCGCCACCTCCTGGCCAACGTCCTGCGCGAGGTTGACGTCTCCGAGGGAGAAGGTTGCGAGCCGCAGCCCCGCCGCGTAGGCGCGGTGCGCGATCCACTCTTCCGCGGCCCGGTTGCCCCTGCGGGCGCGCAGGACCTGCGCGGCAACGGCGTCGCTTGACTGCTCTTGCGGGGCTTCTTCGGCCTTGATGGGTGAATGACCCCGCAGGGCCCTCACCTGTTGCGTGGACTAGGCGAAAGCCTGAGTGGCGCGGCGGCGAAGATCGGCGTTGAGCATGCCGGTTACTTCGCTGGGGCGGCTGCCGGCGGAGGGGACGGCGGCGCCGATCAGGCCGTCGGCGCGGAAGCCGTAGAGGGGGGCGACGAAGCCGAGCTCCCGGATCTTGCGGACCAGCTTGACGGCGTCCTGGGTGTCGGCGCCGGGGCCGCAGAGAACGATCGCGGTTGGGTCGAGGGCGCCGAGGGCGCGGCCCAGGCGCTCGTCGCCGAGCTCATTGGAAAGGACGAGGACGCGGAAGCCGGCGCGGCGCAGGGCGAGGTCGAGGGCCTGGGTGTAGACCTCCTCGGCGCCCTGGCCGTGGCTGGAGTCGAGCAGGAGGATGCCGGCGGGGCGGGCGGCGGCGGAGGCGAGGCGGCGGGCGCCGTGCAGCCAGCCGGTCGCCCAGCGGGAAGCGAACTCGAGCTCTGCCTCTCGCTCGGAGTCAGCGGCGAGCTTGTCGATCGCCGGCAGCAGCAGCTCCTCGACCGTCCGCTCCAGCGAGCGCAGGGCGAGGCTCTCCTCGACGGCGCGGTCGGCGGCGGACTCGTCGAAGCTCTCAAAGGCGGTGAAGAGGCTGCCGTCGTTGGCCGGCGCAGCCTGGCGCTGGCGCGCCAGCTCGATCGCCGAGGAGATGTTGCCGGTCTCCGCCAGTGCGTCCCGCAGCGCCTGCAGCTCCACCAGCTCGTAGTTGCGGTGGTTGCCGACGGTCCGCTTCGGAACCGGGTAGCCGTAGCGGCGCTCCCAGCTGCGGAGAGTGTTGGGACTTACGCCAAGGACTTCGGCGGCGGCGTTGGTGCGGATTCCTGGCATTTAGATAAGAAGGTCGAACGGGTGGACTGCGCGTCTATTTCGACGTCGGGCGAAGATTCTCCCACCGATTCCCCGGGTTTACACCGGTTATCGGCAGATTTCGCAGAAACTGTTAGCGATCTTGCAAGGCGCCCACGCCCACGGGCTGCCCTACCGCCCGGGCGCGCCACATCGCCGCGTCGGCCTTGTGCAGAAGTTCTTCGGCGTCGGCGCCGTGATCCGGGCAGGCGACGACCCCGGCCGAGATCGAGATCCTCAGGCCGCCGGCGCGCTCGAGGTCGTCGAGTTGGCCGAGCAGCCGCTCGCACATCTGCACCCCTTCGACCGTGCCGATGTTGGGGGCGAGGACGCAGATCGCGTCCTCCTCGAGCCGGAAGGCTTCGTCGACGATGCGGATGCTGTCGCGCAGCGCCGCCCCGACGATCGAGAGCACCGTCTCCTGCCCCCCGGCGACGTCATGCGGCCGCACCCCAGGGCCCGAGGGATCGAAGACGGCCAATCCAAATGGATGCCCATACCGCCGGTTCGTCTCCAGCAGCTGTTCCAACCGCCGCCGCATGTGCCCCTGCCGGTACAGGCTCGGCAGTTCTTGCAGCTGATCCTCGACTGCGACCGAGGCCGAGATCCCGTTGGAGTGCGCGGCTCCTCTGTTCTGGGTCGCCTCCAGCGCCGCAGCGGTCACCGAGCCGAACTCACCGGCGAGCCGCTGGGCGGCGAGAACGAAGTCCTCTCCATTGGTTCCAATCTCCTCGTGCAAGCTGCCCAAGAGATCGGCTTGAAGCGCGGACACCTTGAGGGCGATCCTGCTCGCCGGCGAGGCGTCTTCGCGGCGGCGACCGAGGTTGGACTGGTCAGACACGGAGTGACCTTCGCGAAAGCGGCGGACGCTCGATTCTCAAAATCCCGCTATTTGCGAGACGACGCTCGTCCAGGACGGATGTTGGTCCCCGCTTATTCCAGGCTTCTTCGGCCGGCGAGCGCCTTGCCGAGCGTGACCTCGTCGGCGTGCTCGAGGTCGGCGCCGACCGGCAGGCCGCTGGCCAGCCGCGTCACCGTCACCTGACCGCGCAGCATCTCGGCGATATGGAGCGCGGTCGCCTCGCCGGTGGTGGTGGGGTTGGTCGCCAGCACCACCTCGCCGATGCCGCCGCGCTCGACCCGCCGGCGCAGCTCGCCGATCTTCAGGTCTTCGGCGTCGACCCCGTCGATCGGGGAGAGCGCCCCGCCGAGCACGTGGTAGAGGCCGCGGTATTCGTGAGTCCGCTCGATCGGGATCACGTCGGAGGGCTCCTCGACGACGCAGATCGTCGCCCGGTCCCGGTTCTGGTCGCCGCAGATCCGGCAGAGCGGCCCCTCGGCGAGGTTGAAGCACTCTTCGCAGAGGCCGACCTTCTCCTTCACTTCGCGGATCGCGTCGCCGAGCGCGAACGCCTCTTCGTCGGGCGCGCGCAGCAGGTGGAATGCGAGCCGCTGCGCGGTCCGCTGGCCGATGCCCGGCAACCGCGAGAGCTCGGCGACCAGGCGCGCCAGCGGTGCCGGGCCCTCGCTCAACCGAGCATGCCCCCGAGGCCACCCATGTCGCCGCCGGCGATGCCGCCCATTTTCGAGCTGGCGAGCTCCTGCGCGGCGCGCAGGCCCTCGTTGACCGCCGCCTGGACCATCTCCTGGAGCAGGTCGGCGTCCTCCGGGTCGATCGCTTCGGGGTCGATGACGATCTCGCGCAGGGTCAGGTCGCCCCCCATCTTCACCTTGACCATGCCGCCGCCGGCGCTGGCCTCGACGACCTCGTCTTTCAGTTTCTCCTGGGCCTCCATCATCTCGGCCTGCATCTGCTGCGCCTGTTTCATCAGGCCCTGGATGTCAAAGCCGCCGGGCCCTCCTCCTCGTGCCACCTAACTGACCTCCTCCGCGTCGAACTCACTCTTCAGCCGCTCCAGCAGCTCTTCCTCGTCGACCACCTCGCTGCCAGGCACCGGCGTATCCGGCGGCGCCTCGCCATCGAGCAGGACATAAGTTGGTCGCAGCCCCACCCCGGTGACCGCGGCGAACGCCGCCGCCACCGTGTCCCGCTTCTCGGGACTGTCGGCATTCCGTTTCAGGAAGGTCATGTCGGGCGGAAACCCGACCTCGAGCGCCCCCGCCTCGAAGCTGACCGGGCGCGCTCCTTCAAGGGCACCAGCAAGCGCCGGAGCGGTCTCGTGCAGCTTGTGGAGGACGGCGGGCCAGACGCGCTGGATCTCCTCGAGGGACAGAGCGTCCTGGCCGGCGGGTCCTGCCGCTGCAGGGGCGGGATCGGCAGACGGTGATGCCTCGGCCTCTTCCTCTTCCGCAGGGGGTGGGTCTTCCGCCGGAGGTGAATCGTCTTGCCGCGGGGTCTTTGGCGTGGGTGGGGACGATGCGCCCCCGCCTTGCTCCAGTCTCTCTATGCGCCTGAGTAGCCCCTCGGTGTTCGGATCCAGGTCCGGACGCGCAGCCTTTAGCAGCGCGATCTCCACAGCCATCCGCGCGTCGTCCCCCTCCCGCACCGCCGTCAGCGCAGTCGCCAGCTCGTCGATCGTGCGGACGAGGTTGGCGGGCTGGATCGCCTGCGCCTGGGCCTGCATGCGGCCGGTGTCCGTGGCGGTGACGACGAAGGTGGTCGGGACTTCGCCGGTCGTCTGCACGATCAGCAGGTGGCGGAGATGGGCGAGG
The DNA here is from genome assembly GCA_045805765.1 of Solirubrobacterales bacterium. Classification (GTDB taxonomy): domain Bacteria; phylum Actinomycetota; class Thermoleophilia; order Solirubrobacterales; family 70-9; genus VAYN01. The sequence goes on from JBJMKN010000116.1 coordinate 15,866, forward strand.
AGGTCGCGGGCGAACTGCGAGGGGTCGCGGCCGGAGCGGGCCATCCGCTCGATCCCCATCAGCACCTGCTTGGGATCCTCGGCGACGACGGCGTCGATCGTCTCGAAGAGGAGGTCGGCGTCGGCCGCCCCGAGCATCTCGAGGACGTCCTTCAATTCGACCTGGCTGCCGCCGAAGGCGACGAGCTGGTCCAGCGTGCCGAGTGCGTCGCGGAAGCTACCGGAGGCCGAGCGGGCGATCATCGCCGCGGCACCGTCCTCGACCTCGATCGACTCGGCCGCGGCGACCCGGTTCAGCACCTCGGAGATCTGCTCCAGCGAGGGACGCTGGAAGTCGAAGCGCTGGCAGCGGTCGGCGATCGTCGCCATCACCTTGTGGGACTCGGTGGTGGCGAGGACGAAGACGGTGTTCGGCGGCGGCTCCTCGAGCGTCTTCAGGAAGGCGTTCCATGCCTCTTTGGTCAGCATGTGCGCCTCGTCGAGGATGTAGACCTTCCAGTGGCCGCCCGCCGGCGCGTAGGCGACGCGCTCGCGGAGGTCGCGGACGTCGTCGACGGAGCGGTTCGAGGCGGCGTCCATCTCGATCACGTCGACCGAGGTGCCGGCGGCGATCGTCACGCAGGACTCGCATTCGCCGCAGGGGGTGATGGTCGGGCCGCCGCGCTCACAGTTCAGCGAGCGGGCGAGGATCTTCGCCATCGAGGTCTTGCCGGTGCCGCGCGAGCCGACGAAGAGGTAGGCGTGGTGGACCTTGCCCTGCTCGACCGCGTTGCGCAGGGTGCGGACGACATGGGTCTGGCCCACGACCTCGTCGAAGGACCCGGGACGGTGGCGGCGGTAGAGGGAAGTCGACTCGCTCATCGGCAGTCGAGCGAGTGTATCTATGGGCACCGGGCTGCTCGGCGGGCCGCACCGATACCGTGCCGCCCGTGCCGAAGGGGGCCCGCAACTGGCTGACGCCCGCCGCCTGGGTCGCCGCGGTGAGCGGCACGCTGCTGCTCCTCTTCCCCTACGGGTTCCCCAACTACGACACGATCTACGCCCTCGTCTGGGGACGGGAACTGGCCCACGGCGAGAGCCCCGACTACGGCGCCGCGCTGCCGCCGACCCCCCACCCGCTGACGGAGCTCTGGGGGCTGGCGACGACGCCGCTGGGCGACGGGATGATCACGCTGACGATGATCGGCGCCTACGTCTCGCTGGGGCTGATCGGGTTCTTCGTCTACCGCTTGGGAGCGATCTGGTTCGACCGCTGGATCGGCGCCGTCGCCGCGGCGATCGTCCTCACCCGCGCCCCTTTTCTCTCCAACGGCCTGCGCGCCTACATCGATCTCCCCTACATCGCCCTCTGTCTCGGCGCCCTGCTGATCGAGGCGAAGCGCCCGCGCGCCGGCTGGCCGGTCCTCGCCCTCCTCGCCCTCGCCGGCTTGCTCCGGCCCGAGGCCTGGCTCTTCGCTGGCGTCTACTGGCTCTACCTGGCGTACACGGCCGACCGCAGCGACCGTTCGCGGGTGAAGCGGGAGCTCGCGCCATTGGCGGCCCTGGCGCTCGCGGGGCCGATCCTCTGGGCGCTGTTCGATTGGGCCACCACCGGCAGCCCGACCTACTCCTGGACCGGGACGAAAGAGACGGTCGAGACGCTGGAACGGCAGACCGGCCCACTCGACCTCGTCCTCTACGGCCCGCGCCGGCTCGGCGAGGTGCTGCAGTGGCCGGGGATGGTCGGCGCCCTCGGCGGCGTCGCCCTCGGGCTGGCCTTCCTGCGCCGCCGCTCGCTCCTCGGCGGCGTCGCCGCCGCGCTCGCGCTTGCCGCCTTCGCCCTGCTCGCCTGCGGCGGCCTCGCGATCCTCCCCCGCTACACGATGCTCGCCGCCTCGATCCTGGCGATCTTCGTCGGCGTCGCCCTGCTCGGGTGGCGGCTGCTCGAGCCCGGGCACCCGTGGCGGCGCCCTTGGCAAGTGTTCGCGGCGATCGTCGCGCTGATGTTCCTGGCCTGGATTCCAAACCAGTGGGACCTCGACTCCCGCGTCGACACCGACCTCACCAACCAGGCCCGGATCGAGAACGACCTCACCGACCTCGTCGACGACGGCGCCTTCGAGCCGCTCTGCGGCAAGGTCGCGGTCCCCAACCACCGCGCCGTCCCCCGCCTCGCCTTCGGGCTCGACGTCGAGCCGACGCAGATCGTCAGCGCCAGCGAGGAAGAGGTCCCGAAGCGCGGCTACTTCCTCGCCCCCGCCTCGGACTTCGTCATCCACAACTTCATCCTCGACCCGAACGACCCGACGGATCCTTCCTTTCCGGTCCCGAACGGGTTCGAGGAAGTCGCCGGCAACGACTCCTGGTTGGTCTACCGCCGCTGCTAGCCGGCGTGCTCGACCGCTTCGACGGCGGCGTGGGTGTCGGCGGCAAGCTCCGGGTCGTGGAGCTCGACCGCGGGCGGCAGCTCGACGTGGAGGTCGTCGGAGGGATCGAGCCGCACCCGTAGCCCGCTCACGCGGGAATCGAGGACGTGGCCGCCGCGCCGGCGGTCGGCGCTGGCGAAGTGGAGGTGGTAACCCGCCACCTCGATGCCCTCGACATAGGTCGGGAAGCGGAAGCCGACCATCGTCCCCTCCACCTCCTCCAGCTCGAAGACGTGCTGCTCGGCGACGACCTCGGTCAGCGGCCGGTAGGGCGGCTCCTGGCGCGGGACCGAGCGGGCGCGGACCAGCTCGAAGCGGCCGTCAAGGCGGATCGCGCAGGTGGACGCCCCGGGCGGGAGCAGCTCGTCGATCTGGGCGAGAAGCTCCTCGTGCGAGTGCACGCCCGCATCCAGCACTCGGTCGACTCGGGGCTCGAAGTCCGTGACGACCGCAAAGGGAGTCCGCTCCTCGGGCGGGACGCGGTTCAAATTCCCGTCGACGTCGGCGCGGAAGAACTCGCCGTCGAGCGCGATCATCTCGCCGTCGAGGTGGTTGAGCGTCCCCAGGCCGAGGTCGCCGTGCTCGGCCAGCTCGGCGAAGGTGAGGTCGCCCTCGAATGCCCCCTCGAGCAGCGCCCCGATCGTCGAGGCCTGGAAGAGGACGTGCGGCTCGCGCTCGCGGTGCAGGTCGGCGCGGCGCATCGACTCGACGTGCAGCGACCGGATCCAGCGCTCGTCGAGCATCGGCGGCAGTCTCTCATCCCTCGGGATGTGCCAAAAGGTCCGCTCATGAAACCATCAGGTCATGGCGGCTATCGAGCTACGAAACGTGGTCAAGACCTTCGGGCCGATCAGGGCCGTCGATGGGCTTGACCTCAACGTCCCGGAAGGCATCTGCCTCGGGCTGCTGGGGCCGAACGGGGCCGGCAAGTCGACGACGATGCGGCTCCTCACCGGCCAGGCGGTCGCCGACTCGGGTGAGCTTCACGTCCTCGGGCACGAGCTGCCCGCCCAGTCGAAGCCCGCCCGCGCGGAAATGGGTGTCGTTCCCCAGCTCGACAACCTCGACGTCGACGTCACCGTCGAAGACAACCTCGCCGTCTATGCGCGGCTGTACCGGGTCAAGGACGTCGGCGCGGCTGTCGACCGCTGCCTCGACCTCGCCCGCCTCCGGGACCGCCGGCGCGACGCGGTCGACAAACTCTCGGGCGGGATGCGGCGACGCCTGTTGCTCGCCCGCGGCCTCGTCCACGAGCCTCGCCTCGTCCTCCTCGACGAGCCGACGGTCGGCCTCGACCCCCAGATCCGGACGGAGCTGTGGACGCTGATCGGCGACCTCAAATCGCGGGGGACGACGATCCTGATGTCGACCCACTACATCGAGGAGGCCGAGCGGCTGGCCGACGAGGTCGCCGTCATGCACCGCGGCAAGATCATCAGCCGCGGCCGGCCCGCCGACCTGATCTCCGAGCACGCCGGCCGCCAGACGGCCGAGGTCTACGCGCCGCCGCAGCGCCTGACCGAGCTGCGCGCCAGCGCCGAAGCGGCCGGGCTGAAGGTGCGGCCGGCGGGGCCGGCGATCGCGATCGTCGGCTCCGAGCGGGCGGGCGATGGTGCCGTTCCCGAGGAAGCAGTCGTGCGGGCGGCGACGCTCGAGGACGTCTTCGTGCTGCTGACCGGCGAGGAGGCCGAGTGATGGAGGCCTCGACCCAGGCTCAGCCGCAGCGACGGACGATGCGGCGGCTGGAACCGGCGGCGATAGCCGGGGTGATGAGCCGCGAGGTCGCCAACTTCCGCACCTACTGGAAGGGGACCACCTTCTCCAGCGTGCTCGAACCGCTGGTCTATTTGCTGGCCTTCGGCCTCGGCCTCAGCGCCACCCTCGTCGACGAAGTCAACGGCATCCCCTACATCCAGTTCGTCGGCACCGGCATGGTGGCGACGGCGGTGATCTTCTCCAGCGCCCTGCCGGCGATGTTCGGCACCTTCGTCAAGCATCGCTTCCAGAACACCTACGAAGCGATCCTGGCGGCGCCGGTCGACGTCGAAGAGCTGGTCAGCGCCGAGATGCTCTGGATCGCCACCCGCTCGGCCGTCTACGGCTGCGTGCCGCTGGTCGTCACCTTCTTCTGGGGCCTCGACCCCGAGCCGGGGATGCTACTGACCCCGCTCTTTGCCTTCGTCACCGCGCTCGGCTTCGCCGGCTTCGGGGTGGCGATGGCGGCGACCGTCGCCAAGATCGACCAGTTCAACTACGTGACGGCGCTGTTCGTGACGCCGCTCTTCCTCGTCGCCGGCACCTTCTTCCCGATCGAAGGGCTGCCCGAGGGCTTCCAGGTGGTGGCCCAGATCAACCCCCTGCACCAGCTGGTCGAACTGGTCCGCGCGGCGCCTTCGGGTTCGAGTGGCAGGACCTGCTGCGCTTCGCCTTTCTCGTCGTCTTCGCCGTCGCGACCTGGCGCGTCGCGATCCACCAGATGCGCAAGCGCCTGATCGACTAGGCGCGGCGTTCGTCCTTTGGTCGCCGTACGCGGAACCAAGGACGAACGCCGCTGAAGTTATGGACCGTGCACCCGTCCTTCGAAACGAGGTCACCGGGCGTGTCCGTCGCTTTAGGCTCGGGCCGGGCTCACCTGCGGCACCCGCGGCATCCGCTTAAGGCTGCTTCCTTCCGGACCTGACCTGATTCGCGTGCCCACGTCGCGCAGGACCCGGCCGTCAACGCCGCCGCGACGCACTGACCCCGACGGCCAGTCCCTCGGAACGGTAGTCGGCCCCGCTAAGCGGATTTCGGGTCACAAGGCACCGCTGACACCCCGCCTAGCACGGTCCACGCCTGATCCTAGCGGGCGGCGGCCATAGGATCAGCGCCGTGATCACGGTCGACACCGACTCCTTCTTCGCGATCGTCGTCGTCGCCGCGATCGCCGCGATCACCGTGGCTTTCCTCCCGAAGCGGTTCGCGCCGCCGGTCGTCGTGCTCGAGCTGATCCTCGGGATCGTGATCGGGCCGGAAATCCTCGACGTCGCCCACAGCGACGACTTCGTCAACTTCTTCGCCAACCTCGGGCTGGGAATGCTCTTCTTCTTCGCCGGCTACGAGATCGACTTCGAGCGCATCCGTGGCACCCCGCTGCGGCTCGCGGTGATCGGCTGGCTCATGTCGCTGGCGCTCGCGTACGGCATCGGCGGGCTGCTCGCGCTCACCGGGCTGGTGGTGTCGCTGCTGTTCACCGGGTCCGCGATGGCCACGACGGCGATCGGCACCCTGATCCCGATCCTGAGCGACGCCGGCGAGCTCCGGACCCGCTTCGGCACGCACCTGCTCGCCGCCGGCGCGATAGGCGAGTTCGGGCCGATCCTCCTGATCACGCTGGTCTTCTCCACGAAGAGCGAGGTCTCGAACGCCGCCATCCTGGTCGCCTTCGTGGTCATCGCGGTGCTGGCCGCCGTCGTAGCCGTCCGCGGGATGGTGCGCGGCTGGCCGCTGATCGAGCGCACCCTCGAGACGAGCGGTCAGCTGGCCATCCGCATCGCCGTGGT
>JBJMKN010000117.1:0-44514 GCA_045805765.1 Solirubrobacterales bacterium
CAGCGCACTCGGCGGCTGAAACCGGGGTCGGCCGGCGCGGCGGCGGGTATCCTTCCTCGTCAGAAATTGATCCGCGAGTCAATGTCTCTGGAGCCGCCGAGAACATGGCCGTAGCCACTTCGCCCTACACGGAAAAGACCGACGAACAGAAGGACATCACCGCGATGGTCCGCCAGTTCGTCGATGAGCAGATCATCCCGGTCGCCGAGAAGCACGACCACGAGGACTCGTTCCCCGAAGAGGTCGTCGAGCAGATGAAGGAGCTCGGCCTGTTCGGGGTCACGATCCCCGAGGAGTACGGCGGGATGGGCCTCGACCTGACGACCTACGCGATGATCGTCGAGGAGCTCTCGCGCGGCTGGATCTCGATCTCCGGCGTCGTCAACACACACTTCATCGGGTCCTACCTGCTGATGAAGTTCGGCTCCGACGAGCAGAAGGAGAAGTACCTCCCGCGGATGGCGACCGGAGAGATCCGCGCGGCGTTCTCGCTGTCCGAGCCCGGTCTCGGGTCCGACGTCCAGGCCATCTCGACGCGCGCCAAGCAGGACGGCGACGGTTGGCTGATCAACGGGACCAAGATGTGGGTCACCAACGGGCTTCTCTCCAGCGTCGTCTTCGTGCTGATGAAGAACGACACCAAGGCCGATCCGCCCTACAAGGGGATGACCTGCTTCATCACCGAGAAGGAGGCCTGGAAGGAAACCGGCGAGGGAGACTTCAAGGGCCTCAACGTCCCGCCCAAAATCAAGAAGATGGGCTACAAGGGCGTCGAGTCGACCGAGCTCGTCTACGACGGTTACAAGTGCCCGCCGGAGCGCATCCTCGGCGGCGAGGAGGCCGGTCTCGGCCAGGGCTTCGTGCAGATGATGGACGCGCTCGAGGTCGGCCGGGTCAACGTCGCCGCCCGCGGCGTCGGCATCGGCCAGCGCGCCCTCGAGCTCGCCCTCCGCTACAGCCAGGAACGGAAGACCTTCGGCAAGCCGATCGCCGCCCACCAGGCGATCCAGTTCAAGCTCGCCGACATGGCGACCCAGCTCGAGGCCGCCCGCCTCGTCACCCGCAAAGCGGCGCGGATGAAGGACGCCGGCGAGCGCTCCGACCTCGAGGCCGGCATGGCCAAGCTCCTCGCCTCGGAGTGCGGCAAGTACTGCGTCGAAGAAAGCTTCCGCATCCACGGCGGCTACGGCTACTCGAAGGAGTACGAGATCGAGCGCCTCTACCGCGACGCGCCGCTGCTGCTGATCGGCGAGGGAACCTCCGAGATCCAGCGCATGGTGATCGGCAAGAAGCTGCTGCAGAGGCACAAGATCTAATGAGGGAGCTCTAGCAATGGCATCGACTTCGGACCTGATCCGCACCGCTGTTGAGCGGTTTCAGGCCGAAGTCCCCGCCCTGGCGAACCTGAAGCTGGTCTTCGGGCTGGAGCTGCGGGCAAAACACGACGTCCAGCTCTACCGGGTCGAGCTGCCCGGGCCGAAGATCAGCAAAGACCTCGCCCAGGACGAGCGGCTGCTGGTCGAAATCGACCGGCCGCAGTTCAACGAGCTGGCCGAGAAAGGCACGCTGAAGAGCTACCGGCGAGCGGCGGAAACCGGCCACATCAAGACGACCGGCGATTCCAATGTCGTCAAGCTGATCTCCCAGGTGGTCGAGAAGCAGGAGGAACGAAACCGCCTCCGCAAAGTGCACTAGAGGCGGATTAGGTTCTCCGCGTCGATCTCGCGGGTGACGCCGCGGAAGTCGATCACCAGAGGCGCCTGCGCGACGATCTGCTTGTAGTCCATGCCGGGATGGGCGGTGACGATCGCCGCCAGGTCGGTCTCCCGCAGGCCCTCGTCGAGGTCGACGTTGGCGAGGCCGTGGCCCTTCAGCTCGGGGACGAAGGCGTCGTGGTAGGAGACCTCGGCGCCGAGGTCCTGGAGGCGGCCGATGATCTTCAGCGCCGGCGATTCGCGGGTGTCGCCGACGCCGCCCTTGTAGCTGACGCCGAGGATGAGGACGCGGGAGCCCTTCACCGGTTTCGCCACCCCATTCAGGGCCCGCTCGATTCGTTCGACGCAGAATGAGGGCTGCGCCTGGTTCACCTTCCCCGCCAGCTCGATGAACTCGGGGTAGAAGTCGAACTGGCGCGCCTTGTAAGCGAGGTAGAAGGGGTCGATCGGGAGGCAGTGGCCGCCCATCCCGGGCCCCGGCTCGAACCGCATGAAGCCGAACGGCTTGCTCGAGGCGGCGTCGATTACCTCCCAGACGTCGATCCCGAGCCGGTCGCAGAGCTGCGCCAGCTCGTTGACGAAGGCGATGTTGACGGAGCGGAAGATGTTCTCCAGCAGCTTCGAGAGCTCGGCCGCCTCGGGGCTGCTGAGGACGATCACCGTCTCGCAGATCTGCGCGTAGAGGTCGCGCGCCTTCTCGGTGCAGGCGGGGGTGATGCCGCCGACCAGCTTCGGCGTCGTCTTCACGGTGTAGTCGGTGCGACCGGGGTCGATCCGCTCCGGCGAGAAGGCGAGGTGGAAGTCGGTGCCGACGGCCAGCCCCGACGCCTCGAGGATCGGCTGCAGGCGCTCGCGGGTGGTCCCGGGGTAGGTCGTCGACTCCAGCACGACCAGCTGCCCGGCCCGCAGCACCGCCGCCAGCCGCTCGGCCGACTCGACCAGGTAGGTGAGGTCCGGTTCACGCGCATCGCTGAGCGGGGTGGGGACGCAGATGATCACCGCGTCGGCCGCGGCGAGCCCCTCGTATCCGGTGGTCGCGCTGAGCCGGCTCGCGATCGGGGCGAGGGCCGAGTCCGGGACGTCCTCGATGTAGCTGCGCCCAGAGTTGAGCGCTTCGACCTTCGATTGGTCGACGTCGACGCCGACCACATCGCAGCCGGATTCGGCGAAGGCGACGGCAAGCGGCAGCCCGACGTAGCCGAGACCGATGATCCCTATACGCATTGTCGGCATAATCCCACGCTTGGCCGACGCGATCCGCCGTGGGCGCCTCCTCTGGCTCCTGATGCCCCTCCTGCTGGGGGCCCTCGCCGCGCCCGCTTCCGCCTTGACCCTGCCGCCCGGCTTTCAGGTCCGGGTGCTGCCGTTGCCGAAAGCGACCGGGCCGACCTACGTCAACGGCCTGCAGAAACCGAGCACGCTGGAGTTCGCCCCCGACGGGACGATGTTCGTCGCCGAGCGCAACGGCCGCGTCCTCGCCTTCGACTCGATCGAAGACTCGACCCCCACCCTGGTGGCCAACATCATCGACGAGGTCCACGCGGACGGCGATCGGGGGATCCTCGGGATGAAGCTCGCGCCCGGATATCCCGACGACCCCTACGTCTACCTCAGCTACACCTACGACGCGCCGATCGGAGGTGACAGCGCCGACTCGCCGCATCCCCATCTCGCCGACGGCAGCGATGGCTGCGACACCAGCAGCGACTCGGGGTGCCTCGTCAGCGGCCGCCTGGTGCGGATCGAGATCAACCCCGCGACCGACGTCGCCGTCGGGGGCGCGCAGGAGCCGCCGCAGGAAGTGCTGATCAACAGCTGGTGCCAGCAGAAGCTCAGCCACTCGATCGGCGACATCGAGTTCGACAGCAGCGGGGCGCTGCTGATGACCGGCGGCGACGGCGCCAGCTGGAGCGTCCCCGACTACGGCCAGCTCGAAAACCCCTGCGAAGACCCCCCGAACGAAGGTGGCTCGCTGCGCTCGCAGGACGTCCGCACGCCGCAGACGGACGATGATCCGACCGACTACGGCGGCACGCTGATCCGGGTCGATCCCGACACCGCTGCGGCGCTCCCCGACAACCCTTTCAGCGTCACGCCGCTGAAAAACGCGCAGGGCGAAGTCGATGCGAAAGCCGCGAGCATCCTTGCCTACGGCATGCGGAACCCGTTCCGCTTCGCGGTCAAGCCGGGAACCGACGACGTCTACATCGGCGACGTCGGTTGGGACCAGTGGGAGGAGATAAATCACCTAACCGCGCCGCCGGCCGCGGGCCAGAAAGCCGTCAACTTCGGCTGGCCCTGCTACGAGGGCGGCCCCGCGGGCAGCCTCGTCAACTCCCGCTGGGATGCGATCGACAAACCCCTCTGCGAGTCGCTCTACGGCGAACCGAGCGCGGTCCGCGCCCCCCTCTTCGCCTACCCGCACCCCTTCACGCCCGGCTACGACGGCCACCTCTTCCCGGGCGATGCCTGCAATCCCGCCGCCGGGTCCTCGGTCGCCGGCCTCTTCTTCTACGACCCGACCGGGGTCGACCCCTCGGCGCTCCTGCCGGAGAAGTACCACGGCGCCCTCTTCTTCACCGACGCCTCGCGAGGCTGCATCTGGACGATGGAAGAAGGCGCCGACGGCGAGCCCGATCCCTCGACGACCGAGAACTTCATCGTCCACGAGAACGGCGACACCCTCTTCACCCCGGTCGACATCGTCCAGGGGCCCGATGGCGCCCTCTACGTGCCGAACTTCTACTTCGACGAGATCTGGCAGATCCGCTACTTCCCCGGCAATGCGGCGCCGACCCTCGACCTCGACGTCGACAAGACCTACGGCGCCCTGCCGTTGCAGGTGAACTTCGACGCATCGGGATCCAGCGATCCCGATGCTGCCGACGGCGATCACCTTGAATGGGCCTGGGACCTGAACGGAGACGGCGAGTTCAGCGAATACGGCAGCGCCAGCACCGCCTCCCACGAATACAACGATCCGGTCAACGTGACCGCCTCCGTGCGGATCAGGGACGAGTTCAGCCACGTCGTGACGAAAACGGTGGACCTATACCCCGGCGACAAAGGCCCGCCGACCGGAGTGGCGATCTCGAAGCCGACCTCGGGCCTGAAATGGATCGTCGGTCAGCCGTTCGAATACGAAGGGACCGTCTCCGGCCCCGACCCCGACGGTGAGTCGCTCGGCTCCGGGCTGACCCCGCACTGGGAATTCCGGCTCAAGCACTGCCCCGACGCCTGCCACGAACATCCGCTGATCAGCTCGGATACGGCCGCTGGCACCTTCGCCCCGGAGGAACACGAGTTCCCGTCGCACCTGCGGCTGATCTTCACGGTGACCGATTCGCGGGGGATGAGCGCGAGCGCTGAAGTGGAAGTCGACCCGCTGGAAATCGACATCGGCGTCGAATCCGACCCCGCTGGGATTCCATTGACGCTGAACGGCTTCACCGACACGGGGCTGATCAGTACGAAAGCCATGGCCGGTGCGAAGGCGAACGTCGCCGCCCCGGCGACGGCTGAAGTCGACGGCCAGCCCTACGTCTTCGACAACTGGTCCGATGGCGGGTCGCGGATCCACGACGCGACCAGCCTCGAGTCCGTCAACCTGGTCGCTCATTACATCCCCGAACCGGACGAACCGGACGAAGAACCCGAAGAACCAGAAGAACCAGAAGAACCGAAAGAAGAGCCCAAATCCGGCTCCGGCGGCGGCAGCGTCACGCCGCCCGCTGAGCCACCGGCAGCGCCCCCGGCGCTGGCTCGTCTCCGCCTCATCTCGCGGCCCCCGGGCGCGCGCCTGCGACTCGGCGCCGTCCGCGCCACCGCGCCCTTCTCCGCCGAGCTTCTGCCCGGCACCGAGAGCTTCCTGCTGGCGCCGCGTGCGATCAGCCGTCGCGGCAAGCGGCTCCCCTTCCTCCGCTGGGCAGTCGACGGGAAGAGCCTCGGCAAGAGCCGGCGCCAAGCGCTCACGATCGGCGGCGACGCCCGCTACCTCGCGATCTACGGGCGACGCTGATCGGCGGGCGGCAGATAGCATCTCGCGCCGCCAACACGATAGGAGCGATACCCACCGATGACTGACCAGAAGTACGAGCTGACGACGGACCAGGCAGAGCGCGAGGCAAGCGGCGCGCACAGCTACGGCCGCTACCTGGAGGAGTTCGAGGTAGGCGCCGTCTACAAACACTGGCCCGCGAAGACGGTGACCGAGGCCGACGACCACCTCTTCTGCCTGATCACCATGAACCACCACCCGCTGCACCTCAACGACGTCTATGCCGCCAAGTCGCAGCAGGGCCGCAACGTCGTCGTCGGCCCGCTGGTCTACTCGCTGGCGCTGGGGATGTCCGTCTCCGACGTCTCGGGCAAGGCGATCGCCAACCTGGCGACCGAAGAGCTGAGCCACCCGAACCCCGTCTTCCACGGCGACACGCTCTTCTGCGAGACCGAGGTGCTGGACGTGAAGCCCTCGAAATCGAAGCCCGACCGCGGCGTCGTCAAGGTCCACACCCGCGTCCTCAACCAGGACGGCGTTCTCGTCGCCGAGTTCAAGCGGCTGGTCCTGGTTCCCCGGAAAGAGCCCGGCGAGGCTGCTTAGGCAGCCGCCGGTGCGGGGGCGGCGAAGGCGCGGCAGGCGAGGTCGGCCACGCCCGCCAGCGGGGTGCCGCTCGTGCTGCCGCGCAGCCAGTCGGCGTCGTCCGGCCGGATCGGCTTGACCAGGGCCGCCACCGCGGTGAAGGCGATGGCGGCCGCCGCCGCCCCGGCGACGATCCCGGGCACGCCGCCCAGCTCTTCCGCCGCCAGGGAGCCAAGACCCCCTGCGGCTACCGAGGCTGCGAGGGTGGCGAACAGGGTGCGGGAGTGGATGCCGCGGCGGCCGAGCAGGCGGTCGGCGTAGGCGATGGTGATCACGCCGGCGATCAGCTGGCTGCCGAGGTTCGCCAGAGCTGCGCCGCGCGCCTCCTGGGAAGGGATCAAGGCGAAAGCGAGCGCGATGTTGGCGGCAGCTGCGACTCCGGTGGTCACCAGCATCGGCTTCACCTTCCCCAGCCCGCCGAGGAAGGCCCGTGCGAGGCCCATCAGGGCCAGCAGCGGGATTCCCAGGGCCATGATCTGCAGAAGTTCGCCACTCTCGGAGTAATCGCTGCCGTAGACGACCGAAAGCAGCTGCGGCCCCACCGCTATCGCAGCTGCCGCCAGCGGCAGGGAGAAGAGGATCAGGAGGCGCTGGCCGCGCTCGAATCCGAGCCGTATGCGCTCATTCGCGCCGCCGCCGAAGAGGGTGGCGAATGCCGGCATCACCGTGTTGCCGAGCGCTTCGGTGAGGGCGGTGATCGCAAAGACAGAGGCGAAGGCGATCGAGTAGATCGCGATCGCGGCATCGTCGGCGTAATGCTGGAGGAAGAAGAACTCAGAACGTTTGAAGACGACCGTGGCGAGGACGATCGAGATCGTCGTCAGCCCGGCGAAGCTCCAGGCCCGGCGCTCCAGGGCCCGGTCATGGGCGACCTCGGGCCCGAGGTCGCGCAGGACCCGCCGGCTGAGGATTTCCGACCAGAGCAGGTTGGCGCCGATCGCCGCGGTCTCGACGGCGAAGAAGCCGGTGATCCCCCCGCCGGCAGCCAGGACAGCAATCGTCGCCGGGACGGCGAGGGCCCCGGTCGTGAGGCCGACGATCGAGGTCTGGCGCCAGCGCAGGGCGCCGCTGAGGATCGCGTTCGGCATCGCCTGCGCGATGGCCAGGCCGCAGCCGACGCCGGCCAGGGCCCAGGCGGCCGCCGGCTCTGCGCCGAGCAGCCCGGCGGCGATCATCGCCAGCGCCCCGGCCAGGGCGCCGAGCAGGACGACGCGGTAGGTGGAAGCGACCAGGCCGCGGGTTTGCGCCCCCCGCTCGGCCCCGATCCCCTCGCCGACGTAGCGGGTGAGCATCTGGGCGATGCCGCCGCTGAAGATCGCCGCCACCGAGAGGGCGATGAAGGCGATGAAGCTCTGCCGCCCCATCCCGTCGGGGCCGAGGAAGCGGGCGGCGGCGACGGATACGACGAGGACGAAGAGCTGGGGGCCGATTATGCGCGCGGCGCTCCAGGTGCTGCCCTGCAACACCGCCCTCCCGGTCGCGCCGGAGACCGCCTGGCTTCCCTCAGTAGAGGGCAAGCCAGGCTCTGAGCTCATCATCCTCGTCCCAGAGTCGTAGGCCTTCCTCCACCCAGCGCCGGCGATCCCGCCAGTGCTTGTAGGCCGCCCGCATGATCTCGCCTTTGTGGCGGCGGGCGAGGAGGTTCTTGCGGACGGAGGCGAGGGCCTTGCCGCGGTCGCCGGGACCGAGGTTGGCGGTGAACGACCCGCAGAGGGCGACGCCGAGGCGGGCGGGGATGCAGGGGGTGAGCCGAGGGTCCTCGCGGGCGAGGGCCAGGTACTCCTCGACTTCCCGCGCGGCCATCGTCGGCGAGTGCCGGTTGCCCCCGTGGACGCGGTAGACGCAGGTGAGCAGGGAGACGAAGACCGGGTCCGCGAGCTGTGCCAGGCGCAGCCAGAAATAGTGGTCCTCGGCGAAGGCGGTTTTTTCCGGGTAGCCGCCGATCTTCCGCACGGCCTCGGCCCGGGCGACCGAGCCCACCGAGGGCACGAAGTTGCGGGCGAAGAGGGACCGCAGCGGCGAGTCCATCTCCGCGGCGTCGACCGTCATCAACCCGGTCGCCCGCCAGCGCCCGTTCTCTTTCAGCGCGGTCAGGCAGCGGCCGAAGGCGAATGGCGCCCCGGGGCTTCCGTCGAGCGCCCGTTCGAGGCGGCCGAGGGCGCCGGGCAGGAGCAGGTCGTCGGAGTCGAGGAAGGCGACGAACTCAGAGGTCGTGCGCTTGAAGCCCTCGTTGCGGCCGCGGGCAGGCCCCCAGCCGCCGCGCTCGTTGCGCAGCACCGAGACGTCGACCGACTCGAGGTACTCGAGGGTGCCGTCGGTGGAGCCGTCGTCGACGACGATCACCTCGGAGGGCGTCGGCTGCTGGGCGAAGACGCTGGAGAGCGTCTGGGCCAGCAGCTCGGCCCGGTTGTAGGTGGGAATGACGACGGTGACCCGGCTCGCCTGCGGGCGCTCACTTGCGGGGGAGCTTTGGGAGGGGTTGGCGGTCGCCAGGATGCGGAAGACTCTAGGCAATGCCCTCGGACCGACTCCTCGTCGTCTGCCCGGTCCTGCCCTACCCGCCGATCGACGGAGGCCGCAAGCGGACCCTGCGCCTGCTCGAGGCCGCGGCGGCCGACGGCCTCATCCCGCACATCCTCACCACCGACGGAGAGGACCCGGGCCTCGTCGCCGTGCTGCGGGAGCGAGGCTGGACCGTGGAGGTGCTGGCGCCGCCGCCGACCACCGCGCGGCACCGGCTGCACCAGCACCTGAGGCGGCTGCCGAGCCCGTTCATCCCCAGCGTCGACGCGCGCCTGCGCCAGCTGGCCCAGGAGCCGCGCACCGTGATTCAGATCGAGCACACCCAGAGCGCCTACTACGACAGGGCCCTCGCCGGCGTCCCCTGGGTGCTCTCGCTCCACAACGTCGACTCGGAGCTGCTGCGCACGATCGCCCAGACGAAGCGGCCGGGCACCGCCGCCTGGTTGCGGGCGTGGAGCCAGTGGCAGGCGATGCGCACAGTCGAGCGGCGCGAGGTGAGGCGCGCGACCGCCACCCTCTGCGTCTCGGAGTCCGATGGCCGGGAGCTGGAAGCTCCGGGCGCGGAGCTGATCGTCGCCCCCAACGGGATCGACGACGACTTCTTCGAGATCCCGCTCGAGGGCGCCGAGCCCGACCGGGTTCTCTTCTTCGGCCGCCACGACTACCCGCCGAACGAGCACGGCCTGGCGCGCTTCCTGCGCGAGGGCTGGCCGCAGGTCAGCGCCGCCAGGCCGGGGGCGCGGCTGCGGATCGCCGGCAGCGGCGCCACCGAGGAGATTCGTGAGCTCTCCGCGGCGACGCCGGGGGTCGAGTTCATCGGCTTCGTCGACGACCTCGGGGCCGAGATCGCCGCCTCCTCCTTGACGGTCGTGCCGCTCTGGGCGGGTGGGGGAACCCGGCTCAAGGTGGTCGAGGGGATGGCCTCCTCGCGACCGATCGTCGGCACCGGCCTAGGCGTCGAAGGGGTCGGCTTCGAGCCCGGCCGCCACGGCATCGTCGCCGAGACCCCGCCCGAGCTGGCGGCCGGCGTCGCGGAGCTTCTGGCAGACCCGGCCCGGGCGCGCGAGCTGGGCCTCGCCGCGCGGGAGCACGCGGATCGCTTCCGCTGGCGCTACACGACTGCTCCCGCCGTCGAGCTTTACCGCCGCCTGCTTGGGCGAGGCCAGGATTCGCCGCGCAACAAAGCTTTCACCGCTTCCTGAATTAGTAGGACAGGCGTCCAAACGTTCGGCAGGGCCTCGGTATATGCGCGCCAGGGGCCGATCTAACTTCCATCAAGAGGCCGCACCGATAAGCGGCCCCCTCGAAAAGGCAAACCCGTCGCGAGGCGGGGGCGCAAAGCCAGGGATCTCTCCGAGATCGCCCAGCTACCGAAAGGAGGCGGTGCCCGGTGGGCGTCGCGCGTCTCAAGAACGTCATTGCGATCTTCGTTGCGACTGCGGCTCTGACGCTGACCATGATCGGCGTCGCCCAGGCGGCCCCCGTCACCTACACCCGCGCCGCCTACGACAGCGCCGCCGCCACCGCCGACTGGTCCCAGACCTCGAGCCGCCAGTCCTACGTCGTGCTGCAGTCCTGGGAAACCAGCCGGATGCAGGAACTGAAGTCGAAGAACCCCTCCCTCAAGGTCCTCGTCTACAAGAACTTCAGCTTCGCCGCGGAAAAGAAGACGGCCACGACCTCGACCGGGGTCTCCAAGCAGGAAGCCGAAGCCAACCCCGACTGGTTCCTGAAGAACTTCGCCGGCGAGCCGATCTCCTCCGACGGCTACAAATGGCTGTGGGCGATGGACATCGGCAATCCCGCCTACCAGCAGCGCTGGGCCGACAACGTGATCGCCGAAGTCACCTCGAAGGGGTGGGACGGCGTCTTCCTCGACGACGTCAACCCGACGATGAAGTACGCCACCGACGAGTCGCAGGTCGCGAAGTACCCGAGCGACGCTGCCTACAGCGCCGCGACCGAGTCGGCCCTGGCCTACATCGGGCCGCGGATCCAGTCCAGCGGCAAGCTTGCGATCGCCAACTTCGCCACCTGGGTCGAGTACACCTCCACCCAGAACAGCTGGCTCAAGTACGTGAACGGCGCCCTCGACGAGATGTTCGTCAAGTGGGGCCGCAACAGCGGCGAAGGCTACCGCTCGGAAAGCCAGTGGACGCGGCAGCTGGAAGAGGTCAAGTACGCGGCCTCCCAGGGCAAGCAGTTCATCGGCTTCACCCAGGGCAGCAGCGGCGAGACCCAGGCCGCCCGCTTCGGCTTCGGCACCGTCCTGCTGGGCACGAACGGCACCGCCTCCTACGCCTTCACCCCGAACTACACCAGCGAAGCCTGGCTGCCGGAATACGAATACGACCTCGGGGCGCCGACCGCCGCGGAGACGCGGGACAGCAATGGCGTCCACCGCCGCACCTTCGGCAACGGCCTCGTCCTCGTCAACCCGACGGGCTCCAACCAGACGGTCAGCTTCGGCGGCACCTACTCCGGCTCGGGCCTGACCAACGCGACCGGCGCGACGATGCCCGCGCACAGCGCCCTGATCCTCACCGGCACGCAGGAAACGCGGGAACAGACGAAGAAGCCGAAAAAACGGACCGTTGCGATCAAGGTCAAGGGAACCGTCACCGCGGAGAAGGTGGCGCTGAAGTGGACCCCGATCGGGGAGAAGCAGAGCGGCGTCGACGTCCGTGTCTACAAAGTCGTCCGCGACAGCCGCCCGCTCGCCCGCACCGCCCGCAAGCACCGGGTCGACCGCCGGGTCAACAAGGGCCACGCCTACCGCTACCGCATCATCGGCCTCGACCGCAAGGGCAAGGTCGTCGCCCGCTCGCGCGCGATCAAGGTCCGCCCGGGCAAGCACCCGCGGAAGATCCGCTAGCGGCGGATCAGCTGCTCGTAGAGCTCTCGGTAGCCGGCGTTCATCCGGGCTACCGAGAAGCGCTCGGAATGCAGCCGGCGGCCCTCGGCGCCCATCCGCTCGCGGGCGGCGGGGTCGGCCAGCGCATCTGAGATCGCCGTCGCGAGAGCATCGGCGTCGTGCGGGACGATCACGCCGGCGCCGCTGGTGAGCAGCTCCTGGGCGCCGGCGACGTCGGTCGAGACGACGGGGACCCCGCGGGCGAGAGCCTCGAGGGCGGCGATCGAGAGGCCCTCCCAGACGGAGGAGAAGACGAGCAGGTCCGAGCGGGCGATGACGTCGGCGGCGTCGGAGCGGATGCCGGTGAAAAGCACGGTTTGCTCGAGGCCGAGCCCGGAGGCCAGCGCTTCCAGCTCGGCCCGCCGCTCCCCGTCGCCGACGACCAGGAACCGCGCCCGCGGCCGCTTCGCCGCCACCGTGGCGGCTGCTTGCAGGAAGCGCTCATGGGCCTTCTGGGGGACGAGGCGGCCGACGATCGAAACCACCTCGGCTTCGGCGCCGAGGCCAAGCTCGGCGTCAAGCTCCGCCCGCCGGGCGGCCGGCAGCGGCGTCGGGTCCGGGACCCCGTTCGGGATCACCGCGAGCTTTTGCGGCGGGAAGCCCTTCTCTTCCAGGTGCCCTTTGAGGTCCTCGGAGACGCAGACCACGAGGTCGGCCAGGCGCAGCAGCTTGACCGCCTGATCCTCTTCCTCCAGCGGCACCCCGTGGAAGGTCGTCAGCAGCGGCGGCCGCGCGAGCGGCGCCGCCAGCTGGGTCCCGAGGCGGGCGACGGCGGTGACCTTGACGTTGTGGGAGTGGACGAGGTCGGGGCGGAAGTCTCGGCTAAAGCGGGTGACGATCCCGAGCGACCGCAGCAGGGCGGGGGCGGAGCGGCTGGTCGGGAGCCCGCGGCGGCGGACCGGCAGCCCCCGCAGCTCCTCGTCGAGCCGGCCGGGCGCTCCCAGCAGCGCCAGCTCGTCGCCGTGGGCGGCGCCATCGCGCAGGCACTCGACGACCATCTTCTCGGCCCCGCCGACGCCCATCTCGGAGATCACGACCTGCAGCCTCATCGCCGCCGCAGTCTTTCGTAGAGGGCGAGCATCTGCTCCGCGTTGGCGGCTGCGGTGAACTTCGAGCCCACCCGCTCCTGCCCGCGGGCAGCGACTTCGGCGGCAAGCTCGGGGCTCTCCAGCAGGCGCAGGATCTCCGCCGCCAGCGCCCCCGGGTCGTGCGGCGGCACCAGCGGCACCGCCTCGCCAGCGATCTCGGGGACGCCGCCGACGGCGGTGGCGACGGCGGGACGCCCCGCCGCCATCGCCTCGAGCAGGGACATCGGGCAGTTCTCCAGCAGCGAGCAGAGGACGTAGAGGCGAAGCGTCGACAGCGCCTGGTCGACCGGGAGGTGGCCCGGGAAGGAGAGCGACGCCTCGAGGCCGAGCTCACGGGTAAGCCCTTCCAGCCGGTCCTGCATGGTGCCGCTGCCGTAGACGGCGAAGCGGGTCTGCGGCCGCTTCTCGCGCACCAGCGCCGCGGCGCGGAGGAAGGTATCGAGGTCCTTCACCGGCTCCAGCAGGGAGATCGTCCCGACCAGCTCCCCCGGTGGCAGCAGCGGCGGTGGCTCGACGCCGTTGGCGATCACCTCGATCCGGCCGGCGGGGTAGCCGAGCCGGGCGACCAGCTGGTCGGCGAGGAAGCGGGAGGGGGAGACGACGGCGTCGCAGCGGCGGGCGAGAAAGGCGTCGAGGCCGCGGTAGGCGAGCTGGTCGCGGAGGCCGGGCCGCTCGCTGCCGACCGGAGGGGGGAGGTAGGGGTCCGGGAGGCCATGGACGGTATAGACGCGGGCCTGACCACGCTGTCGGGGCCAGAGGCGCGTCCAGAGGCCGCTGCGGCGGTCCTGGGCGTGGACCACGTCGAACCCCGAGGCGAGGCGGCGCAGGCGCCTGCCGCCGGCCAGGTCGGCCGGGCTTTTCAGCGCCAATACGTGCGCCGTGGCCCCGGCGGCGGCGAAGCGCTCGGCGGCCTGGTCCTCGGCGCAGACCGCCTCGACGGTGGCCCCGGCCTCCGCCAGGGCCCGGCTCAGCACCAGCGCCTGCTCCAGGGGGCCGCCGCCGAGAAGCGACGTCACCTGCAGGACCTTCATGCGACTGCTCGTACCAGCTCGGTCCGGGCCGCCTGCGGCTCTGGCCGCAGCACGGCCCCCGAAGAAGCGAGAGCGCAGGCGAGCCAGATCGGCACCGTCACCTGCTCGCTGAGGAAGATCGCCGAGACGGCGGCGACGAGCAGCGATCCCTTGATCGCGGCGGCGAAGCGCAGGGACTCGTAGTCGCCGCGCCGTCGCGCCTCGCGTTCGGCCTGCGTCAGAGCGCTCCAGGCAGCCCCCATCATCGCCAGGAATAGGGCCAGCGCAAACGGCCCGTTCTCGGCGAGGATCTCCAGGTAGGCGTTGTGGACGACCGGGTCCTGCAGGGCGATCGGGTTGCTCCGGACGTATTCGGGGGCCTCGACGCCGAAGCGGTCGGGGCCGACCCCGAGCACCGGGGAGCTCATCCACATCTGGGTCGCCGCCGACCAGAACGCTTCGCGGGATTCGACGTTCTTGTCGGCGATCCGTTCCTTTTCTTCGAGCCGGTCGCTGATCAGCGGCGACCAGAGCGTCAGCGCGAGCAGGGCGGCGACGAAGCCGGCCGCCGCCACGGTCACCACCGCCTTGGCCCCGATGCGGCCGGTGAAGAGCCCCCAGAGCACCAGCGCCGCGAGCCCGACCCCGGCGCCGCGCGAGAGGGTCGCGGCCGTCGCCGCCAGCAGCAGGATCATCGCCCCGCCCCAGAGCAGGCGCAGGCGGCGGTCTTCGCGGTAGAGGTAGACCGCCATCGGCACCGCGGTCGCCATCAGGTAGCCGAAGTCATTCGGGTCTTCGATCGGCCCCGAGGCCCGCGCCTCGGCGCCGCTGAGGAAGGCCATCAGTCCGACCAGGCTGGCCAGGGCGGCCGAGGCGACGTACACCTGCAGCAGGCGCTTGCCATCGGCGCGATCGTTGACGAGCTGGGCGACGAGGAAGAGAAAGAGGACGAAGAAGGCGTACCGGAAAGCCTTCTCGAGCCCGACCGACGGTTCCGGCGAGACGATCAGCGAGAGGCCGACGACGAAGGCGAAGACGACGCCGAGGCCGATCACCGGCGAGGTGCGGATCTTGGTTCCCTGGCTGACCACCCGCAGCGCGTAGGCGCCGACCAGGGCGACGCCGAGGAGCTTCACGGTCGAGAGGGTGGCGGTCGGGTAGTGCAGCATCGCCTCCCAGGGCACGGCGGCGATCATCGCCAGGAGGACCAGCTCGGGCCGCCCGATCACCCAGGTGAGGAAGACGATGCCGACGAAGGCCGCGAGGGCCAGCAGCGGATGGGTGGCGGCGAGGAAGCCGGTGATCAGCGCGGCGAAGAGACCGGCGATGGCGAAGTCGCGTCCGCCGAGCGGACGCGCGCTCATTTCGTCGCCACCTGTTTCTGCGCCCGCCGCCGCGGTGCCGACTCCGGCTGGTAGCCCTCGCTCCCGCCCAGTGAGTCATCGGCGAAGTTGAGGACGATCCCGGAGATGGAGGCGCCGGCCAGCTGCAGGGTCTCGACGGCGCTACGGAGCGTGCTCGGCTTCTCTTTGCCGGTCGCCACCGTCAACAGCACCCCGTCGGCGTGCCTGGCGACGATCCGGGCGTCGCTCACCGGCAGCACCGGAGGCGTGTCGATCAGAACCATCGCGTCGGCTTTGCGCAGGGTCTCGAAAAGCGAGGCGGCGCGGACGTGGAGCATCTCGGTCGAGTTGGCCGCGACGGGGCCGCCGGGAACGATCGAGAGCCGTGGGAACTCGGTTTTGACCCGCCGCAGTTTCGAGTCGACTTTGCCGTGCAGGGCATTGGAGAGGCCGGTCTCGTTGGGGACGTCGAAGATCTGGTGCTGGCGCGGCCGCCGCAGGTCGGCGTCGACGATCAGGGTCTCGATCCCGAGCTGGGAAAGGGCGACTCCGAGGTTGGCGACGAGCACCGACTTGCCCTCGCCGGCGAGGGGGCTGGTCACCTGGATGATGCCCTTGCGGTCGTCGAGCTGGAACTCGAGATTGGTCCGCAGGGCGCGGATCGCCTCCTGTAGGGCTGCTGAGCCTTGCTCCTGCCAGATCAGGCGCGGCCCCCGCGAGAGCCGCCGGTCGGTGGGGAGGGCGCCGATCAGCGGCACCGAGGTGACCTCGCCGACGTCGCTCGCCGACTCGATCCGGCCGCGCAGCTGCTCGACGAAATACGCGAGCAGGATGCCGCCGAGCAGCCCGAGGATGATGCCGATGGCGATGATCAGCGGCGGCCGCGGCTGCACCGGCGAGTCCGGGGCGGTCGCAGGATCGACGATTTCCGGCTGCACGAACTTGTTGTTCGAGAGGTAGCGGATGAAGGCGGTTGAGACGGTTTTCGCGACGATCGCGGCGTCGTCCCCCGATTCGGCGGTGCCGATGATCTGCATGATCCCGGTGCCGGGCGAGGTGCCGGTTTCGACCGAGCCGGGCAGCGGTTCGCCGAGCTTCTCTTCCGCCTTGTTCTTGATCAGGCTCGACTTCGCCGTCCGCGCGTAGGTGCCGAGCACCGCGTCGAGCTGTTCGGGGGTGATGAAGCCGCCTTCGCTGCTCGGGGTCAGGGCGAGGGTCGAGACGGATTCGTACTTCGGCGCCCGGCTGAGGGCGAAGAGGACCGCGAAGAGGGTGGTCACGGCGACGAAGATCACGACCAGCAGCCGTCGCCTCCAGATCGCGCGCAGGACGTCATTGAATTCCATCAGTTGGTCTCTTTCTCGGCTTGGCGGGTCGACGCCCCGAGCGCTGCAGGCTGCGGTGCAGCGAGGCGTTCGTACACACTTCGCCACTCGTAGGCCATCCTCCTTGCGCCGAAGAGGATGCTGCGCTCGCGCTGTGAGGCGAGCAGATCTTCACGGAAGCCGCGGTCGGAGAGGATGCGGCGGATCAACTCGCTCGCTTCCCCCTCGCTGGCGCAGACCTGGCGGGGGCCGAGGATCTCCCGGCAGGGCTCGATGTCGCTGGCGACTACGACCACGTCCTCGGCCATCGCCTCGAGGATCGAGAGCGGCTGGCCGTCCCAGGCGGTCCAGTGCAGGTAGACGGTCGCCTCGGAGAGCGCCGCCAGGACGCCGGGGCGGTCGAGCCAGCCGGTGACGGGGACGCCCAGGTCAGTGACCGTGCTCTCGGGGATGCCGCCGCGGCCGGCGCCGCCGACCCAGGCGACGTCGGCGATGTCGGCGACCGAGGAGAGGATGCGGGCCGCCGAGGCGGGTTGGCGCTGTTCGGTGATGCGGCCGACCGCGATCGCCCGCGGGCGCCCCGGCCGTTCGGGCGCCCCGGCCGCCGGCGGCCGATCCAGCTCGGGGATGCCGTTGCGGACGACGACGACCTTCTCCGCGGGCGCCACCTGCCGGGCGTCCCGCGCCTCCGCCTCGGAGACGGCGCCGATCACGTCGACTCCCCGGGCGGTGGTCCACTCGACCGCCTTGAAGACGCGCCGCTGCGCGGCGCTGCGGCTCTGCATCGTGAACGAGTAGCCGTGGGGGGTGTAGGCCTTCGGCGTCGATCGCGGCAGCGCCAGCGACCCGATCACGCCGGCAAACGAGGAGTGCAGGTGGACGACATCGTGCTCCCAGCTCGCCGCCAGGCCCCGCAGCGCCCGGGCCGCGGCGAGCTGCTCACGCGGCGCCCGGCGGTCCCAGGGGAGGGGGAAGAGCTCGACCTCCGGCGCGATCTTCTCCCGCACGTCCTCGGGGGTCTCCGAGCGCCGCCCGTAGGCGATCGCCACCGGAAGCCCGTCGGCGGCGAGGTACTCCGCCAGCAGCCGGACAACCTCGAATACGCCCCCTCCGAAAGCCTCGACTACGTGGAGGACGCGGGGAAACCGCGGGTCCTGGCCGGCCTGCGTCAATACGCGCCGCGGCCCGAGAAGACCGCCGGCAGGGTGGCGAGCAGGATCTCGATGTCGCGGGCGAGGGACCATCCGGCGACGTACTGGTAGTCGAACCGGACCATCTCCTGGAAGGGGCTCTGGGAGCGGCCGTAGACCTGCCAGGGGCCGGTGATGCCCGGCCGCAGCTCCAGCCGGCGCAGGTGCCAATGCTCCTCCAGGGCGGCCGTCTCGGGGAAGATCAGCGGGCGCGGCCCGACTAGGCTCATCTCGCCCTTGAGGACGTTGAAGAGCTGCGGCAGCTCGTCGATCGAGAAGCGACGGATGAAGCGGCCGACGCGGGTCACCCGCGGGTCCTCGCGGATCTTGAACATGACGCCGTCGTTGGCCTCGTTGAGCTCGTCGAGGTCGCGCTTGCGCTGCTCCGCGTCGACGTACATCGAGCGGAACTTGATCAGGTTGAAGCTCCTGTTGCCGCGGCCGGCGCGCGGCTGGCGGAAGAAGACCGGGCCCCGGGATTCGATCTTGATCGCGATCGCGGTGGCGATCATCACCGGGGTGAAGAGGAGGATCAGCGCCAGCGAGCCAACGACGTCGAGCACGCGCTTGGCAGCGACCGAGGTCGAGGCGAAGGTCGGGACGCCGATCGAGAGCAGCGGCAGGCCGCCGATCTGGTCGAGCGAGCGGACCCCGTCGAGGAACTCGAACAGGCGCGGGACGACGTCGACGGCTACGGCGGCGTCGCGGGAGGCGCGGATCGCCTCGAGGAGCTCCTCGTGGCTGACCCGCGAGAAGGCGATGATGACGCGGTCGATGTCCTGCATCTCGATGATCTTCGAGAGGTCGGAGAAGCGGCCCAGCCAGGGCAGGTCCGGGGTGCCGACGTTGTGGACCTCGTCGTCGACGATCCCGACCGGGATCAGCCCGAACTGCGGGTTGTTGCGGATCTTCTCGACCACCTGGCCGGCGACCATGCCGGAGCCGAGGATCAGCGTCCGCTGGCGCAGGTCGGGAACGCGGTGCAGCCCGGCGCGGGCGACGGTCCGGGAGACCCCGCCGAGGAGGAAGAGCGTGCAGATCGTGGTGAAGGTGACCCCGACGGGGGATTCGAAGCCGGCGAGCTCCGCGGCCCCGTAGGTGGGCCAGGTCATCAGCATCATCGCGACGAAGCCGCGGGGAAGGTCCGAGACGGTGGAGGCCCAGGTGGCGAGCTGTTCGCTGCGGTAGAGGCCGATGCTGAAGGCGGTGAGCGGCCAGAGCAGCGCGACGGAGCCGAGGAAGACGAGGCTGCCGTTGAGGCCGCCGCCGAAGACGACCGCGGCGAGGATGGCGGCGAGGCCGGCGGCGAGGAGGTCGCCGGCAAACAGCATCCGGCCGAGGACGACGCCGCGGTGGCGCGGCCGGGAGCGCTCGCTCGAGGGGGTGCGGCGTCGCGCCAGCTCCTCATGCTCAGCGAGCGCGTGCTCCTGGGTCTGCCCTACGGTCGAAGACTCCACGTTGACACTTTCGAATAAACAGCCGGTTCAGGTCTCGAGGCGGGGGAATTCTCAGAACCCGGGACGGGTCCGACTGGCTGGGGGAGCCTCGTGGTGTTTGCGTATTTTCCCATACCCTTGAACACGTCGACAAAGCAGACGCTGCGGTCTTAATCGGCAACAAAGGTTGCATCAGATCAATCGCGATGCGAGGCTCTGGACGAATGTCCAGCGTTTCGGCTGGTTCGTCGCCTAGTGCGCCTCGCCCGAAGCGTGCGCCGGGGGGCGCGACTCCTCAGCCAGGGAAGTGATCTCCAGCCGTCCCTGGGCGGCCTCTTCGAGGACCTCGGTCGCCTCCTGGGCCGAGCGGGCGTAAAGCTCGACCAGGAGGTGGACGACGATCTGGTCCTCGTCGTGCTTGTGGAAGCGGACGTGGGTGAAGAACTCGCGCACGCCGGCGTCGCCGAAGGCGCCGTAGGTGAGGAACTCGATCGCCTCCGGGCCCGAGCAGCTCTCGACCCGGTCCTGGTCGACGGTGACGGTGCAGGAAGCGACCCAGGGGGTGCCTGCGACCATCCGCTCCCAGCGCTCGGTCGGGACCACGCGGTCGCCTTCGAAGCTGAGGTGGGGCTGGTCGTGCATGCAGTCGAGGCACTGGACGACCGATTCCTGCACCTCGTCGACGCCGTCGGCCAGCGCCCCCGACTCCGGGTCGACGCGGCGGATCGCGTCGTAGTGGATCTGGATCTCGAGGTTCTGGGACCAGCAGCGGTAGCACCGCAGCCAGGCGCTCCGGTCGCCGTTCAGCTCGCTCATCGCTCCATTGTCGCGCGCCGCGACGTTCGGCGCTGTGCAGACGCTGGCGGGAACGCTTGTGATTTTCCCTGGCAATTAATGTTATCTGTTGGCAGCTAGTTAGATTTGCCCTGTAAATATCGTTTCTAATTTTGTTCTTATTTAGCAGTAACTCAGAAATTAAGCGCTATCCTAATTGAGCAGCTCGTTCTAAGTTCTACTGGCAGATGTAACTGTAAATCCAGCTACAGAGCTAATTATTTTTGCAATTAAATGGCAGATCAAAGTCTGAAAATACCCTCGCATCTGAGATTTACCCCCAGCTATCGACACAGCGTCGAGACCTCCGCGGGGCTGGTTCGGATAGCGACTGCTCTTGGCAAGATCAAAGGCGCGCAGGTGCTACCTGCGGTGGCGGACCAGCTTCGGGCTTCGGCCCGGGTCGGAACCGTTCACTACTCCAACCTGATCGAGGGGAACGAGCTGCCTGCGGTCGAGGCCGAGCGGGCGAGTCGCGGCCAGCTGTCGGCGGACACTCGTGCGAAGGTCGAGCTGGTCAACTACGTCGCCGCACTCGATCTCATCGACGACCGGCTCGAGGCGGGCGAGATGGCGCTGGACGCCGAGTTCCTCAAGGAACTGCACGGCACCGCCATGCGCGGCCTCGGGAGGGAGGACGATCCGCACTTCAAGCCGCACCATGAGGGTGAGTGGCGGGACGGCATCGCCGTCGTGATCAACCGTCTCACCCAGGAGGTCATGCATGAGGGACCGCCCTACGGCGAGGTGCCGGCCCGGATCGAATCGATGTTCGAGTGGCTCGGCCGAAAGCTCGAGGACGGTCGCGAGTCGCCGTTCGTCCTGGCTGGCGTGATGCATTACGGGATCACCGACGTGCACCCCTTCGCCGACGGCAACGGGCGGGCCGCCCGGCTTTTCCAGGTCGCTCTGTTGATGCAGGCCGACCTCCTTCCCGGCCGGATGTTCTCGTTCGAGCGGTTCTACGCCGAGGATCGCGACGCCTACTACGGCGCACTGCGCTCGGTGCGCGAGCAGACCTACAACATGGAGCCGTGGTTGCGCTACTTCCTGAGCGGCTTGGCGCAGGAGTACGAGCGCGTTGCCACTGCGGTGGAGGACCTGGGATCGCTAGCCGGGACGGGCGAGGCGGGTCAGCTGCTGCTGAATAGCGGCCAGGAACAGGCGCTGACCGCGCTGCGGATTCAGGGCCGCCGGGAGTTCACCCGCCGGGAGTACGAGGAGGCGGCGCTTGTCGGCCGCGCCTCGGCGGGCAATGACCTTCGCCAGTTGATTCGCTACGGCATCCTCGTCCCGCGCGGTCGCGGCACCAGCACCCGATACGCCTTCGCCGGTCCGAGCGGCAGCGCTTCCGGCCGCAAGGACAACCGAGGTCGCCCCGTCAAATGGACCGAGATTCGTATCGAGCAGGAGCTGCGGTCCTTCATGTCAGGTCGCTCGACCTGGCCTTCTCCGAAGGAGTTTCAGAACGCCAGCAGGGGCGATCTCTACGCAGCGGCCAGCAGACAGGGCGGGATCGGTCGCTGGCGCCGCCTGCTCGGACTGTGACCCGCAGGTCTCTCAGGCGGCGGCGCCGGCCCCGGCGCGCTGGCCGACCAGCTCGACGATCTCGCCCATGATCAGGTTGACGTCGAAGTCCTTCGGCGTGTAGACGCCGGCGACCCCCGCCTCGCGCAGGCGCTCGGCGTCGGCGACGGGGATGATCCCGCCGACCACCACCGGCACCTCCAGGCCTTCGGACCGCAGCAGGCGCACGACCTCGGGGATCAGCTCCAGATGCGAGCCGGAGAGGATCGAGAGGCCGACCACGTCGACGTCCTCCTGCACGGCGGACTCGGCGATCTCCTCGGGAGTGAGCCGGATCCCCTGGTAGATCACCTCCATGCCGACGTCGCGGGCCCGCAGCGCCACCTGCTCGGCGCCGTTGGAGTGGCCGTCGAGGCCGGGCTTGCCGACCAGGATCTTGATCCGGTGGCCGATCTTCTCCGACGTCTCGTCGACGCGGCGGCGGATCGCCTCCATCTGCTCGCGCTCGCCGGGAGCCGAGGCGCCGTCGACTCCGGTCGGGGCGCGGTAGGGGCCGAAGACCTCGCGCATCGTGTGGGCCCACTCGCCGGTCGTCGCGCCCGCTTTGGCGGCGGCGATCGTCGCCGGCATGATGTTGACGCTGTCGTCCGCGGCGGCCTTGGCCAGGTCCGCGAGGGCGGTTTGGACCGCGTCCTCGTCGCGGCCGGCCTTCCACTCGGCCAGCGCCTCGACCCGTTCGCGCTCGACCTCCGGATCGGGGGTGAGGATGCCGCCGTCGGCGCCCGCCGTCAGCGGCGAGTCCTCGGTCTCTTTGAAGCTGTTCTGGCCGATCACCTTCTGCTCGCCGGCCTCGATCCGCGCCACCCGCTCGCGGTGACTCTCGACCAGGCGCGCCTTCATGTACGGGACGGCCTTGACGGCGCCGCCGTGCTCCTCGACCACGGCCATCTCCGCCCGCGCCCCCTCGGTCAGCTCGGCGACCAGCCCGTCCATCACGACCGATCCCTCGAAGATGTCGGGGTACTCGAGCAGGTCGGTCTCGTTCGCCAGCACCTGCTGGATCCGCAGGCTCCACTGCTGGTCCCAGGGGCGGGGGAGGCCCATCGCCTCGTTCCAGGCCGGCAGCTGGATGGCCCGGGCGCGGGCGTCGCGGCTGAGCGTCACCGCCAGCGCCTCGAGCACGATCCGCTGGATGTTGTTCTCCGGCTGCGCCTCGGTCAGGCCGAGGCTGTTGACCTGGACGCCGTAGCGGAAGCGCAGCATCTTCTCGTCGGTGACCCCGTAGCGCTCGCGGCCGATCTGCTGCCAGAGTGCGCTCATCGTCCGCAGCTTCGCGATCTCCTCGACCAGGCGGATGCCGGCGTTGACGAAGAAGGAGATGCGGCCGAAGACCTTGGGGAAGTCGGAGTCGGCGACCTGGCCGCGGGCTTTCACCTCGTCGAGAACGGCGATCCCGGTCGAGAGCGCGTAGGCGATCTCCTGCACCGGCGTCGCCCCTGCCTCCTGCAGGTGGTAGCTGCAGATGTTGGTCGGGTTCCAGCTCGGGACCTCGTTGACGCTGAAGGCGACCATGTCGGCGATCAGCCGCATCGAGGGCTCCGGCGGGAAGGCGTAGGTGCCGCGCGAGAGGTACTCCTTGATGATGTCGTTCTGCGTCGTCCCTTTCAGCTGGGAGCGGTCGACCCCGTTCTCCTCGGCGACGGTGACGTAGAGGCCGAGCAGCCAGGCCGCGGTCGCGTTGATCGTCATCGAGGTGTTCATCTCGTCGAGCGGGATGCCGTCGAAGAGCTGGTGCATGTCGCCCTTGTGGGCGACCGAGACGCCGACCTTGCCGACCTCGCCGCGGGCGAGGACGTGGTCGGGGTCATAGCCGGTCTGCGTCGGCAGGTCGAAGGCCACCGAGAGCCCCGTCTGGCCCTTGGCCAGGTTCTTGCGGTAGAGCTCATTGGAGCGGCGGGCGTCGGAATGGCCGGCGTAGGTGCGCATCACCCACGGGCGATCGGGCTGGGGAAGTCGGTGGTCGCTCATGCCTCGAATGATATTCGGCGTTCGTCCTTGGTAGCCCAGGAGGGGGACTAAGGACGAACGCCGCGTTTCAGGGCCGCCCCGGCCGCATCTTTCGGCGGCGCCTGTGTTTAGGCTGGCGACTCGTGAAGCGCCCATTTGCAGCCACCTTCCTCGCCGCGCTTGCCGTCGGCGTGCTCGGCTGTGCGGTCGCCGGGGCGGCGATGATCGGGATCTACCGCAACAGCATGGAGTCGCTCGCGCAGCGCAGCCAGCTGGTCAAGCTCTCCGGCGCCAACTGCGCCCGGGCCGGCGCCAACGGCGCGATGCGGATCACCCTCGGCAAAAAAACCGCGGCCTGCTCGTTCCGAACCCCGGTGCTCGGGCGCGACCTCGAGATCGCCGCCACCGAGCGCCTGCTCAGCGGCACTCCGGCCGACCTCCAGCGCAAGGCCTTTCTCGGCCTCGAGCTGCGGGCCGGCGGCGGCTTCAAGTACCAGCTGCTCGTCTTCCCGCGCCAGAAAAAGGCGCAGCTGATCAAGATCGGCGGGGAGGACCCGAACTACCTGGCGATCGCCAAGAACGAGAAAGCGATCATGGGGATCAACGAAGCAAACGTCCTGCGGCTGCGCGCGGTCAACGTCACCAGCGGCCCGGAAAAGGGCCAGGCGCGCCTCTTCGCCTACGTCGGCAAGACCCTCGTCGGCGAAGCAGTCGACGACGCGGCCGGCGACCTCACCGGGCGCAACTCGACGGTCATCGTCGGCACGATCAAGAACGGCAACGGCGTCGTCGCCAGCGTCGACGACGTCGTCGTCCGCGTGCCGAGCCCGTTCTAGCAGCCCCGGCCTACTAGCGCTGGAACAGCTCGGAGCGCGGGTTCAGCGATCGCGCCTTGCGATAGGCGACGACCGCGGGCGCGGCGCGGCCCCGGCGGGCTTCGATCCGCGAGAGCACGACCCAGGTTCGCCAGTTGGTCGACTCGCGTTCGGTGGCGGCACGGGCGGCAGCCGCGGCAGGCGTGAGCGCGCCGGCTTCTTCGAGCACCAGCGCCTCCTGCAGGCGCGGGGTTGCGGCGAACGGCTCGACGTTCTGGGCTGAGCGTGCGTCCGAGAGGGCCCCCGCGACGTCGCCTTCGCTTGCCTTCTCCTGGCTCTGGCGCACCAGCGAGGTGGCGGCGAGCGGGATCGCGATGACCGCCATCAGGGCCAGGGCGGCGACTGCGACGGCGATCCGCGCCACGGGCCGCAGCGGTGCTCCCTCGGGGGTGTCGTCGTAGTCGCGGAAGTCGCTTGCCACCAGGACTCCGGCCAGGAGCAGCACTGAAATCGGGAGGACCGGGATCTGCCAGACCCAGTCGACGGAAGCCTGGACGAAGAAGGCGACGCAGCCGGCGAAGGCGGCGGCGAGGGCGGGGCGGCGCCAGGGCGCGGCTCGGGAGGAGACCACCGCGCCGGTGAGCAGGACCATGAGGACGAAGGCGAGGACGATGAGGAAGCCGACGACCCCGAGCTCCCCCAGCACCTGCAGGTACATCGAGTGCGCGTCGACCACGGTTTCGTCATCGGTGCCGTCCCGGTTCCACCAGTATTCGTAGGTGCCGGCGCCGGTGCCGTCGAGGGGGCTCGACCGCATCTCGCGGACGGCGGAGCTCCAGAGCGCGTAGCGGCTCTCGCCGGCCACGGTCCCGAGCCGGTCGGATCCCCCGACGGGCGTGTCGCTCTCTTTGAATTCGCTCCAGGCGTCGGAGGCGCGGCCCGGCGCCCCGGCGGCGAGGCCGACGACGACGAGGACGCAGATGGATACGGCCAGCGCCGCCAGCGAGAAGCCCCTCGACGGAACCGTCCAGCCCGGTCGCTCGACGTCGCGGGTGGCGAGGGTGAGGAGGGTGACCATCACCCCGACCACGGCGCAGACGACGACGGCGAGCAGAAGGATGTCGCCGCCCTGGTCGCGCAGGGCGTCGTTGGCGACGCCGTGGACGAGCGCCTCCTTGGAGGAAGCCGCGGCGATCAGGATCGCGCCGCCGGTGCCGGCCACCGCCCCGACCACGAGCTTCGGCAGGCGGTCGGAGGTGAAGGCGAAGAAGGCGACCACGCCGATCGCCGCGGCGCCGATGCCGCCCCGGGAGAGGGTGAAGTAGATCGTCAGCATCAGCGCCGGCAGCGCCGCCGCGGCGAGGCCACGCACGACGGGGAGCCTGGCGTCCGTCGCCATCTGCAGGAAGAGCGGGAGGCCGATCGCGATCAGGCAGGCGAGCCCGTTCCAGTAGTCGAGGGGGTAGGACAGCCGTTCCGCGGAGCCGGGGAGAAAGGCCGCGGTCTGGTAGATCTCGTCGCCGAACCAGCTCGGGTGCAGGCGCGAGAGCAGGGCGACCAGGGCCACCACGCCGATGCCGGCGCCGACCGCCGCGACCATCCGCCTGGCGCTGTCCTGATGGCGGGCGAGGATCGCCAGGGCGAGGAAGCCGAGATAGCTGCTGAGGCGGGCGACCTCGGTGAAGGTCCTCTCCGAGCTCTCGGTCCAGTTCAGGCTGAGGGCGGTCCAGGCGAGGAAGCCGGCGAAGATCGCGATCGCGGTCAGCGCGGCGGCAGAAGGGCGGCGGCGGGGCAGGGCGCCGACGAGGACGGTCCCGAGCAGGACCCACCAGGCGACGATCCCCACCTGGCTGTAGACGAGGGCGTCGTAGCCGCCCCCTTCGAGGCCGAGGTAGACGACGGCGACGAAGCCGAGCAGCCAGGTGAGAGCGATGTCCCAGGACAGCCGCGGGGCCGCGCTACCATCCGCCGCCCCTGATTCCTTTCCTGGCGCCGCATCGCTGAGTGGAATCTTGTGTTCGGAGATAGACATGGACGATTCGAGAAAGCTCTTGGTTCTGGTGACGGCCCTGGCGGCCTCGCTCTTGGCGCCCGCGGCGGCGACCGCTGCCGCGATCGTGCCCCCGGGCAACTCGGCAGTTAACCAGTACACCCAGACCATTCCCACGTCGAGGGGGAACAAAGAGGTTCGACAGAAGGGCGACGGCTCCCCCTCCAAGACCCTCGGCCACTCGGCGACGAAGAAGCTTCAGAAGCAGGGCAAGGACGGCACCTCCACGGCTGAGCTGGCTGCGGCCGGAACCCCCGCGGCCGCCGTGGCGGCAGGCGGATCCGGTTCAGGTGGCGGCGGTGCAAACGGCGGCGGCTCGCCCGCGGGCGGCGGCTCCGCAGCCGGGGCCGGCGGCTCCGGCGCCCAGGCCTCGGGCGGCCTCGACGGCTCGCAAGCCGTCCTCGGCGCCGACGACGGCAAGTCCGGGGTCGGCCAGGTCGTGGGAGAGGTGACCGGTGCTTCGTCCTCCGGGGACCTCGGGCTGTGGCTGCCGCTGGCGATCATCGCGGCCTGCGCCTGGTGCGCCGCTTACTTCTGGCGCCATCGACGGACCGCTGCCTGAGAACTTGAAGAA
Source organism: Solirubrobacterales bacterium (assembly GCA_045805765.1). Taxonomy (GTDB): domain Bacteria; phylum Actinomycetota; class Thermoleophilia; order Solirubrobacterales; family 70-9; genus VAYN01. The sequence continues at coordinate 26,991 of JBJMKN010000117.1, forward strand.
GGCGAGCCCATCCCGCGCCCGGCGCTTGCGCAGGCAGTCGCTGCTGCTGGCCTTGACGACCGTCGTCGCTCTGGCCGGCCTGGGGGGCTCGGCCTCGGCCGGCCCGAAGACGATGCTCACGGGCATCTCCGGCCTCTACAACTTCAGCCCCGAGGCGATGACCCAGTCCAGCTCGGCAGGCGCCCAGTTCCTGCGGATCGTGATCCCGTGGCGCGCGGTTGCGCCGAAGAACAAGCCGGACAGCTGGAACCCCGGCGACCCCGCCGATCCCGCCTACAACTGGCGGGAAACCGACGAACGCTTCAGCAAAGCCGTGGCCGCCGGCTTCATCCCCTTCGGCCTCGTAACCGAATCGCCCGCCTGGGCCGAACGCTGCAAGCCGGAAACATCGGTCTCCACCTGCAACCCCGACCCCGACGCGTTCGCCGAGTTCGCCCACGCCGCGGCCGTGCGCTACAGCGGCAACTTCCGCGGCCTGCCCCGGGTCCAGTACTGGCAGCCGATCAACGAGCCGAACCTCAGCCTCTTCTTCAATCCGCAGTACGGCGAGAACGGCAAACCCGTCTCCGCGGACCTCTACCGGGTGTTGCTGAACCGGTTCTCGGCGGCGGTCAAAGCCGTCGACCCCTCCAACCTCGTCGTCGGCGGCGGCCTCGGGCCCGTGGCCGTAAGGCCGTTCACGGTCGGCCCGATGCAGTTCACCCGGCAGCTGCTCTGCATGGAAGGGACGAGCAAGCCGAAGAAGACGAAGGGGAGCTGCGAAGGCGGGGTTCACTTCGACATCTTCGACATCCACCCGTACACGACCGGCGGCCCCAACCACAAGGGACGCGGCAACGACGTCCAGATGGGCGACCTCGGCAAGCTGCAGAAGCTGCTGAAGGCGGCGAAGAAGGCCGGGCGGATCGTCAACTCGGGCCGCTCGGTGCCGCTCTGGATCACCGAGTTCTCCTGGGACACCAAGCCTCCGGACCCGGGCGGCCTGGCGATGAAGATCACCAGCCGCTGGATCCCGGAAGCGATGTACCGCGCCTGGCAGGCGGGAGTGAGCGCCTTCTTCTGGTACAGCCTCTACGACGACCCGCCGCACCCCACGTTCAAAGCCTCGATCCAGTCGGGCCTGTACTTCGCCGGCCCCACGGTTGCCGAGAACACGCCGAAGGAAATCCTCTTCGCCTACCGCTTCCCGTTCGTCGCCTACCCCGAAAAGAAGGGCCTCAGCTTCTGGGGCCGGACCTTCGGCGGCAGGCCCGGGACCGTCTCGATCCAGGCCTTCGAGAAGGGCAAGTGGCGCAAGGTCGCGACCGCCAAGGCGCCGGCCGGCGGCATCTTCAAGGGGATCGTCAAGGGAAGCGCCTACGGCGCCGACAAGAAGGGCGCGGTGCGAGCCGTGTTCGCGGGCGAGCCCTCGCTGGCGTTCAAGATGAAGCCGGTCAAAGAATTCATCCAGCCGCCGTTCGGCTAGAGAGCCTGGCGGCCACCGCCGGCGTCAGCGTCTCGAGCAGCTGGGTGTAGATCGGGCGTCGCGGGGTGGCGCCGAAGGCGGCAATGCTGCGCTGCTCGTGGGCGGCCCATTTGACCAGGAGGACGAGGATGGTGTCGTCGAGGGCCTGGCCCTCGAGGCCGAGCCGGGCCAGCGGCCCGAGGACGTCGCCGAAGGGCGGGTTCTCGCCCCGGAGCAACGCCTCGATCACGCCCGCGTCCGGCTCCTCCCCGGCGTTGGTGACGGCGAGGAAGAGCAGGTCGAGGCCGCGCACGCTTGCCTCGCTGCACCACTCCCAGTCGATCGCGGTGATCCCGGCCTCAGTCTCCACCAGGTTCTTCGGCTGCAGGTCGCCGTGGCAGGGGCCGGCGGGGCGGGTCGCGAGCCGCTCCAGCGCCTCGTCGAGGGGGCCTCGCAGCTGGCTCGGAGCAGCCTCGACGAAGTCGGCGTCCTCGTTCCATTCGGCCGTCGCTTCCAAGGGCGGAGCTTCCTGCCCGGAGTAGGAGACGACGTAAGCGGCGGCCTGCTTCCACCACTGGGCGGCTGGGCCGGCCAGCGGCGCGCCCTCGACCTTGCCCTCGAGCACCCAGAGCGTGTCGCGCTCGCGCGCGTGCGCGATCACCGGCGGGATCCTGCCCACGCCTGGGCCGGTGAGGATCCGTTCGCGGGCAGCCGGCGCCGCCAGTTGCGCCTCGGAGGGGCCGATGTAGGCGTGGAGGATCGCGTCGCCGCAATCCCAGATGTAGTGCGGCCGGGTCCCCCAGGAGACGGGCAGCGGCTTGGCGTTCCTGCCCTTCAGCGCCGCGGCGATCGGGCCTGGGGGACGGGCTGAGGTGACCTCAGGGGAGACCCAGGCCAGGCGGCGGGTGAAGCCCTGGAGGAGGCCGACCGCGAAGTCCCAGGACTCGCGCCAGGCGCGCCGGTCCCGTTTGCGCAGGGCCGTGAAGTGGGCATGGAGGATCGCGTGTCCGTAGGCGGCGATCAGGCGCGGCGAGCGCGAGCGGCGCAGCATCCGGCCGGCGCCGAAGCCGTAGGGGTGGCGGGAGGCGGCTATCTCCTCGTCGCTCTTGGTCGGGTGGTAGACGATCATCTCGGCTGCCCAGCGGATCTGCCGCCCGCCGTCGAGGAGGCGCCAGATCAGGTCGGTCTCCTCGCCGGCGACGCCGATCGCCCCCGGGCCGGTGCGCAGGTCAAAGCCGCCCATCTCGGCCAGCGCCTCGCGCTGGAAGGCCATGTTCCCGCCCGAGCCGACCACCCAGGGAAGGGCATCCGGCTCGAAGACCCGGGTCTCGCCGAAGTCGGTGGGGCAGTGCGGCCGCCCGTCCTCGCCGAACGGCTCGATCGGGCCGAAGGCGGCGTCGACGTCGGCCAGCCCCTCGACTACCTTGCCGATCCAGGTCGGATCGACCACCTCGTCGTCGTCGATGTAGGCGACGATCGGCGCCGTCGCCCGCTCGGCGCCGCGGTTGCGCGCGTAGGAGACGCCGACCGGCCGGATCGCCTCGACGATGACCCCGGGGGGAGCCTCGGGCAGCTCTTCGCCCTGCCAGACGAGGATCACCTCGGCGGCGGTGCCGCAGGAGCGGGCGGACTCGAGGACGGAATCGACGGCGGCGCGCCAATCCGGGCGGTCGCCGAGGGAGGGGATCACCACGCTGACGTTTGCCATCGGACTTTTCATCGGCAGAAACGGCGTGGAATCCGCGCCCTGCAACGCTACTGTACCTGCCCGTGAACGCCGCCCCGCTGCCGTCGATGACGGTTGTCGTACCTACCTATCGCCGCCGGGACGCCGTGGTCCGGCTGCTGCAGGCGTTGGTCGACGAGCTGCGCGACGAGCAGGTCGCCGCCGGCGTCGACCTGCTGGTGATGGTCGACGGCTCTCGCGATGGGACCCTGGAGGCGGTCCAGGCGCTGGAGAGCCCGGTCCCGCTGCGAGCGCTTTTCCACGAGAACGCCGGCCGCGCCGCCACCCGCAACCGCGGGCTCGCCGAGGCCGAGGGGAAGATCCTCTGGTTCGTCGATGACGACATGGTGCCGACCGACGGGCTGCTGGCCCGCCACCGTCGCGGCCACGCCGGGCCCGGGCCGCGCTTCATGATGGGCCCCTGCCTGCACCCGCCCGACGGGGCCGAGATCACCGGCCCAATCCGCGACTACGCGGAGCAGTGGTTCGGGGCCCTCGCCGAGGCCGGCGAGGTGACCAAAGCCTTCGACTTCTCCGTCGCCAACACCAGCGGGCCGCGCTCGCTCTGGGTCGACGTCGGCGGCTTCGACGAGCGGCTCAGCGGCTGGGGCGGCGAGGACTACGAGATCGGCCTGCGGATCATCGACCGCGGCATCCCGGTCCTCTTCGACCCCGAGGCGATCGCCTGGCACCACCAGCTGCGGACGGTGCGCGAATTCTGCGCCGACCGCTACGAGCAGGGACGTAACTTCGTCCGCATCGCCCGCCTCCATCCCGACTCGGTCGAGGAGATGATCCCGGAGGTGAGGAGCGGGCGCGCCCTGCGGCTGCTGCACCGCCTCAGCGCCGGCCGGCCGCGCCGCTACGCGGTCGGTGCGAAGGCGCTGACGCTGGGGGCGGAGGCCGAGGCCCGGGTGGCTCGCGACGGGGGAGGGCGCCTGCTCGACCTGGCCCAGATGGCCAGCCAGATCGCCGGCGTCGCCGAGCTCGACCCCGACGGCGCCCTGGTCGAGCGCTACTTCGCCGGAACCAGCTGAGTTGCTGCGCTCCCCGATCCGAACCCTGCTGATGCGGCGGGCGCAGCCGCGCCGCCAGGTGACCGGGCCCGGGACCTTCGCCCTCACCTTCGACGACGGCCCCGACGAGCGCTTCACCCCGCAGGTGCTCGACCTGCTGGCCGAGCGGGGGGCCCTCGCGACCTTCTTCGTCGTCGGGCGCAGCGTCGAGGAGCACCCCGAGCTGGTGCGGCGGATCGTCGCCGAGGGGCACGGCCTCGGCTCCCACACCTGGTCGCACCCCGAGCTGCTCGGGCTGTCGTTCGCCCGGCTGCTGCGCGAGTGCCGCCGCGGCCGTCGAGCGGTCGAGCGCGTCGCCGGCCGCCCCGTGCCTGACTACCGGCCGCCAAAAGGCCATTGGGACGGGCGTGGGGCGACCGCTGCAACGGCGCTCGGGCTCCGCCCCTGGGTCTGGACGCAGGACCCGCGGGACTGGGAGGCGGAGGCGAGCGCGGAGCGGATCGTCGCCGCGCTCGAGTCGCTGGGATCAGGCGACGTGGTCCTCCTCCACGACGGCATCCAGTCCCCACCGGACCCGGCGTCACGGGACCGCTCGGCGACGGTCGCCGCCCTCGGGCCGCTGCTGGACCTGGCGGCGGCTCGCGGCCTGCGGCCGGCCCGGCTGGAGGCGCCTTGAACTACGTGCCCGGCGAGCGGCAGGAGGTCGAGTCCGAGATCGGCGACGCCGCCGCCGCGACCACCGGCCGGTCGGTAGCCCGCGGCGGCGCCTGGCTGCTCTTCGCCCGCTTCGTCCCCCAGATCCAGATCCTGGTCATCTCCGTCGTCGCCGCCCACTACCTGGGGCCGGACCTGATGGGCCGGCAGAGCTTCATCTCCTTCGTCGTCAGCTCGGTCGTCATCCTCGCCACCGCCGGCCTGCCCGGGGGCCTCAACCGCTTCGTCGCCGAGCTGCAGGGGGCGCGCCTGGGCGGGGTCGCCCGCTCGCTCTTCTGGTGGACCTGGCGGATCGAGGCGGCGATGGCGGTGCTCGCGGCGATCGGGATCGGCGCCGCGGCGGCAGCCGGGGCCGAGCCGCAGGCGGCCTGGATCTTCGCCGCCCTCGCCTGCGCCTTCTCGGTGATGCAGACGGTGCCCGCCGCGCTCCTGGTCGGGATGCAGCGCTGGCGCAACGCGACCATCGCCGGCCTCACCACCGGCGTCCTCAGCATTCCGGCGACGATCGGGGTCCTCGCCGCCGGCGGAGGGGTGACCGGGTTCTTCGTCGTCGAGGCGGTGATGGTCCTCTTCAACCTCGTCTGGATCGGGGCCCTCGGCCGCAACGCCTTGGTCGACCTGCCGCCGCGGGAAGCCGTTCCCGGCAAGTACCGGCGGGACTTCTTTCGCTTCGCGGGGGCGACGACGCTCTTCAGCGTGATCGAGCTGGTCGTCTGGAAACGATCGGAGTTCGTCTTCCTCGCCCTCTACTCGACCGACGCCCAGATCGCCATCTACTCGATCGCCTTCGCCGCCGCGAACGCGCTGACGCGGATGCCGGAGGTGATCACCGCGGTGACGATGCCGGCCGTGGCGACGCTGGCCGGCGCCGGCCAGCACGACCGCATCAGGTCCGGCTACTGGCGCGGGATGCGGATGCTGATCCTGGTCACCCCCGTGGTGGCGATCGGCGCCGCGGCGCTCGGCCCGGAAGTGCTGGAAGCCGTCTACGGCAGCGACTACTCCGGCGTGCGCCCGGTCTTCCTGATCCTGATGGCGCCGCTGATGGTGATGCCGTTGCTCTCGATGACCCAGGCGGTCCTCTACGCCCTCGGCAAGCTGCGCTTCCTGATCGTCGTCGGGATCGCGGCGACCTTCGTCAACATCAGCCTCGACCTGCTGCTGATCCCCTCCCACGACGCCGTCGGCGCCGGCCTGGCCAACGCCGGCGCGCAGCTTGCGGCTGGCGTCCCCGGGCTGATCTTCGTCGGCCGGATGCTCGGCCCGGTCGGGATGTCGGCCGGGGTCGTCTTCCGCAGCCTTGCGACGGCCGGGCTGATGGGCGCCGCCGCCTACGGCGCGCTCGTCGCGGTCGGAGGGATGATCGGCGTGCTGGTCGGGCTGGTGGCGGGCGGCCTCGTCCTCTTGGCCGCCGGCAGGCTGCTGAAGCCCCTCTCCGCCGATGACGCGGATTGGGTCAGGGGGCTGGGCGAGCACCGGCTCCTGGACATGGGCGCCCGCTGGTTCTCTCCTGCAAAGCCCCGGTGAGAAGCGCAGCGTTTGCCGGCACGGCTTGCATAATGAGGGCGATGTCGACCACTACCGTTGAGCGCCCTCGTTCCGCCGGCCCGGATTCCGGCCTCGGGGGCAACTGGCTGGTGATCGTCCGCAACGACAACCACAACACCTTCGACCACGTCGCCCAGACGCTGGCGCGGGTGATCCCCGGCGTCTCCCTGGATCAGGGGTACCGGATCGCCGAGACGATCCACAACGGCGGCCAGGCGATCGTCTGGTCGGGCCCGCGGGAGCCGGCCGAGCACTACTGGGAGCAGCTGGAGGGGGCGGGGCTGACGATGGCCCCGCTGGAGCGGGCCTGAACGCCGGCTCCGCCGGCAGCTACTCGGCGGCGACGAGGATGTGCCAGGCCGGCAGCAGCGGGATGTCGTAGAGGTCGATGATCGCCGCCCGGGCCTGCTCGATCTCCTCCGAGTACCAGTAGCGTTCGAAGTCCGAGCGCTTCTCCCAGACCATCGTCTGGCGGAAGGCGAGCGGGTCGTCGGTCGAGCGGGTCAGCGACCAGCTCTTGGCGCCGTAGGCCGGGGCCTTGGCCGCGGACGGTTCCCAGAGGTCGAGGAAGCGGTCGGCCCGGAAGGGGGAGATGTGCCAGTCGAGGGTGCAGACCTCCATCAGGCGCCCACCTCCGCCCGGATCGCCCCGGGGCCGTCCTCGTGCTTGCCTTCGTCCTCGGACTCGGCGCCGACGAGGATCGCGATCTTGCCCATGTGCTTGTTTTCGTGCATCAGCTGGTGGGCGTGCGGCACGCCCTCGAAGCCCATCGTTTCCGAGAGCACCGGCCGCACCTTGCCCTCGGCCATCAGCTGATTCGCCCGCATGCACTCATACGCGTTGGCGAAGTGGGAGCCGATGATCTGCTTCTGCTTCATCCACAGGTAGCGGACGTCGAAGTCGAGCTGGTAGCCGGAAGTTGCGCCGCAGATGACGACCTTGCCGAACGGCTTGACGGTGAGGACCGAGGTGGGGAAGGTGGCCCGGCCGACGTGCTCGAAGACGATGTCGGGAGCGTCGCCGAGGATCTCTTTGACCCGCTTGGCGAAGGCGCGGGAGCCCTTGAAGCGCTCCTTGTCAGCGGCCGGGTCGGTGAGGTTGTCGTCGGTCCGCATCATCTCGCGGAACTCGTTGCGGTTGACGTAGTCGACGGCGCCGAGCTTCTTGATCAGCTCGCCCTTCTCGTCGGAGGAGACGACGCCGACCGCGTTGGCGCCGGCCGCTTTGCAGAGCTGGACGGCGAAGACGCCGAGGCCGCCGGCGGCGCCCCAAATGAGGACGTTGTCGCCAGCCTGCATGTTGCACTGGTCCATCAGCATCCGGTAGGCGGTGAAGTAGGTCAGTCCGTATGAGGAGGAATCGACCCAGGAGAGGTTGCGGGGCTTCGGCAGCAGCTGTTGCGCCTGCACTTTGGTGAACTGGGCGAAGGAGCCCCAGGTCGTCTCGTAGCCCCAGATCCGCTGGCTCGGAGCCGCCATCGGGTCGAGCCCGTGCACCTCGACATCCTCGTAGGAGGCCTGGTTGCAGTGGATCACGACCTCGTCGCCGACCTTCCAGCGGGTGACGCCCTCACCGACTTTCCAGACGACGCCGGAGGCGTCGGAGCCGCCGATGTGGTGGCCGAACTCGGGGTGGTCGCCGTATCCGAAGACCGAGACCGGCTCGCCCAGCGAGGCCCAGACGTTGTTGAAGTTGACGCCGGCGGCCATCACCCGCACGATCACCTCGAAGGCGCCGGGCTCGGGGACCTCGATCTGCTCGAGCTGGAACGCGTCTTTGGGCTCGCCCTCACGCTCCTGGCGGATCACCCACGCCGCCATCGTCTCCGGCAGCGTGCCGGGCTCGACGTCCAACTTCGCAACTGCACTCGTGTCAACGGCCAAGACTCGGCTCCTCCGCAGGTCGTTAAGTTCGGGCCGCGAATCCTAGTTCAGCGGCGCGGAGCACGGATCGAACCTGCGATTTACCACCTCGGAGGTGGCAAATCATCGGCTCGCGGTTAGGCGGCCTTGGGGCCTTCGATGTCGCGTAGCTCCGGAGCGGTGATCTCGCGGACGGTCGCCTCGACCGGCGTCGGGGCCTCGATCTCCTTGCCGGGGGCGACGCCGAGGCCCTCGACTTTGCGCAGCTGCGGCAGCAGCCGCCGTTCCATCGAGCCGACCGCGGTGTCGTAGGCGCCGGTGGCGGTGCGCAGGCCGCGGCCGATCTTGTCGAAGTCGCCGAGGAATTTTCCGAAGCGGGCGTGCAGCGTCTTTGCCGCCTCGGCGACCTCGGCCGCCTCGGCGACCATCCGCTCCTGCCGCCAGCCCAGCTCCATCGTCCGCAGCAGGCCGATCAGCGAGGTCGGGCTGACGAGGAGGACGTTGCGCTCCAGCGCGTAGTCGAAGAGGCCGGGGTCGGCGGCGAACGCCGCGTGCAGGGCCGGCTCGTTGGGGATGAAGCAGACGACCAGGTCCGGCATCTCGCCGGCGTTGAACTGGCCCTGGTAGTCCTTGGAGCTGAGGCTGCGCACGTGCTCGCGCGCCTGCCGCGCGTGGCGCTCGAGGTGCACCCGGCGCTCGGATTCGACCTCGCTCTCCTGCGCGTCGAGGAAGGCGTCGAGCGGCACCTTCGAATCGGCGACGAAGCTGCGCCCCTCCGGCAGCAGGAAGCGTGCGTCCGGGCGCAGGTTGCCGTCTTCGGTGCGGAGCGTCTGCTGCAGCTCGAAGTCGACGTGCTCGGTCATGCCGGCGATCTCGACGCAGCGCCGCAACTGCAGCTCGCCCCACTGGCCGCGCGTCTGCGGCTGGCGCAGCGCCTTCTTCAGGCCGGCGGTCTCGCTGTTGAGGTTGCCGATCGTCTGCCCCATCTGCTCGAGCATGGCCTGGGTGCGGAGGTCGGTCTCGCCGCGCCGCTGCACCTGCTCTTCGATCTTCTTCTGCCCTTCGGCGATCCGCTCGGTCAGGCCCTTGATCTCCGCCTGGCGCTTGTCGAGGGCGGCCTCGGCGCTCCTGACGTCGACCTCGCGCGCCTCCTTGTGCGCCTGCACGAACCCGGGCAGCGCCTCGGTCAGCGCCCGGGCGGTCGCCTGCGAGGCGGCTTCCTGGATCGCGGGGGCGAGGTCGGGCTGCTCGACGGGTTGGGGCCGGCGATCGACCAGGAGGTAGATGAGCCCGGCGGCGAGGAAGAGGACGGCGATGGCGAGGACGATGGTCATGGCAGCGATGCTGACAACCCGTCCAGACGCCAACCCCGACCTGAAACGCCGCTTGCAACTTTAGCGAAAGATTTCTTGAGTAAACGGGTCAAAGCCGCTAGGAATCAGTGCGGACCCCAATAGGTCTCGTCCGTTCTCGGGCGCAACTCAAGAAAGGGAGAGTCAGATGACTCGTATTCGCAAAGCAATCGGCCTAGCTGTCGCACTGGCAGCGTGCGCGGCGGTGATGGCGCCGGCTGCGCAGGCCGAAACAGGAGCGCTGACAGCGGCTGGATTCCCCGCGATCGTCACAGGGGAACAGGGGCCCGGCGTCAGCTTCGACATCGGCGAATTGCCGGCCCACCAGATCACATGTGGCATCTCGCGCCTCGACGGCACACTGATGGGGCCGTCCGACCCGACCACATTCATCCCCACCTACGCCAACTGCATCTCCGACCCGGCCGGGACACCGACCACAGTCACACTCAACGGCTGCGACTACGTGATCGGCTGGACCAAACCCGGCACCACAGGCTGGGGGCCGAACACAGGCGGGATGCAGGGATGGATCAACTGCCCTGCCGGGCAGCGGATCGAAATCCACGTCTATGAAAACGGCGTCAAACATGGCGAAGGCATCTCGACATGCACATACGACATCCCGCCCCAGGGCCCGGTCCCGGCAGGCGTCTACCACAACACAGGCGCGGGCATCCCGGATGTGGACCCGACAATCAACGCTCGCTTCACAGGGGTCAGCACAATCGGGGCCGGCTTCCTGCCCTGCGGCGGCAACGCCATCACCGGCGACATTCCGATCACCGTCACAGGCCAGTACACACTGAGGGGGTTCCAGGACTTCGGCTTCTTCGAGGGCGCCCAGATCCCGCTTGACGTCGGCTAGCTAAGGCAGCAGCACGTCGTTCTGCGAGGAGGCGCGGTACATGCCCACCTTCAGGTGGGCGGGCCGCGCCTCCGGCAGCCCGACGGCGCTGATCGTGTACGAGCCGGCTGGGAGGTCGACCTGGAAGCTGCCGGGGCTGCGGGCGAAGACGGTGTCCGTTTCCTCTTCCTTCGCGCCCTGGATCTTCAGTTTCGCGTCGGTCGGGGTCTGGTTGGCGACGACGATGGTGACGTCGAGCGGCTTCTTCGTCTTGATCGGCGGCTCGGGGTCGTTTTCGTTCTGCGGGATCTCCTGCGTCGCTTCGGCCCGGACCCCGATCTGCAGCGGCTGCACGATCACCTCTTTGGGGCTGATCGTGACGCTGATCCGGGTCGAGACGTTCGGCCGCTGCTCGTTGGCGTGGCGGTCTTCGCCACACCCCGCCAGCAACGCCGTCGTGCCGATCAACCCGATGATCGCTGCCGCTCTCGCTCTCCCTCGGCCCATGCGGGCCTGAATTTAACCGAAGGGGAGGCCGACGACTTCGGCCGTAACGCCATCTTCACCTACGGCGAGCGTCGTGCCGGGCTCCGCCTCGCGGCGCAGGATCGCAAGGCCGATCGGCCCGAGTGCGGGGGAGACGGCGGCGCTGCCGACCGTGCCGACCTCTTTCTCGCCCAGCCGGAGCGCCTCGCCGCCCTGCGCCGGAGCGCTGAGCCGCAGCCCCCGCAGGTGTCGGTTCGGCTTGCCCTTGTAGTGGAGGCGGGCGACCGTCTCCTGGCCGATGTAGCAGCCCTTGGTGAAGCTGACCGCCTGCTCGACGATGCCGGCCTCGGCCGGCATCGTCTCCGTTCCCATCTCGGCCCCGAAGCGCGGCTCCCCGGCCTCGATGCGGAGGATCTCCGCCGCGTCTGCGGAGACCGCGACGGCGCCGGCCTCGGTGAGAGCGCCGGTGACGCGATCGCGGTCGGCGACGGGAACAATCAGGTCGACGCCCTCACTAGTGCGGAGGGTGGCAACCTCAACCGCGCGGGCGATCTCCGTCGCGCGCGGGCCGATCAGGGAGAGAAGGACGTATTCCCCGCTCGCATCAACGACCTCGACCTCGCGCCCGATCTTGTACATCTGCAGGTGCCGGCGCGCCGCCTCGAGGCCCGCCGGCTCGAGATCGAGCCAAAGCTCCGGCCCCTCGCCGGGCCGCAGAACCCGCATGTCCGCCTGCATGTGCCCCTTGCGGTCCAGCAGCGCCGCATAGGCCCAGCCTCCCGGCTCGAGCGCCTCGACGTCCTGCGTCAACTGCCCCTGCAGATAGTCAGCAGCCTCGGACCCACTGACGATCAGCAACCCACGCTCGTCCCGCACAACAAGTCCGCACTCTTCCCGCAGCTGCCGATACTGCGCATCCAGCTCAATCAACGCCTCACTCATACCCGGAGTCTAGAAAGCACCGATCTTTTAGACGTGTCAAACTCTTTTAGACGTGTCTAACTCCCAAGCCATCGAGGACTACGCGAAGACGATCTACGCGATCTCCACGGAGCGCGACGGCCTCGTTCTCAACGGCGAGGTCGCCGAGCGCCTCGAGGTCACTCCCGCGACCGCGACCTCGATGCTGAAACGGCTCGCCGACCTCGGCCTCGTCGAGTACATGCCCTACCGCGGCGTCAGCCTCACCCCGGCGGGGGAGAAGGTCGCGCTCGAGGTGATTCGCCACCACCGCCTGATCGAGGCCTACCTCTCCGAGGCCCTGGGGATGCCGGAGGACCGCGTCCACGAGGAGGCGGAGGTGCTCGAGCACTACATCTCCGAGGAGCTCGAGGCGCTGATCGCCGCCAAGCTCGGCGAACCGCGCCACGACCCCCACGGCACCCCGATTCCCGGGCCCGACCTCGTCCCGCCGACCTGGGGGGCGCGTTGAAGCCACCGCCCGGACAGGCGGTCGTCGAAGAGGTCAGGGCCCGGCACGAGGCGGACGTCGAAGACGTCCTCCCCGGCGAGGCGGCGGTCGCCGAAGCTGCCCGCCGTTCGCTCGACGGCCACCACCGCGGCGTTCGGCGGATCTGGCCCTTCCTCGGCCCGGCCTTCGTCGCCGCCGTCGCCTACATCGACCCCGGCAACTTCGCCACCAACATCTCCGGCGGCGCCCAGTACGGCTACCTGCTGCTCTGGGTCGTGCTGGCCGCGAACCTGATCGCGATGCTGGTCCAGACCCAGTCGGCGAAGTTGGGGATCGCGACGGGCAAGAACCTTGCCGAGCTCTGCCGCGAGCGCTTCTCCCGCCGCACCTCGATCGGCCTCTGGCTGCAGGCCGAGCTGGTGGCGATGGCTACCGACATCGCCGAGGTCGTCGGCGCCGCGCTCGGGCTCAACCTGCTCTTCGGGATCCCGCTCTTCCCGGCCGGGATCATCGCCGGCATCGGCGCCTTCACGATCCTCGGCCTGCAGCGGATGGGCATCCGCCCACTCGAGGCCGGGATCTCGGCCCTGGTCGGGGTGGTGGTCGCCTCCTTCGTCTACGAGCTCTTCGACGCCAGCCCCGACGGCGGCGAAATCGCCAAGCACCTCGTCACCCCCGGCTTCGCCGGCACCGAGAGCATCCTGCTGGCGACGGGGATCATCGGCGCGACGGTGATGCCCCACGTCGTCTACCTGCACTCGGCGCTGACCCAGCGGCGGATCGTCGGCCGCACCCCGGCGGAGCGCAAGCGCATCCTCGGCTTCGAGAAAGTCGACGTCGTCATCGCCCTCTCCTTGGCGGGCCTGGTCAACCTCTCGATGATGATCGTCGCCGCCGCCCTCTTCCACACCAGCGGGCTGACCGGGGTCGACTCGATCGACGGCGCTTACGAAGGCCTGCAGACGCTCGTCTCCGACCGCGCGGCGACGGTCTTCGGCATCGCCCTGCTCGCCTCCGGCTTCGCCTCCTCCTCGGTCGGGACGATGGCGGGGCAGGTGGTGATGCAGGGCTTCATCCGCCGCCGCATCCCCCTCTTCCTCCGCCGAGCGATAACCCTCGCCCCGGCCCTGGTCGTTCTCGCACTCGGCCTCGACCCCACCGACGCCCTTGTAGGCAGCCAGGTAGTCCTCTCCTTCGGAATCCCCTTCGCCCTCGTCCCACTCCTCCTCATCGCCGCCGACCGAGAGGTGATGGGCGATCTAGTTAACCCCAGGTGGCTCAGTGCCCTAGCCGGCGTCCTCGCGAGTTTGATCATCGCTCTGAACGCCTTCCTCCTGTTTGACCTAGCGGTCGGGTAGCTAGGCTTCGACAGATGGGTCTCGCCGCCGACTTCCAGCGCATCCTGCAGACGCTCCCGCCCGACTGGACCGACCTCGAGGTCGACATGCGGATCGAGGACATGTCCCACTACGTCGACACGGCGGTCTCGATGAGCCAGGTCAACGCGCAGGTGTACCAGCACCCCGAGGCCGAGGGCTGGCACTGGCGCCTGCTCGTCGCCCACAGCTTCGGCCACGCCGCCGCTGCGGAGACCGTCGCCGGCGTTCTACAGAAGCTCGACGGCGACGGCGTCACGGGCGAGCTGCGGGTCGCCGAGGTGCGCGAGGGCCGCTCCGAGGTCGTGCAGATGTGGGGCCGGCCGGAGAGCGTGCGGGAAGAGTTCCGCGAGCGCCGGTCGCTTTAGGTGGCCGTCTAAGTGGCGCGCGTCCTCAGCATCGCCGCCGACCTGATGCTCGGCAGCAAAGTCCAGGAGACCCTGACCGCGGCTGGGCACGAGGTCGTCTCGTCGCCCTCCCTAGAGGAGACGACCTGGGACGGCGTCGACCTGATCGTCGCCGACCTCGACGTCGAGAACCCCGAGGCGCTGGTCGGCCTGGGGATGCCGGTCCTCGGCTACTACTCGCACGTCGACGTGGCTACGAAGGAAGCCGCCGAAGCAGCGGGCGTCGACAAGGTCGTGCCGCGCTCGCGGATGGCGCGGGAACTACCCGACTTGGCGAAAGGCCTGCTGGACGTCTAGGGGCTTTTCGAGCAGCCCGTGCTCGAGGTCCCACTGTGCCCATTCGCCGAGGACCGCCTGGTCGAACGGACGTGGGTGCAGGATCGGCAGCAGCGCCGACAGCTGCGCCTCCTGGTCTGCGCGGTCGAGGCTGGGATCGGCGGCCAGCAGGTCTTCGAGCGCCTGGTCGGGGTCTTCGACGGCAGCGGCGTAGCCGCGGCGGGTGGCGGTGACCACGGCCTCGACCAGCTCTGGGTCGGTCTCAAGCGTCTCCCGCGAGGTGGTCAGGATCAGCTCGGGGTAGGGGGGCGCGCCGAAGCGGTCGACCCTGAAGACGCGGATCGGAACGCCCTGCCGGCGCAGCGCCACTCCCTCGGCGTTCCAGAAGCCGGTCGCGGCGTCGACCTTGCCGGCGGCGAGAGATGGGACCGCGGTGAAGCCGATCGTCACCCTCTCGACCTCGGCGGGATCGCCCCCGTCGGCCTCGACCTCGGAGTCGACGACGGCTTCGTCGGAGGGAAGCCCGGTGACGCCGACGCGATGCCCCTGCAGGTCCCGCGGCCGCCGCACCGGGCCGTCGCCGCGGGCGATCACCGCCGCCAGGGGACGGGCGACGATCGGGGCGACGCCGACGAGGTCGATCCCGCGCTCGCGGGCGATCCCGAGGTCGTGGATGTCGAGGATCGCGAACTCGACCCTGCCGGCGCCGAGCAGCTTCGGCGCGTCGGTCGATTCGCCGGGCGGCTGCACCTTCAGGTCGACGCCCTCGTCGCGGTAGTAGCCGCGGGCGAGGGCCGCGTAGATGCTGCTGTGGACCGCGTTGGGGATGAAATCGAGGACGAGCGTCGCCGCTTTGGGCGCAGCAGTCGTCGCGCCTCGCGGCGCGCCCGGTTCTGCGCCGTCCCCTCCGCAGCCGGCGGCGCCGACGAGCAGAAGGACGGCCGCCAGCAGCGCGACAGCCCGTCTCATCTGGGGCGGGAACCTATTTCATCGAGAAAATCTGGGTAGACTGCCGCCGCTTACCTGATCACGGGAAATCGAGGAGGAAAGAGTGCAGGAGAGAGGTCTAGCCGCATATCTAGCTGAGCTGATCGGCACGTTGCTGCTGGTCTTCTTTATTACGAGTGTCGTCGTCCTGTTTGTTTCGACCGGTGGCCAGGCGCAGTTCGGGTCTGACTTCGCCGTCGTCGGGCTCGTCCACGCTTTCCTGCTGTTCGGGCTGATCGTGATGTTCGGGGTGGTCAGCGGCGGGCACTTCAACCCGGTGGTCACGCTGGCGGCGATCGTCATCCGCCGCATCCGGCCACTTGACGGCGCCATCTACATGCTGGCCCAGCTCTCGGGCGGCGTTCTCGGCGCCTGGATGACGAAGCTTTTGCTGGAGGACGAGGGACGCGCCACCAACTACGGCGCGCTCGAAGTCAGCGGCCTCCTCGCCGGCAACACCGCCGGCGCGATCGTCGAGATGATCGGCACCTTCGTCCTCGTCCTCGTCATCCTCACCGCCGTCTACTCGGAGAAGAGCTTCAAGGAGTGGGCGCCGCTGGCGATCGGCACCACGCTGGGCTTCCTGGTCATGGTCATCGGCCCGCTCGACGGCGCCGGCTTCAACCCGGCCCGCTGGTTCGGCCCCGCCCTGATCGGCAGCACCTGGGGCGACGTCTGGCCGTTCCTCGTCGGCCCGATCGTCGGCTCGCTGCTGGCGGCCGGCGTCTACCGCTTCATCCTCGAGCCGGGCGGCTTGCCCCCGACCGAACCGCCGGAGCACGTGCGGCCGCCGGTCCCCAAACGGGCGACCCCGACCAGCGACAAGCCCGCCAGCTAAGCGGCGGAACCTGTCTTCAAAGGCGCCACCCACCGGGTGGCGCCTTTTTTTGTGCCCGGCTGCCGGCCCGGCGGGTGCAGTAGCTTGGCGCTGTGCGCCGGGTCACCTTCTCCCGCAACTTCACCCTCTCGCTGTCGCGCACGTGCCAGTGCTACTGCAAGTACTGCGCCTTCGCCACCCACCAGGCGCACATCCACGCGCCGGAGGAGGTCGAACGGCAGCTTGACGAGGCGCTGAAACGGAACGCCAAGGAGCTCCTGGTCCTCACGGGGGAGCGACCCGAGGTCAATCCGGTTGTCGCTGAGCGCTTGAAGCTTTGGGGCCATGAGGACTTCACGGCCTACGTCGTCTGGGCCTGCGAGCGAGCGCTGGAGCGCGGCATGCTCCCGCACACCAACCTCGGGGTTCTCGACAAGCGAGACCTATCGCGTCTGCGAGAGGTCACGGCATCGCAGGGCCTAATGCTGGAGAGCACCGCCGAGCGGCTGATGGACACCGTCCACGCTGGCAGTCCCACCAAGCATCCGGCAGCCCGCCTGGCGACGATCGAAGCCGCAGGCGAACTCAAGATCCCATTTACGACCGGGATCCTCGTCGGCATCGGGGAGACGCCGGAGGAGCGCATCGAGGCCCTGGAAGCCCTAGCCGCCAGCCAGGCCCGCCACGGCCACATCCAAGAGGTCATCCTCCAGAACTTCGTCCCGCACCCGCGCTACTACGGCGCCGAGGTGGCTGAGATCGCAGACGAGGCCTCGCGTAAGCGGTGGGCCGGCGAGGCGGACGAACCGTCGGAGCTGCCGCTCCCGGAGTGGGCCTCGGCGATCTCCGTCGACGAGATGAAACGGCTGATCGCGGAGAGTCGGCGACTGATGCCAGACGTCGGCGTCCAGGTGCCGCCGAACCTCGCCGACTGGTGGCCCGAGCTCGTCGCCGCCGGCGCGACCGACCTCGGCGGCCTGTCCGCCAACGGCGACCACATCTCGCCCGAGCACCCGTTCCCGTCGCCCAAGCAGGTGCGCGAGCGTCTGCAGGGGATCGCCGCGCCGAGCGAACGTCTGTGCGTCTACCCGCAGTACATCGCCGCGGAGTGGGTCGACCAGGGCGTCCTCGACGTGGTCAAGACGACGTTCTGGTCGTTCATCCCGCGGCGCGGCAGCGGGCGGCGCGAGGAGCGCGTCATCCAGCGCGACCTCGTCGGCGGCGCGATCGCCAAGGCCCGCGACGGCGCCTGGCT
>JBJMKN010000118.1:0-58167 GCA_045805765.1 Solirubrobacterales bacterium
AAACGGGTCGAAGACCTTCATCACCAACGCGCCGCGGGCCGATTTCATCGTCATGGTCGCGAAGACCGACCCCGAGGCGCGCCACGAGGGAATCACGCTGTTCGTGATCGACCTGCGCGGCGAGAACGGCGAGAAGGTGCCCGGCTTCACGGTCTCACGCGAGCTGGAGAAGCTCGGGATGCACGCCTCCGACACCGGCGAGATCGCCTTCGAGGACGTCCGCGTCCCGGCCGAGTCCGTGCTGGGCGAGATCGGCAAGGGCTTCTACCACATCAGCTGGGAGCTGCAGGGCGAGCGCCTCGTCGCCTCGGTGGGGTGCCATGCAGGCGCCGAGCGGATGATCGAGAAGACGCTCGAGTACGCGAAGGAGCGGGAGGCGTTCGGGCGCCCGATCGGCAAGTTCCAGGCGATTCGCCACAAGTTCGCCGAGATGGCGACCAAGGTCGAGGCCGCGAAGCAGTTCAACTACGCGACCGCCTGGCGCTTCGCCAACGGCGAGTACCCGGTGCGCGAGATCACCCAGGCCAAGCTCTTCGCCTCCCGCGTCGCCTGCGAGGTCGCCGACGAATGCGTGCAGATCTTCGGCGGCTACGGCTACATGAAGGAGTACGAGATCGAGCGCGCCTACCGCGACGTCCGCCTCAACCGCATCGGCGCCGGCACCGACGAGGTAATGCTCGACGTGATCGGCCGGAGTTACGGGCTGTAGGGCTTAGCGGTGTTCCTTTTGGGCCTATACGGACCATAAGGAACACCGATCGAGACGATGACCGGGATCGAGCGCGTACGCGCCTACTACGAGGACCTGAACACCGGCGACGCCGCGGCGGTCTCGTCGCACTTCACCGAGGACGGGACGCACTATTACACGCGCCTCGGCCCCCACGAAGGAGCGAAGGCGATCGGCGACCTCGCCGCGCTCGGTGTCTCCACGATCGACGCCCAGTGGTACATCGAGAACGCGATCGAGCAGGGCGACCAGGTCGCGATCGAGTGGACGATGACCTGGCGCGACCCGCAGAGCGGCGAGAAGCGGCTCGACCGCGGGACCGAGTGGTTTCAGATCCGCGACGGCAAGATCGCCGAGGTCCGCGCCTACCACCACGGCGGCAAGAAGAACCCCCAGGGCGACCTGCTCGGCTTCGACCACGCCGGCCGCGGCTACCGGATGCTCGAGGAGTGGGAGGCGCCGGCGCGAGCCGTCGAGGACGGCGTCACCGACGAGGACGCGGGATGACCGTCGTCAAGGATTCCGGTGCTCGCGCCACCCTCCCTCCCTTCGGCGAGGACCACGAGGAGCTGCGCCAAACCGTCTCCCGCTTCGTCCAGAAGGAGATTGCGCCCCACGTCGACGAGTGGGAGACGGCGCGCGAATTCCCGCGGGAGCTCTACTCCCGCTGCGCCGAGCTCGGCTTCCTCGGCCTCAAGTTCCCCGAGGAGCTGGGCGGCCAGGGCGGCACCCACCTCCACGACGCGGTCTGGGTCGAGGAGCTGGCCCGCTCCGGCGGCTCCGGCGGGGTCGCCGCCGGCCTCAACGCCCACACCTCGATCGCGATGCCGCCGATCTTCAAGTTCGGGACCGAGGAGCAGAAACAACGCTGGCTCCCGGCCGGGATCGCCGGCGAGAAGATCGGCGCCCTCGGGATCACCGAGCCCGGTGCCGGCTCCGACGTCGCCTCCCTCGCCACCACCGCAAAGCGCCACGGCGACACCTACGTCGTCAACGGCGCCAAGACCTTCATCACCAACGGCGTCCGCGCCGACTTCCTCGTCTGCGCCTGCAAGACCAGCGAAGAGGGCGGCCACGGCGGCATCTCCTTCCTCGTCCTCGAGCGCGAGATGCCCGGGTACGAGGTCAGCCGCAAGCTGGAGAAGATGGGCTGGCACTCCTCGGACACCGGGGAAATCTCCTTCACCGACGTCGAGGTCCCGGCCGAGAACCTCCTCGGCGAGGAGAACGGTGGCTTCAAGCTGATCATGGCCAACTTCGCCTGGGAGCGGCTGCTGATGGCGATCGGCGCCGTCGGCGCGATGCAGCGCCTGATCGAGATCACCGTCGACTACGCCGGCGAGCGCGAAGCCTTCGGCCGCCCGATCGGCAAGTTCCAGGCGATCCGCCACCAGATCGCGGAGATGGCCACCCTGGCCGAGACCTCCCGCGCCCTCACCTACAACTCCCTCCGCCTCTTCCACGAAGGCCAGGACTGCATCCAGGAGGTCTCGATGGCCAAGCTACTAACCCAGCGAGCCGTCCTAGAAATCGCCGACCAGTCCCTCCAGATCCACGGCGGCTACGGCTACATGCGCGAGTACGGCATCGAGCGAGCCGTCCGCGACGCCCGCCTAGGCCCAATCGGCGGCGGCACCGACGAGATCATGAAAGAGATCATCGGCAAGACGATGGGGTTGTGACTGCATGCCATCCCTGCCGGAAGATCCGCAGCGGAGGCTAGACTGTTCATCGTTCAGCTTGGAGAATATGGTGTCGAATCACACTCCCGAATATCCGCGGCAAGAAGAATTGTTCGCGCTTGACGCACCCGCATTTCTAAAAAAAGTATCTATCACCAACTACCGGAGCATCGGTGAAGCCACGTTAGATCTTGGGCGATTCACCGTCTTGGCTGGAGCAAATGGCGCAGGCAAGAGCAATGTCGTCGATGTTTTCCGGTTTGTAGCCGAGGCCCTCAGCCTAGGTCTCTACGCGGCTCTGGAGAGGCGGGCGGGGATTCAAGCCGTGCGACATCGAGTACCAAGCCGGGGTGGTCGCCAGCGGACGGTTCGTCTCGCCTTTGAATTGGACCTTCCACGCGGGATGTCTGCTGATTACAGCTTCACGCTCATATCGGGAGCCCGAGGTGCTTACAGAGTTGGCGAAGAGGTACTGGAGATGTGGAGTGGCGGTGGGGACCTCTTTGGGAAACTAAAAATGCGCAACGGTGAGCTGCAAGAGAAACCACTGCTCCTGGTGTCTGAGCCTAGTGTCGATCAAGAAAACCTCGCAGAGTTCTTTCTGCCTGCGTCTCTCAAAGTCGGTCGCGAGTCTTTGGCCCTGCCGGTCGTGGGGACTACCCCGGGTTTTCGGCCAGTTCTCTTGGCCCTTCGTGAGATGAGGGCCTACTCGATCGTCCCCGATTTATTGCGAGAGCCACAAGACTCTGACGAGGGTCGAGTGCTGCATGTGGATGGCAGAAATGCCACCAGCGTGTGGAGGGATCTCTCACCAAAGGATCGAGGAGAATTGATCGACCTATTGGGACATGCTGTCCCGGGAATAGACGACGTTCGAACCCAGCGCTACGGGAGAAAGCGGGGCTTCGAATTTAGGCAATCATCAGGGGCGGGTCGCATCATGTTCGAGGGTCACCAAATGTCTGACGGGACTATCCGTCTTTTTGGGATTCTCCTTGCCCTGCTACAACCAAGATCTTCCTCGGTAATCGCTATTGAGGAGCCTGAGGCGAGCCTTCACATCGCAGCCCTAGAAGCACTTGTTGCGGTAATGAGAGAACGAGTTGATTCGGGACAAGTCCTCCTGACGACCCACAGCCCCGAGTTGATCGACTTTGTCTCGCCAGATGAGCTTCGCCTAGTTCGGCGTGAAGACGGGAATACCATCGTCGCGCCGGTGGCAGAGCACAGCAAGCAAGCGGTGCTGGACGATTTGTTCACCTTGGGTGAATTACACCGCGCAGGAGGACTCCGCGCGACGGACGAACCGCTAGCCACTCCCCCCTGATGTCTCACATTGCGCTGGTAGTTGAGGGTCATGCAGACGCTATCGCTGTGCCTGAATTGGTCCGACGCTATCTCGCCTTTAGGGGCCACAGTGGCATCTTGGTTGGTAGGCCCCTGAACACGAAGAGTCGCGGGAAGCTACTGAAAGACGGGGAACTCGAGAGGTTTGCACAACTAGCCGCTATGGAGCCAGGCGCCTCAGCGCTGCTTGTTGTTTTTGACGCTGACGACGACCGCGCATGTGAGTTGGGACCCTCTACGCTCGGACGCATCAATGGTCTTCCGGTGCCCACCCAGGTTTGCATCGCGATCCGGGAGTATGAGAACTGGATAATGGCATCAGCAGAGACCGTTCTTGACAACGCTGTGCCACTCGACGACCCAGAGGGAAGAGGTGCCGCCCATGCGATCAAGATGGCCTTACGTCCTCGGGCTTACGTCAAGCCACGGGATCAGCCAGCGCTTAGTCGATCAATCGATTTCGAACTAGCCAGACGACGATGCCCTTCGCTCGACCGGTTTTTGAAAATCCTTGATGAAATGGCCGAAATGATCGTCTGAGTTATGCGCTTGCCGGCCACACAACCGGAAAACGTACTCAGGGGTGAATTCAGGTCCCGCCGCCTCAATCTTCGGGTGGTAGCACTAACTTGCAGGTTAAGACGATCAGCGCCGCGGGCCGGTATTGCAGTTGTGCGACTTGCCCCAGCCCCTTTGGCCGTTGCAGTAGTCGTAGCCGGGGCCGCCGTATAGCTGGTCGGGCTGGGGGCCGCCGTAGAGGCGGTCGTTGCCGGGGCCTCCGTGGCAGCCGTCTTGGCCCGGGCCCATGATGCAGATGTCCTGGCCGCGGCCTCCCCAGCAGCCGTCGCTGCCGGTGCCGTGGCGGCAGAAGTCGTTGCCCCCGCCGCCGACGCAGTCGGAGTTGCGGGGGCCGGTGATGCAGACGTCGTTGTTGCCGCGGCCGACGCAGCGGTTGCGGCGGGCGCCGCCGGGGAAGCAGATGTCCCGCTCGGCGTTGCCGATGAACTTGTCCGAGCCGGCGCCGAGGTAGACGACGAGCGGCATCGGCATCTTGTTCTTGACGCGCACGAAGTCCCCCCTGCGCCCCATCTTGATTTCGATCACCCGTTTGTGGCGCGGGTTGCAGACGGCGACGCGGCGGCCGCGCCGGAAGTGGCAGCCGCGGGGACGGCGATGGGCCATCCGGCCGCGGACGATGATCTTGCCGTGCTTCTTGTGCAGGACCAAGGTCGAGCCCTTGTTGGACCCGTAGATGACGATCTTGCCGGCGGTGCTGCCGCTGCCGGGCAGCACGAGGAGGACGACCGCCAACAGGGCAACCGCCACGAGCACGCCGGCCGCCGACCTACGGCTGGGGGGCAAAGGCATCCGCGGCATCATAGACATGTGTATCGGCTAACAAATCGACAACTTGACGCCTACATCCCGGATCCTCCGGGATTAGACGGGAATGGCGATCTAATCGTTAGGAGGGAACGGCGACCAGTTCGGAGGCGATCTGCTTCGTCCAGCCGCGGATCTCGCCCCAATCGCGGCGGTCCCGATACTCATTGGGGACGCCGTCGACCATCGCCCTCTCCATCATCCCCTTCGGTTCCGCCGGCAGGCAGCCGCCGAAGACCGCGTGGTCCCGGCCCCCCAGGTCTTGGACCTTTTCCGCCAGCTTCGGCGGCTCTATCCAGTCCGGGTTGTCTTTGGCCGGGTCGCCAACCGGGCCGGAGCTGAAGGCCCAGAAGGGCTTCTGCTTCAGCGCCTTGCGGTGCTTCTTGAGGAAGTGGCGCGCGTCCCCCTGCCAGCGCTTCATGTAGACAGCGCTTCCAAGGACGACGGCGTCGTAGCGGTCGAGATCGCGCACGTCCTCGCAGCGCTCGAGGCAGACGCCGAGCCCTTCCCTCCGCAGCGTTGCAGCCACGGTCTCGGCGATCTCGGCGGTGGAGCCGCGTTTGGAGGCGTAGGCGACGAGGACTGTCATCGGTATCGATTCTGCCGATATTTGGACACGTTGTCACCGTTAATTCGGCACAGAACCGAATATGAGGTACTACCGAGGCTCTCACGGCTACCCGGAATCGGCGCTACGTTTCTCACCCGTGAAGCAGCGCGTCAGCCTCATCACCCTCGGAATCTCCGATCTCCAGCGCTCCCGCCGCTTCTACGAAGCTCTCGGCTGGAAGACCGGCGCGGCGCCCGAGGATGACGTCGTCTTCTTCCAGGCCGGCGAGATGATCGTCGCCCTCTGGGACCGAGCGCGGCTGGCGGAGGACAGCTGCGTCGAGGACAGCGGTGGCTGGGGCGGCACGACGCTGGCGCTCAACCTCGGCTCCCCGGCCGAGGTCGACGAGGTGATCGAGGAGGCCCGCGCCGCCGGAGCGACGATCGGCCGCCAGCCGGCGGAGACCTTCTGGGGCGGCTACAGCGGCATCTTCATCGACCCGGACGGCCACCCTTGGGAGATCGCCCACAACCCGCACTGGACGATTACCGAGGACGGCGGCGTCCGCCTCAACTGACGGGCGCCGGCGACCGACTGGCCGGTCAACCAGGAACTTTCCAATCCCGATAGCCTCCCGGCCCGACTTTTCATCGAGCGAAGGAGAGACGGAGAGATGGGACTTCTGGACGGGAAAGCGGCGATCGTCACCGGATCGGCGCGCGGGATCGGACGCGCCACCGCGGAAATGTTCGTGGCCGAGGGCGCGAAGGTGCTGATCAACGACCTCGACGCCGACGTCGCCGAGCAGGCTTCGGGCGAGATCAACGGCGAGACCGCGGTCTTCGCCGGCGACCTGACCAAAGAGGGCGCCGCCGACGAGCTGGTCAAGGCCGCCAACGACGCCTTCGGCGCGGTCGACATCTGCGTCAACAACGCCGGCTACACCTGGGACGGCGTCGCCCACAAGATGAGCGACGAGCAGTTCCAGGCGATGCTGGACATCCACACGATCGTCCCCTTCCGGGTCGCCCGGGCGCTCGCCCCGACCTGGCGCGAGGCGGCCAAGGCCGAGCGCAACGAGGGCAAAGAGGTCTTCCGCAAGATCGTCAACGTCTCCTCGACCTCGGGGATGATGGGCAACGCCGGGCAGGTCAACTACTCGGCCGCGAAGATGGGCGTCGTCGGGCTGACGAAGACGCTGGCCAAGGAGTGGGGCCAGTTCAAGATCAACGTCAACGCCGTCGCCTTCGGCTTCGTCGAAACCCGCCTCACCCAGGCCAAGGAGCAGGGCGAGGAGATGACCACCCCGACCGGCGAGAAGGTCGAGCTCGGCATCCCCGAGCAGATGCGGGCGATGGCCTCGGCGATCATCCCGATGGGCCGCCCGGCGACCCCGGAGGAGGCCTCGGGACCGGTCCTCTTCCTCTCCTCACCGCTCGCCAACTACGTGCACGGCCAGGTGCTGAACGTCACCGGCGGCATGTTCGGGGGGATGTACACCTGAGCGACACCGGGGCGCGGCGGCCGCCGCGCTACCTCGACCTGGCGGCGCGGACCTGGCCGGTCCTGCGCCGCGCGATGGGCGCCCACACGTTCCTCTACCAGAGGACGGGTGGGCGCCTCGGTCACAAGATCCCTGGCCTGCAGGGACGGATGCTGCTGCTCGACCACGTCGGGGCCAAGAGCGGCATCCACCGCACCTCGCCGCTGCAGTACGTCGATGACGGCGAGAACGTCGTCGTCATCGCCTCCAAGGGCGGCTACAAGAAGCACCCGGCCTGGTTTCACAACCTGATGGCCCATCCCGATACGACGGTGCAGATCGGCTCCGAGCACCGCCCCGTGCACGCCCGCGAGGCGAGACCGGAGGAGCGCGAGCGGCTCTGGGCGAAGGCGGTCGCCATCTACCGCCCCTACGAGGACTACAAGGCCCGCGCCGAGCGCGAGATTCCCCTCGTCGTCCTCGAGCCGCGCTAGCGGCTACTTCGCCCGGCGCTCCTCGGCGACGGGATCGCCGGCCTCGGTCGCAATCGCCTCCGGCGGCCACGGCCCGGCCCAGTTGTCGCGGGCGCCGTCGAGGGTGATCGTCGTGCCGGAGAAGAAGTCCCCCGCTGGCGAGGCGAGGTAGGCGACGAGCCAGGCCATCTCCTCGGGCCGGCCGGCGCGGCCGATCGGGATCGAGCGCTCGAGATTGTCGACGACGACCTGCGGATACTTCGTCAGCAGCGTCTCGGTCGCGAACTGGCCCGCCGCCAGGGCGCAGGTCTTGATCCCGAATCGGGCCCACTCGACGGCGAGCGTCCGCATCATGTTCTCGACCGCGGCCCGGGCGGCGCCGGAGTGGACCATCCCCGGCATCCCGTTGTGGGGGGAGAGGGTGACGCTGAGAACCTTGCCCTCGCTCTGCGGGATGAATGCCTTGGTCGCGGCGGCGTAGGTCATCAGCCAGGTGCCCATCACGTTGAGGTCGATCACCGTCTTGAACCCTTTCGGGCTGATCGCCTCGGCGGGGCTGAGGAACTGGCCGCCGGCGTTGTTGACGAGGACGTCGAGGCGGCCGTGACGCTCGAGCAACCCGTCGAAGAAGCGGCCGACCGGCTCCTCCTCGCGGATGTCGAGCGTCTCGTGCTCGAAGCTCCCGGGCAGCCCGGATGCCAGGTCGGCGGTCTCCATCAGCGGCTCCTCGCGCCGCCCGCAGGCAACGACGGTGGCGCCAAGCCGCAGCATCTCCAACGCGGTCTCGCGGCCGAGGCCGCTGCCGGCGCCGGAGACGACGCAGACCTGGCCGTCGAGGAGGCCGTCCCTGAAGATCCGCGAACGGTCGCTTTCAGCCATCGACGGCGCAGCCTATCGGCAAGCCCAGGCGCGTAGATTCCCTTTGCAATGGGAGTTCACGCCGAACCACATCCGCTGCACGAGCCGCTTGCCGGCGGCACCCCGCGCGCGACCGTCACGGTCGAGCCGCTGATCGCCGGCCACGTCGAATGGTCGCGGTCGATGATGGTCAAGCCCGAGGGGCGGATGCTGACGGCGAAGCTGCTGCGCGCCCTGGTCAGCCCGAGGGACGCCGTCAAGGTCCCCTGTCCCGCTTTCCTCATCCGCCACCCGAGCGCCGGCGCGATCCTCGTCGACACCGGCCTGCACCCCTCGATCGCGACCGACGGCAAGGAGAACTTCGGCTCGCTGGGAGCGCGCTTCGGCAGTCCGACCCTCGCCGCCGGCGAAGACGTCCCCTCGCAGCTGCGCAAGCGCGGCCTCGAGCCGGGCGAGGTCCCGATCGTGGTGATGACCCACCTCCACCTCGACCACACCTCGGCGATCTCCGAGTTCCCCAACTCGACCTTTGTCGTCAGTGAGACCGAGTGGCAGGCCGCCGCCCACGGCTCGCAGCCGCTGCTGAACGGCTACCGCCGCGCCCACTTCGACTACGCCTTCGAGTACCGCACCGTCGACTTCGACCGCGTCAACATCGACTCCTACGCCAGCTTCGGCCGCACCTTCGACCTCTTCGGAGACGGCTCCATCCACCTCGCCTTCACCCCGGGCCACAGCCCCGGCCACATGTCGGTGATCGCCCGCCTCGCCGAGCGCGACTTCGTGATCGGCGGCGACGCGATGTACATGCTGGGCCAGCTCGACGGCTCGATCCCGGGCCCGCCCCGCCCCGCCGACGCCCACAACTTCCGCCGCTCCCTGCAGGAGCTGCGCCTCTTCCACCGCCAGTTCCCCGACGCGGTGATCACCCCCGGACACGACCCGGACTTCTACGCCCGGATCGAGCAGCGCTACGAGTAGCGAAACGCGTTGCATGCCTATCTCTAACCATTAGGATCTCGGTAGCCCGCGCGGTGAGAGTGGGTGATACCGGCGCGCATCGGCCAACGTTGTGGAGCTTGACTCCAGGGGCGCCCGGCACGAGGTCCGGCCTGTCACGGACCGTGCTCGATGTGAGAGATAGGACAGCGGTTCGTCTTCAAGACGCGACCAGGACCTTGGTCTTCGAGCTCGGCGTCAGATCGAATTGTTTCGGCAGCGCGAGGAGGCGAAGCGGGAGCGAGCAGCCCGGCGAGCAGAAGAAGCCCGTGTTCGAGAAGGCTCGCTATACGACGCTTCTCGCGGACTCGATGAAGAGCGAATCTTCGAAGACTGTCGCTAGGAGGGAGGGGTGTCCCCTGGCCGACCGGCGTCATGTTCCTCGCACTGATCACTCATAGAGAGATGGGGCGCGTCCGGCGAGGAACCCAGGGAGGTCAGGGGACACCCCTCCCTACCGCCACCGCTGCCTACCGCAGACCTTCGTAGAGCTCCCGCACGCGGCCGAAGATCTCCGTCGCGACCTCGAGCTGGCGCTCGCGACTGGGCTCCGCCTCGACCGGATAGGCAACCGGCTCGCCGAACTGGATCGTCACCTTCGGGAAGCGCAGCTTTGTCCACTGTCGGGCCCGCTCGGAGCCGTGGATTGCGACCGGGACGATCGGCACGCCGGACTCCAGGGCGATCCGGCCGATGCCTGGTTTCGGCTCGCCCAGCTGCTGGGAGCGGGAGCGGCCGCCCTCGGCGTAGACGAGCAGCATTTCCCCCTGCCGCAGCAACTCGTGGACGGTCTCGAAGGCTTCCTCGTCGTGGTGGCCGCGGCGGACCGGGAAGACGCCGCCGTGCTTGTAGATGTAGGTGAGGACCGGCGGGCCGAAGAGCTGGGATTTGGCCATGAAGCGGATCTTCCGCCGCAGGTAGACGCCGGCGAAGAAGTGGTCCATCTGGCTGAAGTGGTTGGGCGCGAGGACCAGCGGGCCGGTCTTGGGGACGTTCTCGACCCCGATCGCCTTCACCCGCCAGAGCAGCAGCGTCGGGACCGTCAGCACGACCCGCGCCAGCGCGTAGGTCCAGCCGACGCCCTTGCGTGCGGCCTGGTGGAACTGGACGAAGTACTCGGCTGGGCGCGGGTCCTTGTAGACCTGCGGCTTTATCTCGCCCATGCGCGGGAACGCTCCACGGCTCGCTTCCAGTCCTTCAGCAACCCCTCCCGTTCCTCCGCCTTCATCCGCGGCTCGTAGCGGTCGGCCTCGCGCCACATCTCCCCCACCTGCTCGGTGCTCCAGACGCCGGACGCGATCCCGGCCAGGCAGGCCGCGCCCAGGGCGGTCGTCTCGGCGATCTCGGGCACGGAGACAGGTACACCGAGAACGTCGGCTTGGAACTGCATCAGCCAGCGATTGACGGTGGCGCCGCCGTCGGCGCGCAGCAGCTCCAGCCGCTCGCCGGCCGCCGCCTCCTGGGCGCGCACGGCGTCGGCGGTCTCGTAGGCGATCGCCTCCAGCGCCGCCCTGGCAAGGTGGGCGCGGCCGCTGCCGCGGGTGAGGCCGACGATCGTGCCGCGCGCGTAGGGGTCCCAGTGCGGCGAGCCGAGCCCGGTCAGCGCCGGGACGAAGTAGACGCCGTCGTTGGAGTCGAGCGAGGCCGCCAGCGCCTCCGTCTCCCCCGCCTCCTCGATGATCCCGAGGCCGTCGCGCAGCCACTGCACAGCGGCGCCGGTAACGAAGATCGAGGCCTCGAGCGCGTAGTGGGCCTCGTCGCCGACGCCCGCCGCGACCGTGGCCAGCAGCCCCTCCGGCGCCGGCGGCGGCTCGCTCCCGGTGTTGAGGAGGACGAAGCTGCCGGTCCCGTAGGTGTTCTTCGCCATCCCCGGGTGGTGGCAGGCCTGGCCGAACAGCGCCGCCTGCTGGTCGCCGGCAACGCCCGCCACCGGGACCTCGCCGCCGAACTCGGCGGTGGTGCCGAAGAGGCCGGCGGACGGGCGCGGCTGCGGCAGCCGCGCCGGGTCGACTCCGAGCAGGCCGCAGAGCCCCTCGTCCCAGGCCAGCCGGTGGATGTCGAACAGCATCGTCCGCGAGGCGTTCGTGTAGTCGGTCAGGTGCTGGCCGGTGAGCTTGAAGAGGAGCCAGGAATCGATCGTCCCGAAGACCGCCCGCTCGGCGCCCTCGGCGTTCTGCAGCAGCCACTCGATCTTGGTCCCGGAGAAGTAGGGGTCGATGGTGAGGCCGGTCCGCTCCCGCACCAGCGCCTCGTGCCCGGCCGCCTTCAGCTCCTCGCAGCGCCCGGCGGTGCGGCGGTCCTGCCAGACGAGCGCCCGGTGGATCGGCTCCCCCGTCTCGGGGTCCCAGGCGACGACGGTCTCGCGCTGGTTGGTGATCCCGATCGCCTCCAGCGCGGAGCCGTCGACCCCGGCGTCGGCGAGCGCCTCGCGCCCGACCCGCCGCGTCACCTCCCAGATTTCAGCGGCGTCGTGCTCAACCCAGCCCGGCCGCGGGAAGTGCTGCTCGAACTCCGAGTAGGCGCGCCCCGCGATCGCCCCCTCAGCGTCGAAGACGAGGCACGTGGTTCCCGTCGTGCCCTGGTCGATCGCGAGGATCAACCGCGAACTTGGCAGGTGCGGATCAAGGTGGAGCTGAGTTTACGGCCGTCGGCGAAGGTCATCCCGACGCGTACGAAGGGGAACACCCCGACCCTGAAGCCGGGCGGCGCCCCACACGCCGCCGCCAGGTAGCTGTGCCGCTTGCCCTTGTAGACGAAGTCGCGACGCAGGTTGAGGACGATCCGTTTCAGGTAGCCGTTGCGGTTCAGCGCCTTCGGCAGCGCCGCGGTGAGGACCGTCCCGAAGGTGCCGCCCGATTCGTGGATGTGGAAGACGAAGATGCGGCTGTTGGGATAGGGGTTGTTGCCGTAGATGTGAGCGAGAATCGCCCGCTTGCCTTCGACGCGCGCGTTGAAGGCGAGGATCTGCCCCTGCAGGGGGAAGGTGGACTGTTCGGGGAAGGAGACTCCCGCCTTGTAGCGGCCGGTGCCGACCAGCGCGTCGCCGCAGGCCGCCAGCGCGCGCCGCGAGGTGGAAGCCTCGATCTGCGAGCGCCGGCACAGGGGCAGCCCCTCGGTTTCGATCCGGCCACCGCGGTTGATCGCGACCGAGATGAAGCGCAAGGCCGGGGGGCGGTCGCCGGAAAGCGTCTTCACCGTTCCGTCGACGCGCACGCTGATCGGAGCGTGTTCGTGGCGCGGCAGCTTCGTCGGCTCGATGCCGCCGCTGAATTTGACGAAGAGGTCCCCCCGCTCGACCAGCTCGGCGTTCGCCAGGGAGACGCCGAAGACCATCGCGACGGCAAGCACCGCCAGCCCCGCGAGTCTCTTCCTCCGATTCAGCACCGTGACCAGTAAACACGAGTGAAGTCGCGAAGCTGCCGCGCCCGGTGGAGGAAGCCGGCGAGGCTCTTTCCCGTCGCCCGGTGCTCGAGGTCGAGCTCGTACTCGCGCAGCTCGTACCCGGCACGGACGGCATCGACGGTCATCCCGATCTCCATCCCGTAGGAGGGAGCGAAGGGGAGCGCTGCCCGCAGCACCTCGACCCGCATCGCCCGCTGCCCGGAGATCGGGGCCCCGGTCTCGAGTCCGCAGAGGCGGCGGATCGCCCAGCGGGCGAAGCCGAGGGCGAGGCCGAAGCCGCCGCCGGCCCGGCGTTTGAAGGCGGCAACCGCGAGGTCGCACTCCCCCGCCTCCACCGCCTCGACCAGGGGGACGAGTTGCGCCGCCGAGGCGCCGAGGTCGCCGTCGCAGAGGAGGACGGCCCGCGGCGGCGGCTCGACGCTGAGGGCGGCGGCCGCGGCGGCGCTGACGTTGGCGCCCTTGCCATGCGGGCGGCCGCGGCTGACGACCTCCGCCCCCGCCGCCAGCGCTGCCTCGGCGGTGCCGTCCTCAGAAGCGTCGTCGGCGACCCAGACGCGGGCCTGCGGGAACGAGCGGCGCAGCGCTCCCACGGTCTCCCCCACCCGGTCTGCCTCGTTGCGGGCGGCGACGATCGCCGCCAAGCCTCCCCCTCCTGCCGAGCTCTCCGGTCCCATCGTCGGGCTATTGTCCCCGGCCATGGCAGACATCGAGGCACACATCACCGGCAACGTCTGGAAAATCGAGGTCGCGGTCGGCGACCAGATAGCCGACGGCGACACCGTCGTCATCCTCGAGTCGATGAAGATGGAGATACCCGTCGAGGCAGAAGACGACGGCGTCGTCAAGGAGATTCGCTGCGAGGAGGGCCAGTCGGTCAGCGAAGGCGACGTGCTGGTGGTGCTGGAGTAGCGCCGTGAGCGATCAGCTCGCGGGTGGCAAGCTGCTCCTCGACCGGCCCGCGGAGGCGGTCGCCCGGCTGACGATCTCCAACCCGGAGCGCCGCAACGCCCTCGACCACGAAATCCTCGACGCGATCGCCGAGGCCCTGCCCCAGCTCGACCGTGGAATCGAGACCCGCTGCGTGCTCATCACCGGCGCCCCTCCCCTCTTCTCCGCCGGCTACGACATCGCCGGCATTCCCGACCAGACCTTCGAGCGCGACGCCGAGGCGCTCGTCGCGCACCCCTTCCACGCGGCGATGGAGGCGATCGCCAAGCACCCCTGGCCGACCGTCGCGGCGGTCAACGGCCACTGCCTCGGCGGCGGCCTCGAGCTGGCGATCACCTGCGACCTGCGGATCTGCGCCGCCGGCGCCAAGCTGGGGATGCCGCCGGCGAAACTGGGCCTGATCTACGGCCACACGGGCCTGCGCAAGTTCCTCGACACGATCGGCCTCCCGCATACGAAGGAGCTCTTCCTCACCGGCCGCAACCTCGATGCCGCGCGGGCGGAGCAGGTCGGGCTCGTCAACGAAGTCGTCGGCGACGAGGAGATCGAGGACGCCTCCGTCGCCCTCGCCGCCGCGATCGCCGAGAACGCGCCGCTCTCGATGCGCGGCAACAAGCACGCGATCGACCTCCTGCAGGCGAACCCGGAACTGACCGAGCGCCAGGAGGCGGGCCTGGTTGCCCTGCGCGAATCCTGCTTCTCCTCGGAGGACTTCCGCGAGGGGATCTGCGCCTTCGCCGAGAAGCGCCAGCCGCGCTGGTCCGGTCGGTGAGCGCAAAGGCCCGCAAGGCCCTCGCCGCCGCCGACCCGACGATGGCGGCGCTGATCGAGCGGGTCGGGAAGATCGACATCGCCACCCGCATGAAACGCCGGAAAGAGGAGCGCCCGGAGGACCCTTATGGCGCTCTGCTGCGGGCGATCGTCGGCCAGCAGCTCTCGACGAAAGCGGCGCGGACGATCTACCTGCGCGTGCTCGACCTCTTCGACGGGCAGACGCCGACGCCGGAGCAGCTGCTGGAGGCGCGCGAAGAGGACCTGCGCGGCGCCGGGCTCTCCGGCCGCAAGACCGAATACATCCGCGACCTCGCCTCCCACGTCCTCGCCGGTGAGCTGGAGCTGGACCGGCTGGGGGAGCTGGGCGACGAGGAGGTGATCGAGGAGATCGTCGCCGTCCGCGGCCTCGGCCAATGGACGGCGGAGATGTTCCTGATCTTCCACCTGCAGCGGCCAGACGTCCTCTCCGGCGGCGACCTCGGGATCCGCAAAGCGATCCAGATCGAGTACGGGCTGGAGGAGATGCCTCCGCCGACCCAGGTGATCGAGATCGGCGAGCCGTGGCGGCCCCACCGCAGCCTCGCCTCTCTGTACCTCTGGGAGTCCCTGGCGGCGGTGCCATCGTGAGGAGGCGCTTCTGGCTCGGCATCGCCGCGGTCGCCCTCGTCGCGATCGGCTCGGTTGCGGCCGCGGTCACGGTCTATGTCGACGACCGTGACGACTTTCACCAGATGCAGCGCGAAGAGGCGATGCGGGCGGCCCATCAGATGGAAGCGGTCGCCGAGCTCTCGGTCGACCAGCTGACCAGCGCCGCCGCCTTCATCAAGGCAGAGGACGACCTCAGCCGCCACGAGTTCCAGGTCTACGGGCGGTCGCTGCTCAAGCAGGGGGCGCTGGCCGGCGCCGTCTTCATCCCGCGGGTTCCCGCCGCGAAGCGCGAACGCTACGAGCAAAGCCACCGGATCACGATCCTCGAACAGGTGGCGCCGCTCAGCTTCCGCGCCTCGGCGCCGCGGCGCAACTACTTCCCGATCACCTACGTGGTCGCCGAGGACGAAGGGAGCCGGGCGGGGATCGGCTACGACCTCGCCAGGGACCCGGCGAGGTCGCCGTACATGAGGCTGGCGAGAGACCAGGGCACTGCGATCTCCACCCCGGTCATCCCGCTCCTGATCGGCGGCCGCGGCATCAACGTCTTCAAGGCCGTCTACCGGGACAGGCAGCCGACCGAGACCAAAGCTGAACGGCGCCGCGCCCTCGTCGGCTTCGCCGCCGGCAGCTTCCGGATCGACGACCTCGCCGCTGCCGCCACCGAAGCCGTCCCAGGTGACGTCCAGGTGCAGCTGCGCGTGGGGGGCGAGACCGCCTACGGGCCGGGCGCCCTGGCTGACGACGCGGCCACTGTCTCGCTGTTCATCGCCAACCGCACCTGGTCTCTGTCGGTCGAGGACTCCGGCGCGCCTGACCTGAGCCTGCCGATCGCGCTGGCCGTGCTGGGGATCTCGCTGGCGGTGCTGCTCGGGGCGCTGATCCTCAACTGGGGCCGCAACGAACGGATCCAGGAGCTGGAGCGGCAGGCGAGCCAGGACTCGCTCACCGGCCTCAACAACCGGCGCCGCTTCGAGGAGGACCTGGCGGCGGCGATGGCGCGGAGCCGGCGCGACGGCTCGACCGGGGCGCTGCTGATGCTCGACATCGACGAGTTCAAGCGGGTCAACGACTCGCGCGGCCACCCTGCGGGCGACCGCCTGATCCAGGAGGTGGCCGGGGTGCTGCGCAGTCGCGCCCGCAAGAGCGACACCCTCGCCCGCCTCGGCGGCGACGAGTTCGCCGTGATCCTGCCGCGCTGCAGCCGGGGGGAGGCGCAGCTGGCGGCCGAGGCGATCGCCGCCGAGATCCGCGGGCACCGCTCCGAGCAGGCCGGGGACGGGGTCACCGTCAGCATCGGGATCGCGATCTTCGGCGACGATCCGCGCACCGGCGTCGCCACGGTCGTCTCCGAGGCCGACACGGCGATGTACGCGGCAAAGGACGACGGGCGCGACGCGGTCCGCGTCTTCGATCCGATGGCCCTGCGCGAGAACGTCTCCGAGTAGCCCGTTAGCGAGGGAGCCCGGCGCGGAGGTCGAGCACCCGCTGGGCGGCCTGCTCGAACTGCGGCCGGGTGAGGCGCCCGCTGCGAAGCCCGCCCACCAGCGCCCTCCAGGCCGCTAGAGCCGGGCCCAGCCGCGCGAAGAGGAGCAGGTCGTCGCCGGCGCGCGCGCCGGCGACGGCGGCCTTCGCGGTGCTGCCGAAATGCTCGACCGCCGGCGTTTCCAGCGCGTCGGTGATCGTCACCCCCTCGAAGCCGAGGCGATCGCGCAGCTCGCCGGTTGCGATCGCGCGGCTGAAGGCGGCCGGGGTGTCGGAGAAGGCCGGGTAGATCGCGGTGCTGAGCATCACCAGCTTGCCGCCCGCCGCCGCGAAGGCCGCGTAGGGCTTCTCGTCGACCCGGCGCAGCTCCTGCTTTGAGAGGCCGACCCGTTCGACCGCGAAATCGGTGTTTTCGGTTGCCGCGCCGAAGCCGGGGAAGTGCTTGCCGGTGGCGGCGACGCCGCCGGCCTGCAGCCCCTTCGCAAAGGGGATCGCGGACGCTTCGACCCCACCGGCGGTCGAGCCGAAGCTCCTTTCGGTCTCGGCGATGACGCCGCCGGGGCGGCCGACGTCGAGCACCGGCGCCAGGTCGACGTTGATGCCGACGTCGCGCAGGTTGGCGGCGGTGCGGCGGCCTTCGCGGGTGCTGAAGGCGCCGCCGCGGGCGCCCATCTGGCGGGCCGAGGCGCTCGGGGCGCCGGCGAGCCGCTTCACCAGCCCTCCCTCCTGGTCGGTCATCACCAGCAGCGGGCTGCGCAGCTTCGGCGGCCGCGGGATCGCCTGCAGGCGGGAGATCAGGCGCCGGCCGGAGGCGCGGCTGGGGAGGTTTTCGGAGAAGAGGACGATGCCGGCGACGCGGCCATCGGCGATCGCCTCGCGGAGGCCCGGAGAGATCGAGGTGCCGCGCATCCCCGTGACGATCCGCAGCCCGGCGAGCTGCTTCGCCGGCAGCGTCTCGGCGACGCTCGGCTGCGGCGAGCCGGCCTCGTCCCCGAGCGTGGCGCCGCAGGCAAACGCGCCGATCGCCAGGCACGCGAGCACTCCCAAAGCCACCGCGCGCCGCCGCCTCGTCCTCCCCGTCATCGGGCTCGATACTAGGCGTCCGGGGCGATTCTTAGATTGCCTCGCGATGCCCCCCTTGATCACCGCCGAGGAGGCCCGCGCCTACGGCCGCCTCACCAAGCACGCCGAGATCGAAGCCCTCGTCGAACGCGCCTGGGAGGTGCGGGTCGAGAACTTCGGCGACTCCACCGACATGTGCTCGCTGGTCAACGCCAAGTCCGGCGGCTGCGCCGAGGATTGCGGCTTCTGCGCCCAGTCGCGCTACGCCGAGGCGGACACGCCGATGCACGCGATGATGGAGCCGGAGCAGATCCTCGAACACGCCGAAGCGGCCGAGGCGGCCGGCGCCCACCGCTTCTGCATGGTCACCCAGGGCCAGGGCCTCTCCAAGCGGGACTTCCAGAAGATCCTCGAGGGGACGAAGCTGGTCGCCGAGAAGACCAACCTCAAGCGCTGCGCCTCGATCGGCCACATGTCGGCCGATCGCGCGAAGGCGCTGAAGGAGGCTGGGGTCCAGCGGGTCCACCACAACGTCGAGTCGGCCCGCTCCTACTACCCCGAGGTCTCGACCACGGTTCGCTACGAGGGCCGGCTGCGGACGATCCAGGCGGTCAAGGAGGCCGGCCTGGAGACCTGCGTCGGCGGCATCCTCAACCTCGGCGAGACCGAGGAGCAGCGGGTCGAGATGGCCTTCGAGCTCTCCGAGATCAACCCCACCTCGATCCCGATCAACCTCCTGATCCCCAAGGACGGGACCAAGTTCGGCGACCGCTCGGTGATGGACCCGTGGGAGGTCGTGAAGTGGATCGCGATCTTCCGCCTGATCATCCCCGGCGCCCTCTTCCGCCTCTGCGGCGGGCGGGTCGAGAACCTCGGCGCCCTCCACAAGCTCGCCGTCAAGGCCGGCCTCAACGGGGTGATGATGGGCAACTTCCTCACCACCCTCGGAGCCGAGCCGGCCGAGGACCGGGAGATGTTCGAAGAGCTGGGGCTGAACGTCGCCCGCCAGCCCGACAACGGCGCCAACCCGCGCCCGGACAACCGCTCCGGCTGGCTCGAGGGCGAGAGCCCGGCGACCCCGATCGACGAGCTGGTCGACAGCCAGGAGGAAGCGAACTTCTGGGATCCCTCGACGCAGCTGCGGGTCGTCAAGAAGGCGAAGAAGCCGCCTTCCTACCCACGGGCGGCGTGACCGAAGTCCGCGAGCGGCTCGAGGAGCTCCGCGACCGCGGCCTCTACCGGCAGCTTCGCCTGGTCGAAGGCCCCCAGGGCCCGACCGTCACCCTCGACGGACGGCCCGTCCTCCTCCTCTGCTCCAACAACTACCTGGGACTGGCCGACCGCGCCGAGGTCCGCGAGGCCGCGGCCGAGGCGGCTCTGCAGTGGGGTGCCGGCGCCGGCGCCTCGCGCCTGATCTCCGGCAACATGGAGCCGCACCGGGCGCTCGAGCAGCGCCTCGCCGCCTTCAAGGGCTACGAGTCCGCCCTCCTCTTCGGCTCCGGCTACCTCGCCAACAGCGGCGTCATCGCCGCCCTCGCGGGCCGTGGCGAGGTCGTCTTCTCCGATGAGCTGAACCACGCCAGCATCGTCGACGGCTGCCGCCTCTCGCGGGCCGAGACCTTCGTCTACCGCCACGGCGACGTCGAGCACCTGTCCTGGGGTTTGCGCCAGGCCAGAGGCCGCGGCGCGCTGATCGTCACCGACGGCGTCTTCTCGATGGACGGCGACGTCGCCCCCCTGCCGCAGCTGCTGGAGATGGCCAGGCGCCACGGCGCCCGGCTGATGGTCGACGAGGCGCACGCGACCGGCGCCGTCGGCCCCGGCGGCCGCGGCTCGGTCTCGGCCGCCGGCCTCAGCGGCGAGGTCGACGTCGTCGTCGGCACCCTCGGCAAGGCGCTTGGGTCCTACGGCGCCTACGTCTGCGCCGAGGCGGAGCTCGTCGACCTCCTCGTCAACTCGGCGCGGTCGTTCATCTTCTCGACGGCGCCGCCACCTTCAGCCGCCGCCGCGGCGGCGGCGGCGCTGGGGGCCCTCGAGGCCGAGCCGGAGCTGGTCGAGGCGCTGCAGGCCAACGCCGCGCTGCTGCGCCGCTCGCTTGCGGCCGAGGGCCTCGAGGTGGGCCGATCGACGACCCAGGTGGTCCCGGTCCACGTCGGCGGGGCGAGCGCGACGATGGAGCTCTGCGAGCTTGCCCTCGAGAAGGGGGTCTTCGCCCAGGGGATACGCCCGCCGACCGTCGCCGACGGCTCCTGCCGGCTGCGGATGACCGCGATGGCGACCCACCGCCGCGAGGACCTGGTCGCCGCCGCCCACATGGTCGGCACCGCCGCTCGGGAAATCGGCCTCGCCCAGGCCCAGCCGCTCGCCGCCTGAGCGCGATGGCCGACGGCGTCTTCGTCACCGGCACCGGCACCGAGGTCGGCAAGACCGTCGTCGCGGCGGCCATCGCCCGCACCCTCGCCGGCGAAGCCAAGCGCGTCGCCGTCTTCAAGCCGGCGGTGACCGGCCTCGACGAAGGGGTCGAGACCGATCACGAGCTGCTGCGTCGCGCCTCCGGCTCGGGCCAGAGCGACGAGGAGATCGCCCCCTACCGCTACGGGCCGCCGGCCTCGCCGCACCTCGCCGCCGCGCTCGCGGGCGAGGAGATCAAGCCGGCCCGGCTGCGCGAGGCGGCGAGCGCCGCCGCCGAGGGCGCCGACGCCATCGTCTGCGAGGGCGTCGGCGGCCTCCTCGTGCCGCTGGCGCCCGACTACCTCGTCCGCGATCTCGCCGTCGACCTCGGCTACCCCGTGGTGGTCGTCGCCGCCCCTGGCCTGGGGACGATCAACCACACCCTGCTGACGATCGAAGCCGCCCGTGCCGCCGGGCTGGAGGTCGCGGCGGTCGTCCTCAACCCCTGGCCCGGCGCCCCTTCAGAGATCGAGCGCGACAACCGCGAGACGATCGCCGCCCTCGCCGGCGTCGAGGCCCTGACCCTCCCCCGCCTCGACCTCGCCGACCCTTCCTCCTGGCCGCAGCTGCGGGTCTAGACGATGACGTCGAGGTTGCCGCCGTCGAGCTCGACGCGCAGGCCGGCATCCTCCGCGATCGCGGCCGCGCCCTCGGGATCACGCGGCGCCTTCTTCGCGGAGAGCAGCGCCCTGGCGACGTCGCCGCGGCTCGCCTTCGCCATGTGGGAGACGGCCTTGCGCTCGCCGTCGCGCTCGGTGAAGGCGCGAACCGCGAGCAGCGTCGCCCGCTTCGGCTTCCAGAAGGATGCGTAGGCGCCGGAGCGCATGTCGACGATCAGCTCGCCGTCTTCGTCGGGCAGCGCCTCTGCCAGCGCCGGTCGCCAGAAGGCCGCGGGCGCCCCGATGCCGTCCAGCTTCGTCTTCGGCGGCAGCTTGTAGAAGGGAATGCGGTCGTCGGGCCGCACCACCCCCCAGAGCGCGCTGAAGATCAAGACCCGCCGCCGTGCCCTGGCCGGCAGCTTGGGCAGCTCCAGCCGCTGGAAGAGGACGCCGGTATAGACCTCGGCCGCCGGAGCGGCCGGCGCCTCGCGCAGGCCCGGGTCGAAGGCGTCGAGCACCTGCCCGCGGCGCTCGTTCAACTGAGCGGCAAAGGCAATCGAGCCGAGATCAACCGGATCGCCCGTCTCGGGCTCGGCCTTCCCTTCTGACGGCGGCAGCAGGACCAGCATCGGGCGGCAGCCTATGCCTCCGCCATCGCCACCTGGGAGCTGGTCGAGGTCTTCGCCTTGGCCCTGATCGCGGTCGCCCCGACCAGCGCCCCGGCCAGCGCGACGAAGCCGGAGACGGTCATCGCGTGGCTGAGCGCGTAGACGAAGGCTTCGCTGCCGGCCGCGGCCGCTTCCTGGGCCTGCGCCGCGTTCAGCCCCTGTACGTGCGGGATCGAGCCGCCGCCGAGCTGGTCGCCGATCGACTCCCGCTGCGCGGCGCTGACCCCGGTCCCGCCCAGCAGCGTGTCGAGCCGCGAGCTGACGAGCCCCTGGAAAATCGCGCCGGTGACGGCGACGCCGAGGCTGCCGCCGACCATCCGGAACATCGACAGCACCCCGGAGGCGATCCCGGCTTTCTGCACCGGCACCGCGTTCATCGCCGCGCTCGTCATCGGCGACATCGTCATCGCGATGCCGATGCCGAGCAGCATGAACCCGGGCAGCAGGTCGAGGTAGTCGGAGTCGACCGCGATTCGGCTGAAGCTGAAGAGCGAGGCCGCGACGATCGTCAGGCCACCGGCGATCAGCCACCGCGGCCCATAGCGATCCGAGAGCCGTCCCGCCACCGGCGCCACGCCGACGATCATCAGCGTCGAGGGCAGGAAGCGCACGCCCGCCTCCAGCGGCGAGTAGCCGAGGATGTCCTGCATGTAGAGGGCGAGGAAGAAGAAGACGCCCAGCATCGCGAAGCTGATGATCATCGCCACCACGACCGCGCCGAGGAAGTTGCGGTCGCTGAGCAGGTCGAACTGCACCATCGGCGCCTTGACCCGGTTCTCGACGAAGACGAAGAGCGGCAGCGCCATGGCGGCACCGGCCAGCAGCGCGATGACCTGCGTCGAGCCCCAGCCCCAGGCGTTGCCCTCGACCAGGGCGAGGACGAGCGCGGTGAGGCCCGCGGTGAGGACGGCCACGCCGGCGTAATCGACCTCGCGGCCGACCGAGGTGTCGCGGGACTCGCGCACGGCGAATAGCGTCGCTGCGACCGCGCCGATCGCGACCGGGATGTTGATGTAGAAGATCGCCCGCCAGCTGACGTGCTCGGTGAGGAAGCCGCCGAGGACCGGGCCGACCGCCAGCGCCAAGGCCGAGACGCCGGCCCAGGTGCCCATCGCCTTGCCGCGCTCGTGGGCGGGGAAGGCGTCGGTGATGATCGAGAGCGTCCCCGGCATCATCAGCGCCGCGCCGACGCCCTGGACGACGCGGCTGAGGACCAGCGCGGTCTCGTTTGGGGCGAACCCGGCCGTCGCCGAGGACAGCGCGAAGACGACGACGCCGATCAGGAACATCAGCCGCCGGCCGAAGATGTCGCCGAGGCGGCCGCCGGTCGCCAGCAGCACCGCGAAGGAGAGCGTGTAGCCGTTGACCGTCCACTCCAGGCCGCTGATCGAGGCCCCCAGGTCCTGCTGGATCGAGGGCAGCGCCACGTTCACGACCGTGTTGTCGAGCATGATCATGAACAGCGCGAAGCACATCGCTCCGAGCGTCCACCACTTGCGGTTGTCGTCGGTGATCAGGTGGCGGTAGCGGGTCAAGTTCGCTCACTTCCTTTCAGAGCCTCGTAAGTCTTGGCGAGGTCCTCGCGATCGAGCAGCGCCTCTACGGCGGCATCGAGCTTGCGCCGCTGGGCGGCGCTGAGGGTGGCGACGAAGGCCTCGATTCCGGTCATGCGGACGGTGACGAGCTTGGCGACGAGGTCCTTGCCCTTGGCGGTGATCTTCACCCGGCGGACGCGCCGGTCGTCCGGGTCCTCGACCCGGGTCGCGAGCTTCGCCTTGACGAGGGAGTCGACCGCGCGGCTCATCGAGGGGACCGAGACGCCGAAGAGCTCGGCGAGGTCGGAGACCTGCCAGGCCCGGGCGTCGCCGCCAAGGCCGCCGAGCTCCAGCAGGACCTTGCACTGGGTCATCGAGAGCCCAGTCTCCTCCACCACCCGCAGCTGATTGCCGCGGTCGTAGAGGAAGAGGTGGTGGAGCAGAGCCCCTACTCGTGCAGCGGTGTCAGTCGCCTCTACCGTCGTAGTCATCTCGACAATAGTTGCACGAACACAACCTTTTCAGAAGAGCAAAATTTGTTCGTGTGATGCATATCACGCCTATCCCTTCTATGTAGAAGCGGCCGACCGCTTCAGGGCGGTGTAGGCGAGTGGCTGAGCGCCAGCCGTGGCTAACTGGCGAGGGGCGCGGGTCCGACTGGGATAGCCGGATCAGCCTGTCTCGGGGGACCGTAGGCGAAGTTGATCCCGGTCCCAAAGTAGCCCCGGATGTGTGGGTTCAGCTCGGGGAACACGTGCAAGGCGAGCGCGTGAAAGATGCCGTCGATGACCGCGCTGATCGGCCACCCACGGACGCAAGTGGGATCGCAACGCTTGTCGAAAATTACGCCCGGGGTGATGTTGGCTTCTATCTCCACGTCATCGGAACTGACGAAGTCTCCGCGAAGCTGGATGAGCGGACGGCCCTCTTCTATGGGGCCGGGGAAATCCGTTTTCCCGAATCTCTGGATAGGCCGGTTGAATTTGATTGCCATCGAGGCTTCGGCCGGGAAAGCCCCGGTGAGTGGGATGAGGCGGTGCTTGTCGATGTTCGACAACTCCTCCAGCATCCACAGCGCCCAAAGCAGCGGGTGCTTCCGACGGTGGTAGGGCTGAAGACGCTCGATGCTCGCTTGAACCGGTTTGGACAACCCCCTGATTTTGTAGGCGGCACCGCGCCCCTTTCCGTGTCCCCGTCCAGCTTCCCCCCGGTAACGGGGGCCGGTCTTGAAGATGGGAAAAGCGGAGTCCTTCGCCATGCGCTCAGACAGCGGCCCGGACTCTGCGGTCGCGAGCTGGAAGACGAGTTGGTCCAAGGCGGAGCGCACGCCGTGAACCAAGTCGCCAATCAGCGCCCCCAGGTCCGGCCCGGGAGGTTTGACGTTCACCGAACGGCCGAGGACCCTGCCCTGCTCGGGAAGATAGGTCTCGATTTCGTAGAAATCCGATTCCCCGAATTCCTTGCACGCGGCCTGGAGATCCTTGAGGTGCTTACTGGCACGGTCCAGCTTCGCGAAGACGGGAGCGAGAGGGTCGGGGGCTGAAGTGCGCCAGTCGTTCAAGCGGTGCAGACTACCGCGATGCAACTAGTCTGTAAAGCGACTTGACAACCTCCAGTCTGTCAAGTAACTTTACATCCGTGCCACCGGCCAACCGCCACAACCCGCAGCGCGCGAAGTCTTCGACCTCCGACTACTCGGTGACGGAGTTCCTAGCCGAGTTCCCCGATGACGCCGCCTGCCTGGAGCACCTCTGGCGGACCCGCCACGCGCCCGACGGCGAGAACGCTCACTGCCCGAAGTGCGATGCGGTGAAGCCCTTCAAGCGCTACGCGACCAAGCAGCAGCGGCAGTCTTGGACCTGCACCGCCTGCGGCCACCACCTGCATCCCACGGCCGGGACGATCTTCCACCGCTCATCGACCTCGCTGCGGCTTTGGTACCACGCCATGTACTTGATGACGAGCACTCGCTGCGGGATCTCCGCCAAACAGCTAGAGCGAGAGCTGGGCGTCCACTACAAGACCGCTTGGCGCATGTTCAACAAGATCCGCAACCACCTGATGGCCGAACCCGATCCGGCACCTAGCCTGCGTGGCGAGGTCGAGGTTGACGAGACCTCTTGGGGCGGCAAGCCGCGCCGCAAACACAAAACCCGCTCAGAAGCGATGCTCTTCCGAGAGGCCAAGCCCACCGTGCTGGGGATGGTCGAGCGCGGCGGGCGCGTGCGTGTCCGCCACATCGCGGCGCGGCGCGGGGAGCCGTTAAGTGGCGCGGTGCGGGCGAACGTCAACCCGGAAGCGATCCTCTACACCGATGACTGGATGGCCTACAAGCCGCTCTCGCGGGAGTTCGCCGACCACCGGGTGATCAATCATTCGGCCGGCTCGTACGTCGAAGGGCACATCTACACGAACACCATCGAGGGGTTCTTCGGCAACCTCAAGACCGGGATGCGGGGCACCTATAAGTTCGTCTCCACGAAGTGGCTTCAGTCCTACCTGGACGAGTACGCCTGGCGCTACAACAACCGGCGCTCGGGCCAGCGCTCGATGTTCCATGCCCTCGTCAGGGAAGCGGCGAACCAGTGACCGAGGCCGCCGCGATCCGCAAGATCAAAGCTTTGGCGCGCAAGCGCGCCAAAGCCGACGAGGCAAAACGAGAGGCAACCGACCAGCTGCGTGCTTACATCAGAGACGCCCGCGAGGCGGGCGTCTCTATCACTCGGATTGCTTCTGAGGCCGGTCTTTCCCGGCAGGGCGTTTACGACCTGCTGGGGGAGCGACCTTCCGCATAGCGGCGTCGAACTCCCCCTTGGTCGGGACTGGGATCTCCAGCCCTTTCTCGGTCTTCTGCTTACGGCGCTCGCCAGCCACACGAACAGGCTAGCTGGCGAGTCCCTCGGTTCCCCGGAGCAGATCATCGGGATCTACCCCCAGCGCCTCTGCGAGTCGCTGAAGCGTGTAGGGCTTGGGCATGCATCTCCCCAGCTCCCAGTGCGAGACCCCGGACTGGTAGACGCCCAGACGGTCGGCCAAATCCTGCTGCCTCAGTCTCGCCCTGTGTCGAGCAATGCGCAGGTTCCAGCCGAACCGCTCGGCAGCCGTGGTGAAGGTGATGCCATCCGGCAGAGACGGGATCGCAGGCTCGTTGCCCCTCATGAGGCCTCCAGAACGTCGAAGAGGTAAAGCGTCTGCCGCGTCGGCAGCACCGTGCCCTCGCACCGGAACAGCAACCCGGCTTTGACGAGTTCCCGTACCGCCCTTTCGATCCGATCCCGCGTGACCAAATCATCCGGGTCACTGAGTTCGCGGATTACATCCGATAGCAGAAGCGTCCCCGGATGCACAGCGATGACGTGGCGCAAGACCTCGCCCTCGTCACGTTGATCCTCAGCGGCGTTGCTGGCCGCTGGCCTACCTTTGTCCTGCATGGGAAGTCCACCTTCCTGTGCCAAGGCCGGGGGGCTGTTAGCGCAGTCGCCCCGGCCGCTTTTCTATGTGGCGGGGAAGGTAGGTGGCCCACTGGGCGTAAATCGCTTCTACATAGAAGGGATAGGCGTGATGCATATCACGCGCCGCTGCCGCCGCCCCTCGGGCTA
Organism: Solirubrobacterales bacterium; assembly: GCA_045805765.1. Taxonomy (GTDB): domain Bacteria; phylum Actinomycetota; class Thermoleophilia; order Solirubrobacterales; family 70-9; genus VAYN01. Next base: position 26,677 of record JBJMKN010000118.1, read on the forward strand.
ACGTCAAAGTCGATGCAGGTGGACCCCGCGCAGCTCGACCGCGACTACGTCTGGCACCCCTTCACCCAGCAGCAGGGCTGGAGCGAGGAAGAGCCGCTGGTGATCGAGCGCGGCGAGGGCTCCTACCTCTTTGACACCGACGGCCGGCGCTACCTGGACGGGACGTCGGCGCTGTGGTGCAACGTCCACGGCCACCGCCACCCGGTTATCGACGCCGCCGTGCGCGAGCAGCTCGACCGCGTCGCCCACACGACGATGCTCGGCCTCACCCACCCCGGCGCGACCGAGCTGGCGGCGCGCCTGGTCGAGATCGCGCCCCCGGGCCTCTCCCGCGTCTTCTACTCGGACTCGGGCTCGACCGCGGCCGAGATCGCGCTGAAGATCGCCTTCCAGTACCAGCAGCAGCGCGGCGGCGAGCACGCGCGGCGGACGAAGTTCGTGCGCCTGCGCGAGGCCTACCACGGCGACACGATCGGCTCGGTCTCGGTGGGAGGCATCGACCTCTTCCACTCGACCTACCGGCCGCTGCTGTTCGAGACCCACGTCGCCGAGCCGGGCGATGCCGTCGACCTCGAGCGGGTGCTGGAGACGCACGGGGACGAGGTGGCGGCGGTGGTCGTCGAGCCGCTGGTCCAGGGCGCCGCGGGGATCCTCGTCCAGCCCGACGGCTATCTGCGCGCCGCGCGGGAGCTCTGCAACCGCTTCGGCACCCTCCTCGTCTGCGACGAGGTGGCGACCGGGTTCGGCCGCACCGGGACGATGTTCGCCTCCGAGCAGGAAGGCGTCGCGCCGGACCTGATGTGCCTGGCGAAGGGGATCACCGGCGGCTACCTGCCGCTGGCGGCAACCCTGGCGACGGAGGAGATCTATGCGGGCTTCCTCGGCAACTACGAGGAGTTCAAGACCTTCTTCCACGGCCACACCTACACCGGCAACCCGCTCGCCTGCGCGGCGGCGCTCGCCAACCTCGACGTCTTCGAGCAGGAGCGGACGCTGGAGCGCCTGCAGCCGAAGATCGCCCTCCTCGAAGGGCTGCTGGCGGAGGTAGCGGCGCTGCCCGAGGTCGCGGAGGTGCGCCAGAAGGGCTTCATGGTCGGCGTCGACCTCGGCGACCACGACGCCGCCCTGCGGATGGGCCACCGGGTCACGGTCGAGGCCCGCAAGCGCGGTGCCTTCATCCGCCCCCTCGGCAACACGATCGTCCTCATGCCCCCCCTCTCGATCTCCGAGGACGAGCTGCGGGAGCTGGTCGCGATCGCAGCCGATTCTGTCCGCGCCGCGGTTGCCGAGTCGATAATTCCTGTGTGACGGATCGGGAGGCCCCCCGTAGTGAGGGCATGGAGCAGACGCTTGTCGCCGAAGCCAAAGACGCGCCGCGGGCGGGTGACCTCGCGTTCGAGCGGCTCTACCGCTCCAGCCGCGACGACGTCTACGCCTACGTCGCCGGCCTGCTGCGCGACTCTGCGGCCGCCGAAGAAGTCACCGCCGCCGTCTTCGAGCGCGCCTACCGCAAGCGCAACCGCTTCGACCCGAAGCGCGGCGAGCCGCGGGCTTGGCTGTTCGGGATCGCCCGCAACGCGGCGCTGGACGAGCTGCGCCGCCGCAGTCGCCAGTCCGAGCTGACCACCGAGCCCGCCGACCTTGGCAGCCTCGGCTCTTCTGAGATCGCGGAGGACAGCGAGCGCCGGCTCGCCGTCTCCGCGGCGCTGGAGCGGCTCGATCCGCGCGAGCGCGAGCTGATCGCGCTCAAGTTCTTTGCCGGCCTCGCCAACGCCGAGATCGCCCAGGTCCTTGGCATCGGCGAGTCGAACGCCGGGACCAAGCTTCATCGAGCGATGACCAAACTGAGGGAGGCCTGCGATGGAAACGCCTAGGGACGACCAGCTCGCCGCTGATCTGCGGGCCTTGCGGCCGGCCCCCCACCCGGATTTCGCAACCGAGCTCGACAAGCGCGCCGCGGCGGGCTTCCCGCGGCGCTCGCGCCTGCCGCGCTTCTCGCCTGTGAGCCTGAGGCTCCCGAAGGCGCGCCGGTTGCTCCCCGCCGCGGCCGTCGCGATCCTGGCGATCGCCGTTGCCGGCGCGGTGATTACGAACAGCGGGGGCGACGGGTCTTCATCCAGCGGCGGCGGAATGCTGTCCTACACGGGCGGGGATTCCGGTGCTGCGCCGGAGCCGATCGAAGAAAGCGCTTCCGAAGCGGCTCCGTCGGCCGCCGCCGAGGCAACCGAATCGTCAAGCGGCCTCAGCTACGACGGTGGCGGTCGCTACGTCGAGGGCAAGGCCGGCCTCGACAACCGCGCCGTCGAACGCAACGCCGAGCTCGTCCTCGGCGCCGACCCGGCCGACGTCGCCGACGACTCCGCACACGTCTTCGAAGCCGTCCACGCCCACGACGGCATCGTCCTGCGCTCCTCCACCCGCGAGGGGGAGCCCGGCGTCGCCGGCGCCCGCTTCGAGCTGCTGATCCCGAGCGGGAAGCTCGGCGACGCCCTTGCCGCCCTCTCTGCGATCGACGAGGTGCGCACGCGGCACGAGGCGACCAATGACATCACCGCCCCGACCGCCACCACCGGCGAGCTGCTGCGTGACTCGAAGGCGCGCGTCGACAGCCTCCTCGCCCAGCTCGAGGGCGCCGAAACCGAATCCGAGCGCGAAGCGGTGGAAGCCGAGCTGGCGCAGGAGCGACGTCACCGTGCCCGCCTCCGCGCGCAGCTCCAGCACCTCGAGCGCCGCGCCGACTTCTCCCGCGTCCTCCTCCGCATCGAGACCGGCGACTCCGAGCAGTCCACCGACGAAGGCGCCTGGGGCGTCGCCGATGCTCTTGACGATGCCGGCCAGATCCTCGCCGTCGCCGTCGCCGTCGCCGTCGTCGCCCTCGCGATCCTCGGCCCGATCGCCCTGATCGCGCTCCTCGCCTGGCTCGCCCACCGCGCCTGGCTCCGCCGCGAGCGCCGCCGCGTCCTCAGCTGAGGGTTACGCTGCTCCGATGGAGGAGCGGCGACGGGGACCGGCGGAGATGCCCAACTTCGGGCCGCCCTCGACGCCCCGCCCCGCGGCCTCGGTCGTCCTCCTTCGGCGCGGCGGCAAGCACTCGCAGCGAGCGCTCGAGGTGCTGATGCTGCGGCGCAGCGAGGAGGCGAAGTTCATGCCCGGCGTCTGGGTCTTCCCCGGCGGCTCGCTCGACGAGGCCGACGGCGCCGAGGAGGCCGGCCTCCGCGCCTGCGCGATGCGCGAGCTGGCCGAGGAGGCCGGGATCGAGCTCGACGCCGGTGAGGCGCTCGTGCCCTTCACCCGCTGGATCACTCCGGAGGTGATCGCAACCCGCTTCGACGCCTGGTTCTTCCTCGCCCTCGCCCCCGCCCACACCCCGCCCAAGCCGGACGGGGTCGAGACCACCGAGGCGCGCTGGTTCCAGCCCGCCGCCGCCCTCGAGGCGCAGGAGGCGGGCGAGCTCGTCCTCTCCTTCCCGACCCAGACCCAGCTGCGCTGGCTGGCCGAGTTCCGCACCTCCGACGAGGCGATGGCCGCCTACCGCGAGCGCACCCTCAAGCCGATCCTCCCGGTGGTGATCGCCGAGGACGCCGCCGAACCCCGCGTCGTCCTCCCCGGCGACCCCGCCTACCCCGCCTGAGCCCCCGCAGGCGCGTCCGGGAACGGCTCCAGGCCCGCGTGCCAGGGGCCGGGCCGGTAGGTGTGGATGCCGCTCTCCTCCATCTCGATCTGCAGCCGTTTGAACAGCTGGCCTGCGTTCTCCAGCGCCGCCTTCAGTTCCGCCTCACTGCGCTCGCCCAGGCGCCAGAGGAACCAGAGCTGGCGGTCGTTGACGCCGAAGTCGATCTCCCCGCCGATCGTCGTCACCCAGCTGAGGAAGCCGGGGCCGAAGAGCTCCCGCAGGGCCACCGGGTCGTACTCGCTCGGCACCGTCGTCAGGAAGCGGCGGTTGAAGTCGATCGACTCGAACTCGACCTTGCGCTGAAAGCGCTGCGTCACGACCTCGTGGCCCTCGATCGACTCGACGTTGAAGGCAGGCACGACCTGCGCCAGGTCGGGCATATGGGACTTGGCGAGGACCGCCGTCGGCACCACCGTCTTGCTGAAGAACCCGCCGACTTCCTTTTCGTCGGCGTCGCAGGAGGCGCCCCAGAAGCCCTCGGCGAGCTGCCCCGTCAGCCGGTTGACGCCGCCGACGCAGAGCGCGACCGGGCCGTCTTTCGGGTTGATCCCGCCGACCGGCTCGTAGCCAAGGCCGTTGCGCTTGCCGTAGCCGCGCACGATCTCTGCCCATTCCTGCGCTTCCGCATTGCCGCTCACGAGGCCGATCCTATTTCCCCCGGCGTTCGTCCTTAGTTACCCGTATGGGATAATAAGGACTAACGCCGCGGCGTTAGGATGCCGTCAAGCCCCGCCCCAACCCAGGAGCCTCAATGACCATCGTCATCATCGTCGTCGTCGCGATTCTCATCATCGCGGTCCTCTACTTCATCGCGAAGCGCAACTCGATCATCGCCTCGCGCAACCGGGTGGACGAGTCCTGGAGCGGGATCGACGTGCAGCTGAAACGGCGCCACGACCTCGTCCCCAACCTCGTCGAGACGGTCAAAGGCTACGCCGAGCACGAGAGCGCGACCTTCGAGAAAACGACCCAGGCGCGCGCCGCGGCGATGCAGGCCCAGAGCGTCGGGGAAACCGCCAAAGCCGAGCAGCAGCTGACCCAGGCGCTGGCCGACGTCAAAGCCGTCGCCGAGAACTACCCCACCCTGCGGGCGACCGAGAACTTCCAGCAGCTGAGCCGCAACCTCTCAGAGCTCGAGGACGAGATCCAGGCCTCGCGCCGGATCTACAACTCCAACGTCCAGTCCTACAACACGGACATCCAGCAGTTCCCGGGCTCGATCATCGCCAACCAGGGCGGCTTCACCGAGCGCGAGTACTTCGAGATCGAGGATGCCAGCGAGCGCAACGCGCCGCAGGTCAGCTTCGGCAAATGACCCATTAACCAACTGGCCACCCAGCCAGGATCTCTAAGATTCAGACGATGACTACGGAGACGAAAGACGCGACCCTCTGGATCTGCGACAGCTGCGGGTTCATCTACGACCCCGCAATCGGCGATCCGGACGGCGGCATCCCGCCGGGTACCGCCTTCGAGGAGATCCCCAAGGACTGGTTCTGCCCGGTCTGCGGCGCGCGCACGACGGACTTCCGGCCGCTCGAGGCCGGCGAGGCCTAGGCCACCGGTGAGATTGAGCCGATGAGCCAGTACGACTACGACTGGATCGTCGTCGGCTCCGGCTTCGGGGGGTCGGTCTCGGCCCTGCGCCTAGCCGAAAAGGGCTACAAGGTCGCCGTCCTCGAGTGCGGCAAGCGCTTCACCGACAAGGACTTCCCGAAGTCGACCTGGGACCTGCGGCGCTACTTCTGGGCCCCCCGCCTCGGCCTCCGCGGGATCTTCCGCCTCTCGACCTTCAAGGACGTCTCCGTGGTCAGCGGCAGCGGCGTCGGCGGCGGCAGCCTCGGCTACGCGAACACGCTCTACAAACCCCCGTCGAAGTTCTTCAACGACCCGCAGTGGGGAGACCTCGCCGACTGGGAGAGGGAGCTCGCCCCCCACTACACCGAAGCCCAGCGGATGCTCGGCGTCGTCAACGTCGAGACCGACGACGCCGCCGACGACCTGCTGCGCGAGTACGGCGAGCAGATCGGGGTCGGCGACACCTACCAGAAGACCCCCGTCGGGATCTACTTCGGCGAACAGGGCAAAACCGTCCCCGACCCCTTCTTCGGCGGCGAGGGGCCAGACCGCACCGGCTGCACCCTCTGCGCCCGCTGCATGGTCGGCTGCCCCGTCGGCGCCAAGAACACCCTCGTCAAGAACTACCTATACCTGGCCGAACAGCGCGGAGTCGAGGTGATCCCCGACCGCACCGTGACCGAGATCCGCCCGATCGGCGCCGCCGACGGCAGCGACGGCTACACCGTCTCCAGCGAGCGCTCGGGGATGATCCCCGGCCGCGGCAAGCGCACCCTGCGCGCCCGCGGCGTCGTCGTCGCCGCCGGCGCCCTCGGCACCAACAAGCTGCTGCAGCGCTGCCGCCTCGGCGGCGCCCTGCCCCGCATCTCCGAGCGGCTCGGCGAGCTCGTCCGCACCAACAGCGAGATGATCCTCGCCGTCACCGTCCCCGAGGACTACCCCGAAGACCTGACCAAGCGGGTCGCGATCAGCGGCAGCATCTATCCGGACGCCGACACCCACATCGAGACCGTCAGCTACGGCAAGGCCGGCGACTCGATGAGCCTCCTCTACACGCTGCTGGTCGGCGACGGCACCCGCGTCACCCGGCCGCTGAAGCTGCTCGGGCAGATGCTCCGCCACCCGGTCCGCTTCGCCAAGGTGCTCTACCCGAAGAACTGGTCGCGCCGGACGATCATCCTCCTGGTGATGCAGACGCTCGACAACGCGATCGCCCTGCGCCCGAAGCTGAAACGCTCAGGCAACGTCTGGCTGCAGACCGAACAGGACCCGGAGAAACCGAACCCGACCTTCATCCCGGTCGCCAACGAGGCGGCGGAATGGCTTGCCGAGCGGACCGGCGGCGTCGCCCAGAGCTCGATGACCGAGGCGCTCTTGAACGTGCCGACCACCGCCCACATCCTCGGCGGGGCGGTGATCGGGCACGGTCCTGAGGACGGCGTCGTCGACGCCCGCCAGCGGGTCTTCGGCTACGAGAACCTGCTGGTCTGCGACGGCTCGGCGGTGCCGGCGAACGTCGGCGTCAACCCCAGCCTGACGATCACCGCACTCGCCGAGCACGCGATGAGCGAGGTTCCCCCCGCTCACCAGCAGCCGACCTACGAGGCGAACCTCTCCGCGACGTAGTCCCAGTTGACGACGCTCCAGAAGGCGTCGAGGTATTCCGGGCGCTTGTTCTGGTACTTCAGGTAGTAGGCGTGCTCCCAGACGTCGGCGCCGAGCAGCGGCGTCGTGCCGTCGGAGATCGGCGAGTCCTGGTTCGGGGTCGAGACCACGGCGAGGCCGCTCGAGTCTTTGACCAGCCAGGCCCAGCCGGAGCCGAAGCGGGCGATGCCGGCGTTTTTGAACTCCTCTTTGAAGGAGTCGAAGGAGCCGAAGGCATCGCTGATCGCCGCGGCCAGCTCGCCGCTCGGCTCGCCGCCGCCGTCGGGACTCATCATCTGCCAGAAGAGCGTGTGGTTGTAGTGGCCGCCGGCGTTGTTGCGGACCGCGGCCTGCTTGTCGCCCGGCAGGGCGGAGAGGTTGCGGAGGACATCCTCGACGTCGCGGTCGGCCCACTCGGTGCCCTCGAGGGCGGCGTTGGCTTTGTCGACGTACGCCTGGTGGTGTTTGTCGTGGTGGATGCGCATCGTTTCCTCGTCGATGTGAGGCTCGAGCGCGTCGTATGGGTACGGCAGGTCAGGCACGGAAAAAGCCATCGCAGCTCCTTTATCTCGGTTTGAAGTCCGAGTCGGAGCCTAACTATTCCGCCTGGCCAAGTCGCGGGACCGTAGTCGGATCGCCGCCGGTCCATTCGTTGAACCGGTACCAGGACGGCTTCGCTTCCCGTTTCGCGGTCAGCAGCCCGGCCGAGTGGCAGAAGACGCAGGTGCCGCCTTCGTCTGACCAGGTGTACCACCAGGCGCCGCGCACCCCCCAGCGGAGGCGGTTCGCGGAGAGCATCGCCAGGGCCTTCGAGAGCTGGTTCGCCTGGCCCCAGAGGCCGCGCTGCCAGCGGGTCGGGCCCGACTCCGAGCCCCAGCCGAGCTCGGTCACGTAGAGCGGCGTCGCCCCGTCGCCGTGGCGGCGCATGATCCGCCGCAGGTTCGTCAGCTGCGCCCCCATCGCCCTTGCGTCGGCGACGTAGGGGTGGAGGGCGACACCGTCGAAGAACGGCTTCACGTTTCGCGCCCGGTAGAGGCGGGCGAGGAAATCACCGGAGGCGACGTTGGGCGGGATCTGCAGGGGCCGGCCGAAGAGGCCGCCGACGATCACCTTCGAGCCGGGCGCTTCGCGATGGATCACCCGCCCGGCGATCCGCATCAGCACCGCGAAGCGCTTCGGTTCGGGGTTGGCGACGAAGCTGACGATGTTCTCCTCGTTCCAGATCTCCCAGCGAAAGATCGGCTCGTAGGGCAGGTCTTCTTCTTCGGCCCAGAAGCTGCCGCCGGGCCCGTAGCGCCGCACCGCCGCCTGCAGGAACGAGGCCCAGGCGCGCCGCTGCCAGGAGGTGGTGACCGGCAGGTCGATGTCGCGCGGGGCCACCCATTCCGGCGAATTGACGACAACGGGGAAGATCTCCATTTCCGCCCGCGCAGCCAGTCGGACCTCGTGGTCGAACCCCTCCCACCGCCGTTCCGTGAAGGCCGGGGTCTCCGGCTCCACCGCCCCCCAGTTGAGCAGCTGGCGCACGCTGAGGATCCCCGCCTCCCGCATCAGTTCGTAGTCCTTCGCGGTGCCGCCGCTCTGCGGCGAGATCCCGACGAAGCCGGGCGGGAGGTAGGCCTGCGCCGCCGTCGGCATCGCCGCCAGCAGCAGGAAAAGGAGGATTGGGATCACCCTGCGCGCCATCTAAATCAAGAGGAACCGCTTCCCCCGGCAAAGTAGCGCTACCACCCCTCCCCGCGCCCCACTCTCCGCTCTGGGATAATCACCCCTCTCGGGGCGTGGCGCAGCCTGGTAGCGCGCACCGTTCGGGTCGGTGAGGTCCCCGGTTCAAATCCGGGCGCCCCGATGTAGACAATGCTGACGGATGCTTTGAGGTCGCAAATTGTGACCTCAAACGAAAATCCGGTTATAGCCTTCGTCCATGGATTCGATCTCCCACTACAGGTCCGCCTCAGAGGCAAACGACATAGGGCGCCTGATGGAGGCGACGACGGCTGATGTCGAGGTCGTCTCGCCGATTTCCGGTCGGATGGTCTTCAAGGGGCAGAAGGACGTGGAGTTCCTGCTGCGCGCCGTCTATGGCGTGCTGCGGGGGCTGAAGTGGCAGGAGGCGATCGGCGAGGGCGATCGGCGTGTCCTCTACGGCGAAGCGCGGCTGTTGGGGGTGCGGCTGACCGACGCGATGGTCTTCGACCTGGCGCCGGACGGGAGCATCCGCAGGATCAGCCCGCATTTGCGCCCCTGGCTGGCGCTGACGCTCTTCGCGGTCGTCCTCGGGCCCAAGGTCGGGATCAGGCCCGGGGTCGTCCTGCGTGCGCTGCGCAACGGCGCCAAGTAGCGCCGTGTGGCTGCAGCGCCGGATCGAGCTGGAGGCGCAGCCGCGCGGGTTCCATCTCGTCACTGCTGAGGTGACGGAGGCGCTACCCGAGCTGGGGCAAGTCTCCGTCGGCCTTTTGCACCTGCTGATCCAGCACACCTCCGCCTCGCTGGCGCTGAACGAGGACGCCTCTGCGGACGTCCGCCGCGACTTCGAGACCTGGTTCGACCAGGCGGTGCCGGAAGGCGCGCCCTACTGGACCCACACCCTCGAGGGCGCGGACGACATGCCCGCCCACATCAAGGCGGCCCTCCTCGGCCCCTCCCTGACCCTGCCGATCAGCGAAGGCCGCCTCGCCCTCGGAACCTGGCAGGGGATCTACCTCTGCGAGCACCGCGACCGCGGCGGCTCCCGCTCCCTGATCGCCACCGTATGGGGCGAGGCCGCCGGGTAGATCCACTCGCGGTTTAAGCGCGTCGCCTCAAAGAGCGTCCGCGCCCTCGTTAGTGTCTTCACATGCCGTCGTCCCCCTCTTTCGAGGTCCACGAGGCGAACCTGCACGGGCACCGCGCCGTCTACCGGACCTGCGGCAGCGGGCCCACCGTGGTCTTGATCCACGGGATGATCAACTCCTCGCGGCACTGGGAGGCGGTGGCGCAGAAGCTGGCCGGCTCCTACCGGGTGATCGCGCCGGACTTGATCGGGCACGGCGACGCGGCGACGCCGCGGGGGGACTACTCGCTGGGCGCCCACGCGGCGAGCATCCGCGACCTGCTGACGACGATCGGGGTCGAGCGGGCGACGATCGTCGGCCACTCGCTCGGCGGCGGCGTCGCGATGCAGTTCTTCTACCAGTTCCCCCAGCGCACCGAGCGGCTTGTCCTCATCTCCAGCGGCGGCCTCGGCCACGACGTCAGCCCGCTGCTGCGGGGGGCGGCCCTGCCCGGTTCGGCCGCCCTGCTTCGGCTAGCGACCCGGCCCCGCCTCGTCGGCGCCCTGGCCGCGACCGGCGCCAAGCTGCGCGAGCGCGGCAACTCCACCGGCGTCTACCTGCAGGCGGTCGCCCGCGCCCTCGGCCCGCTGCAGGAGCCCGGCTCCCGCCGCGCCTTCCTGCAGACGCTGCGCTCGGTGATCGACGTCCAAGGACAGAAGGTCAGCGCCAGCGACCGCCTCTATTTGCTGAAGGAGATGCCGACGCTGATCGTCTGGGGCGAGCGCGACCGCACGATCCCGCTCGAGCACGGCCTCGAAGCCGAGCGCTCGATACCCAACTGCCGCTTCGAGACGCTGCCCAAGGCCGCCCACTTCCCGAATCTCGAAGATCCGGAGGGCCTGGCCGAGGTTCTCAGCGACTTCCTCGCCACCACCGCCCCCGCCCATATTGTCGACTCCGAGTGGCGCGAAGTGATCGCGCCGCGGGCGCGACTGCGCCGCGTCGCCTGACCTCTACGCACTTGTCCTCGTCCAGACGAGGACAACCTCGGAGTGGCTACTCGACTTCGCGGATCGCCGCTTCCACTTCGGCGAGCGATGGCCCTTCCTGCAGCGTCACGGTGCCGCCGGGGCCGTTGATGACCATCCCCTGGCCGGTGCGAATCTTGAGGTCCCGCCCCAGCTGCTCGTAGCCTTCCAGGCGCTGCTCGATCGGGCCGCCCTTCTGGCCGTTCTCCTCGAGGTCGGCCTCCCATTCTTCGATGTCGAGTTCCTCCGTCCCACCGGCGATCGAGGCGAGGTAGTCGTCGTCGATCCCGACGCGTTCGGCTTCCTCCTGGTTGCGGAAGAAGAGGTAGATGTACTGCCAGGCGTAGTTCTGTTCGGCGGCCGCCTCGGCGCCGTAGAAGCCGAGCTGCTCAGGATTGACGCTGTTCGAATAGTGGCGCCAGAGCAGCTTCACCTCGCCGGGCCGGGCGTAGCGTTCGGCCAGTGCCAGAATCGTTTCGAGAAAGTCGTCGCGACAGTCGTCGCACTGGATGTCGTTGAAGACCTGGATCGTCACCGGGGCGTCGTCGGAGCCGAACCGGTCCCCTTCCTGGGGGACGCCGCCAAAGATGCGTTGCGCGTCTTCGATCCCGTCGAGGCGGACGACTGGGTCGCCCGGCTCCTGGGTCGACATCTCGACGATCGTGTAGCCGAGGGCGAGCAGCCCCAGTGCGAGGATGACCATCACCCAGATCCTGCCCCGGCGGGGCAGCGGCTTTACGGCGACTTCGGAGGCTTCGGTGGCCAAGGGAGACATTTTCCCAGTTGACGGCATCCGACCGCGGCGGTAGACATGGGCTACCCACTTTTCACCGACCTTGGAGGTCCCCATGGCGCACCACCTGACGCCCGCCGAGCTCGCCGACCAGATGCAGATGGAGCGAGAGGAGGTCATCGGCAAATGCGTGCAGATGGGTGTGCCGATCTACCACGGACGGATCGACAGGACGCTGTTCGAAACCTCGCTGCGGAGCATCTCCTCGACGCAGGCCTCACAAGGATCGCGCCACTCGCGACGCTGAACTAGACTCCCCCCGCAGATGCCGGGGAGAGGTACGCACTCGCAGACGATCGCCGACCTGCTGCCGAAGGCCGCAGAGCTCTACGGATCGAAAGTCGCCGTCCGCTACAAGGAGGGCGACGCCTGGATCTCCAAGACCTTCGACGAGGTCCGCGACATAGTCCGCCCGCTCGCCTTCGGCCTCGTCACCCTCGGGGTCGAGAAGGGCGACCGCGTCTCGATCCTCGGCAACACCCGGCCCGAGTGGACCTACTTCGACTTCGCCGCGCTCTCGATCGGCGCCACCGTCGTCCCGATCTACCAGACCAACTCTCCCGAGGAGTGCCGCTACGTCCTCGACAACTCCGACTCCAAGGTCGTCGTCGTCGAGGACGCCGAACAGCTGGAGAAGGTGCGCGCGGTCCGCGACCAGCTGCCCCAGCTCGAGCAGATCGTGATGATGACCGGCAGCGCCGAGGACGCGATCTCGATGGACGACCTCGCCGCCAAAGGCGCCGGCGGGGACGCGGCCACCTGGGAGGCCCTCTACGGCGCGGTCGGCAAGGACGACATCTGCACCTTCATCTACACCTCGGGCACGACCGGCCCGCCGAAGGGCTGCATCATCAGCCACGGCAACTACCGGGCGATGCTGGACATGGTCAACGACGTCAGCGTCATCGAGGACGAGGACCTCGCCTATCTCTACCTGCCGCTCGCCCACTCCTTCGCGCTGCTGATCCAGCTCGGCACCTTCGACCTCGGCACCACCCTCGCCTACTGGGAGCGGGACCCGCTGAAGATCCTCCCGAACCTGGCCGAACTGAAACCGACCTACTTCCCCTCGGTGCCGCGGATCTTCGAGAAGATCTACACCGCTGCGACCAGCGCGATCGAGAAAGAGGGCGGGGCGAAAAAGGCGATCTTCAACTGGGCGATCAAGGTCGGGGCGAAGATGCGCGAGGCCGAACGCAGCGGCCGCAAGCCCGGCTTCCTCCTGCAGCGCCAGTACGACTTCGCGGACAAGAAAGTCCTCTCGAAAATCCGCGGCCTCTTCGGCGGCCGCATCCGCCTCGCCGTCTCCGGCGCCGCCCCGATCAACCCGGAGATCCTCCGCTTCTTCGACGCCGCCGGCGTCCTCGTGCTCGAGGGTTGGGGGATGACCGAGACCTCGACCGCGGCGACGATCTCCACCCCCGAGGACTTCAGGGTCGGGACGATCGGCAAGCCCTTCCCCGGCTGCGAGGTGCGGATCGCCGACGACGGCGAGATCCTCGTCAAAGGGCCCAACGTCTTCCAGGGCTACCACAAGAACCCCGAGGCGACGAAGGAGACGATCGTCGACGGCTGGCTCCACACCGGCGACATCGGCGAGATCGAGCCCGACGGCTTCATCAAGATCACCGGCCGCAAAAAGGACATCATCATCACCGCCGGCGGCAAGAACATCACCCCGGCCAACCTCGAGGCCGAAATCAAGCAGCACCCGCTGGTCTCCCAGTGCGTCGTCGTCGGCGACCGCCGCCCCTACCTGGTGGCGCTGGTCACCCTCGACCCCGAAGAGGCGGTCAAATACGCCCAGGAGAACGACCTGCCCGACGACCCCGCCCAGCTCGCCGAGAACCCCGACGTCAAGGCGGCGATCGAGGCCCACGTCGAGAAGATCAACGAGAACTTCGCCCGCGTCGAGCAGGTGAAGAAGATCGCGATCCTCCCCCACGACCTCTCCCAGGAGTCAGGCGAGCTGACGCCGACCCTGAAGGTCAAGCGCGCCGTCGTCGCCCAGAAGCACGAAGACGCGATCGAGCAGCTCTACGCGGCGTAGAGCGACGCTGAGGCCCTAGGAGGCTTCGCCGCTCTGGCGGAGCAATACTGACGTCGTCTGCTCGAGCACCCGGCGCCAGGCGGAGGTCTGCTCGGACTCCTCCTCGGAGGCCTGCTCGACGACGCGGCGGACGCGGCGCTCGGAGATTTCGAGGCCGTGGCGCTCGGCGATCTCGGCGTAGCGGTCGTAGTCCTGGGCAAGCGTGGCGGTGACGGATTCGAAGCCGTGGCGGGCGATCTGCAGGCGCCGCGAGTAGTCCATGATCGGGGTGCCGAACATCAGCTCGTCATTGGGCTGCGGCTCGAGCAGGATGATGTCGACGCCGGGGTATTTCTCCTGCCACTGCTCGACCGCCTGGTGGAGGCGGGCGTGGGCGATCAGGCGGAAGGTCTGGTTGGCGATCGCCGGCAGGCCCATGTCGGAGACGCGGCGGACGCGGCGGCCGAAGACGGTCGGGATCGTCTTCTCGAAGTCGTTGACGTAGGGGACGAGCGGGTTGACGACGACGATGAACTTGGCGCCTTTTTCAACCGCGATGTCGACGTTGGTGGTCGAGCGGATGCCGCCGTCGACGAACTGGCGCCCCTTCAGGTCGACCGGCTTGTAGACGATCGGCAGGCAGGTCGAGCACTCGACCGCTTTGGAAATCGGCACGTCCGACCAGCCGTCTTCGCCGAAGACGATGCGCTCGCAGGTGTCGAGGTCGGTCGCGGTGAGATAGAGCTCAGGGTCGAGGAGGCGGAAGTCGTTGACCCGGTCGTCGCCGCTGAGCGCGTCTTCCACGTAATCGGAGAGGCCGGAGCCGGAGTAGAGCCCGGTCGGCAGCGCCTCGGCCAGGCCGACGCCGATGTCCATCGCCGAGAACTCGCCGATCCGGACCAGCGAGCGCAGCAGCTCCAGGGTGCGGAGCGGCAGGGCCACCCCCTTGGAGAGGAAGCCGAGGTAGTTGGGCTTGAGGACCTTGTCGAGGTCGAGGTCTTCGAGCCCCATGCTGTCGTCGGAATTGATCACCTGCATCATTTCCTCGGGGCTGACGCCGTTGGCCAGCATCGCGGCGACGAACGAGCCGGCGCTGGTGCCGACGTAGACGTCGAAGTTGTTGACGGTGCTGTTGACCGCCAGCAGGTCGAGGGCGCGCAGGGCGCCGATCTCGTAGACACCGCCGGTGAAGCCGCCCCCGCCGAGGACCAGCGCGGTCTTCGAGGGCTTCTTGCGCCGTTTCTGCCGCTTTCGCGGTTTGGACTCGATGTCTACGACTTCACCCATACGTGCAGTATTCCAGGGGAAGAGGTCATCCTCGACCGCTACCTTCCGCATCTCTCGTGTTGGGAAACCCGGTGAAACGCATCCTGCTCCCCCTTTTGGTCCTCTCAGCAGCCCTTTTCGTGCTGCTGGTGGGAGTCGCCCAGGCGAGCGTCAACTGCGACCAGATGCGCTCCTGGCTGCGCCAGGGGGGCGGCTCGGCCAGCGGCCTGCTCGTCGTCGACGCCGAAACCGAGCAGGTTCTCTGCGCTGCCTCCCCAAGCCGCCCGCGCCCGCTGGCCTCGAACATGAAGCTGTTCACGACCGCGACGGCGCTCTCCAAGCTCGGGCCCGATTACCGGATCCCGACCAAAGTCTTCCGCGACGGCAAGGTCGACGCCGCCGGCGTCCTCCACGGCAGCCTCTACCTGCAGGGCGGCGGCGACCCCGCCCTCGGCACCCCCGGCTTCTATGGCAGCTACCTCGCCGGCCTCGGGACCAACCTCTTCTCGCTGACCCCGCAGATCAAGGCAGCGGGGATTAAGTCGATCACCGGCCGCCTCTACGCCGACGACACGGTCTTCGACCGCCGCCGCGGGGTCGCCGACTCCGGCTACGGGACCAGCCCCTACATCGGCCCCCTCTCCGGCCTCGCCTTCAACTCCGGCTTCAGCGGCTCGACCAGCGCCAGCGGCTTCTCCTCCGACCCGGCGAAGCTGGCGGCGGCGAAGCTGGTCGGCTCCCTGCGCAAGGCCGGGGTCGGCCTGCCGACGCAGATCGCGCTGCGGCCGACGCCGCCCAACGCCGAACGGGTGGCGATGGTCCGCTCCCCCACCCTCGACCGCATCGTCAACCTCACCGACGTCTACTCCGACAACTACTTCGCCGAGACCCTGATCAAGCTGCTCGGAGCGAAGTTCGGCGGCGCCGGCACCACGGCGGCGGGGGCAGGCGTGGTCGAGGCCTTCGCCCGCTCCCACGACTCCACCGTACAGGCGGTCGACGGGTCTGGCCTGACCCGCACCAACAGCTCCAGCCCGCGAGAGGTCGTGGACCTGCTGCTGGGGATGCAGGAGGACGAAGCCGGCGAGGAGTTCATCCAGGACCTGGCCCTGGCCGGCCAGGAGGGGACCGTCGCCAGCCGCATGGAGGGCAGCGCCGCCTACGGACGCTGCCGGGTCAAGACGGGGACGATCAGCGGCGTCAGCAACCTCTCCGGCTACTGCTTGAGCCGCAGCGGCCACGTCGTCGCCTTCTCGGTTCTGATGGCGGGAGTGGGCAACCTCACCCTCGCCCACCTGAACCAGGACCGGATCGCCGCCGCCGCAGCCGGCTACTGACCGACCAGCTCCAGCAACGCCGCCTCGTCGAGGATCTCGGTCCCGAATTTCTCCGCTTTCGCGAGCTTGGAGCCCGGGTTGTCGCCGGCGACGACGAAGTCCGTTTTTTTGGAGACAGAGCTAGTTACCTTCCCCCCGGCTGACTTGACCAGCGCCGCCGCCTCCTCGCGGGTCAGCTCCGGCAGGGTGCCGGTGAGGACGACGGTCCTGCCTTTCAGCGGCCCGTCCTCCCGGCGGCGTTCGGAGGCGTCGGCCTCGAGCCGCAGGCCCTTCTCCCGTAGCTTCTCGACCAGCGCCCAGGTCACCTCGTCGGCGAGGGACTCGGCGATCTGCACGGCCATGATCGGCCCCACCCCCTCGACCTCCTCGATCGCCTCGGGATCGGCCTCGTGCAGGGCGTCGATCGAGCCGAAGTGGTCGGCCAGCGCCTCCGCGGTCACGTAGCCGACACCCGGCAACCCGAGCGCGTAGAGGACGCGTTTGAACGGCCGCTGCTTGGAGGCCTCGATCGAGGCGACGAGGTTGCGGGCCGAGGTCTCGCCGAAGCGGTCGAGCTCGATCAGCCGGTCCTCGGTGAGGTCGTAGATGTCGGCGACGTCGCCGATCAGCCCTTCCTGGAGGAAGCGCAGCGCCTGCTTTTCCCCCAGCCCGTCGATGTCCATCGCCCCCTTGCTGACGAAGTGTTTGACGTGCTGGAAGGACTGCCCGGGGCAGCCGGAGCGGTTGGGGCAAATCGTGAAGACGGAGCCCTCGGGTTTCACCGTCTCGGTCCCGCAGGCGGGGCACTTCTTCGGCGGCTTCGCCCTGCGGGCGCCCTTCTGCTTTCGCGGCAGCTTCGGCGAGACGACCTGCGGGATCACGTCGCCGGCCCGCATCACCACCACCTCGTCGCCCTCGCGCACGTCCTTGCGCGCCAGGTCCTCCTCGTTGTGCAGGGTGGCGGTGGTGACGGTGACGCCGCCCACGTGGACCGCCTCCAGCATCGCGAAGGGCACCAGGTGCCCGGTGCGGCCGACGTTCCAGACGACCCTGTTCAGCTTCGTCGTCGCCGTCGTCGGCGGGAACTTCCAGGCGATCGCCCAGCGCGGCTCGCGGCCGACGACGCCGAGCTCACGCCAGAGCGCCTTCTCGTCGACCTTGACGACGACGCCGTCGATCTCGTAGTCGAGCTGATCGCGCCGCTCCTCCCACCAGCGGCAGCGCTTGACGACGCCCTCCACCCCCTTGTGGTGGTCGGTGTCGGGGTTGACCTTGAAGCCGCGATCCTGCAGCCATTCGACCTCCGCCATGTGGGTCGGCAGGTCGAGGCCCTGGACGGCTCCGATCCCGTAGAACCAGGTCGAGAGCGGCCGTTCGGCGGCAAGCGAGGGGTCGAGCTGGCGGATCGAGCCGGCAGCGCTGTTGCGTGGGTTGGCGAAGGTCGGCTCCCCGGCCTCGGCGCGACGCTCGTTCAGCGCTTTGAAGGCTGCGATCGGCAGGTAGGCCTCGCCCCGCACTTCGACCAGCGCCGGCGCTTTGCCCTTGATCCTCAGCGGCACGGAGCCGATCGTGCGCAGGTTCTGGGTCACGTCCTCGCCGATCCGGCCGTCGCCGCGGGTGGCGCCCCGAGCCAGCACTCCGTCCTCGTAGGTGAGGGTGATCGCAAGCCCGTCGATCTTCGGCTCGGTCGTGTAGCTGAACTCCGAGGCGCTGATGTCCATTCGCTTCAGGTGGTTGGCGATCCGGTTCTCCCAGCCGCGCAGCTCCTCCTCGTTGCGGGCGTTGCCGAGCGAGAGCATCTGCTCGCGATGCTCGACCTGCTCAAAGCGGTCCAGCGGCGGCGCCCCCACCCGCTGGGTCGGCGAGTCCGGCGTGCGCAGCTGCGGGCTCTGCTCCTCCAGCGCCCGCAGCTCGTCCAGCAGCGCGTCGTACTCGTCGTCGCCGATCTGGGGGTCGTCGAGGACGTAGTAGAGGTGGTTGTGGTGGGCGAGCTGCTCCCGCAGCTCCGCCGCGCGCTGCTCCGCCGCGGCGCTCACGCCGTCGCCGAGGTCGCCGCCAGCATCTCCTCGAAGCCCCAGCCCGTCAGCCGCTCGAGCCCGCCGTGGTCGGTGAGGTCGAAGTGGATCGGGGTGACCGCGATCCGCCCCTCGGCGACAGCGTGGAGGTCGGTTCCCTCGATCTCCTCGTAGCCGGGCTGCCAGCCATAGATCTCGTAATGGCGGCGGCCGTCTGCCTCCTTCACCAGTTTCAGCTCGTCGTTGTAGATCCGCTTGCCGAGCTTCGTCACCTCGATCCCGCTCGGCTCGGTGCAGGGGCAGTTGACGTTGATCAGGGTCGCATCCGGCATCGACTCTTCCCGCAGCCGCGAGACCAGCTGTGCGGTGAAGGGCGCGGCAACGGAGAAGTCGAACTTGCCGCTGACGTAGCCGAGGCCGCCGGCGGAGGACTGCTGGGAGACGGCAATCGCCGGGATCCCGAGGATGATCCCCTCCAGGGCCGCTGCGACGGTGCCCGAATAGGTGATGTCGTCGCCGAGGTTGGCGCCGTGGTTGATCCCGGACACGATCAGGTCGGGGCGGCCGCCAACCAGCCCGAGCTCGGCGAAGCGGACGCAGTCGACGGGGGTGCCGTCGGTGGCATAGCCGACGCGGCCGTCCTCGAATGCAATCTCCTCGACGGTGAGCGGCGAGCGGGTGGTGATGCCGCGCCCGATCGCGCTGCGGTTGGAGTCCGGGGCGATGACGTCGACCTCGACGCCCTCGAGCTCGACCAGCGCCCGGCGCGCGGCCTGCAGCCCCGGGGCGGAGATGCCGTCGTCGTTGGTGAGGAGGATGCGCACCAGCTCGATTCTAGGTGGGGGCAGCGACGAGCCGGGGCGTCGGAGATACTGCCGCCGTGCCCACCGTGCGCCTGGAGATCGAATACGACGGCTCCGGCTTCCGCGGCTGGGCGCGCCAGCCCGGCCTGCGCACGGTGCAGGGGGAGCTGGAGGCGGCGCTGGCGACCGTCCTCCGCGAGCCGGTTGAGCTGACTGTCGCCGGGCGCACCGACACCGGCGTCCACGCGCTCGGGCAGGTGGCGAGCTTCGAGACCGCGGCGGAGGTGCCGGCGGACCTGATGCGCCGCCTCAACGGGATCGGCCCTGACGACGTCGCCGTCACCGCCGCCGAGGCCGTCGCCGAGGGATTCAACGCCCGCCACGACGCCAAGGCGCGCAGCTACCGCTACCGCCTCCTAGCCCGCCCGGCACCAAGCCCTTTCTGGCTCGGCAAGGCGCTCTGGTGGCCCCACCGGGTCGACCGCGAGGCGCTCGAAGCCTGTGCCGCCGCCCTCCCCGGGACGCACGACTTCACCGCCTTCACCCCGACCCAGAACGACCACGTCCGCTTCGAGCGCGACGTCCTCGCCGCCTCCTGGGATCAGGAAGGAGACATCCTCAACTTCCGCATCACCGCCGACGCCTTCATGCGCAACATGGTCCGCGTCCTCGTCGGGACTCAGCTCGAAGTCGCCTCAGGCCGACGCAGCGTGGAGAGCTTCGTCGGACTCCTAGAGGGAGCTCCTCGAAGCGCAGCAGGCGACACCGCCCCACCGCACGGCCTCTACCTCGAGGGCGTCAGCTACTAGACGAGCTCGAGGTAGACCATCTCGGTCGAGTCGGACTTCCTCGGACCGAGCTTGACGATGCGGGTGTAGCCGCCGGGGCGCTCCGCGTAGCGGGGCGCCACCTCGTCGAACAGCTTGTGGACGATGAACTTGTCGTTGTGGAGGCTGGCCAGGGCCTGGCGGCGGGCATGGAGGCTGCCGCGTTTGGCGAGGGTGATCAGTTTCTCCACTTCGGGCTTGACCGCCTTGGCCTTCGCCTGGCTGGTTTCGATCCGCTCGTGCTCGATCAGCTGTTTCGAGAGGTTCGAGAGCAGCGCCTCGCGGTGAGCGGAGTCGCGGCTGAGCTTGTTCCGCTTCTTTTTGTGCCGCATCGCTTCCTCCGCCCCTTGATCCGCGCCTAGTCCGCCTGCAGGTCCAGGCCGCGGGAGTGCAAGGTCTCGATGACTTCCTCGATCGACTTCTGACCGAAGTTCGGGATCGCGTTCAGTTCGGCCCGGGATTTACGCACCAGGTCGCCGACGGTCTGCACGCCAGCCCGCTTCAGGCAGTTGTAGGAGCGCACTCCCAGTTCGAGCTCCTCGATCAGGATCTCGTCGAGGCCGTTGGCGGCGGCACCGCCGTCGCCCCCGGGAGCCGAAAAGCCGTCGCTCTGGACCGGCGGCGCCGGTTCGCGGGCGGTCAGCTCTTCAACCCGGTCGGCGTCGGTGAAGATCGCCAGGCTCTTGATCAGGATCTCCGAGGCTTCGCGCAGCGCCGCTCCGGGCTCGATCGAGCCGTCGGTTTCGAGATCGAGTGAGAGTTTGTCGAAGTCGGTCCGCTGGCCGACGCGGGCGGCGGCGACCGCGTAGGAGGCGCGTCGGATCGGCGAGAAGATCGAATCGATCGGGATCACGCCGATCGGCTGCTCGTCGGACTTGTTCTCTTCGGCGGGCGAGTAGCCACGGCCGCGGCCGATCGTCAGGTAGACCTCGAGTTTGGTTTTTTTCTCGAGCGTCGCGATCGGCGCGTCGGGGTTGAGGATCTCGACGCCGGAGGGCAGGTCGATGTCCTTCGCCTTGACCTCGCCGGGGCCGGTGGCGACCAGCGGCGCCTCGACCTCGTCGGCGTCGGTATGCATGCGGACGACGAGGTCCTTGAGGTTGAGGATGATGTCGGTGACGTCCTCTTTGACGCCGGGCACGGTCGAGAACTCGTGCGCGACTCCCTCGATGCGGACGCTGGTGATGGCGGCACCGCCCAGCGAGGAGAGGAGGACGCGACGGAGGCTGTTGCCGAAGGTATAGCCGAAGCCCTTGTCCAGCGGCTCGATCGTGAAGGTGCCGCGACGGTCGTCGACTTTCTCGGAGGTGATGCGGGGGACCTGGAAATCGGTGGTCATGAGTTCCTTGCTCTGGGGTGTTTCGGAAGTCGTTTCCCGGACTACTTGGAGTACAGCTCGACGATCAGCTGCTCCTGGACCGGCGCCGAGATCTCGGAGCGCTCGGGGTAGCGCAGGACTTTGGCGGTGAGGGCGTCGTGGTCGGCCTGCAGCCAGGCGGGAACGGTGGAGACCAGTTCCGTCGCGCGGCGGATCGTGTCGGCGGCGTTCGACCCGGCCTTGATCGAGATGATGTCCTCGGGCCGCACCTGGTAGGAGGGGATGTTGACCCGGCGGCCGTTGATCTGCCAGTGGCCGTGGGTGATCAGCTGCCGCGCCTGGCGCCGCGAGGCGGCGAAGCCGAGGCGGACGAGGACGTTGTCGAAGCGGGACTCGAGCAACCGCAGGAGGTTCTCGCCGGTGACGCCGTCCTGGCGCGAAGCCTTGTCGTAGTAGGCGCGGAACTGTTTCTCCAGCACCTGGTAGTAGCGGCGCGTCTTCTGCTTCTCGCGCAGCTGGACGCGGTACTCGCTCTGGCGCATCCGGCCGCGGCCGTGCTCACCGGGCGGGTAGGAGCGGCGCTCGACGCCGCACTTGTCGGTGAAGCAGCGCTCGCCCTTGAGGAACAGCTTCTGGCCCTCGCGCCGGCACTGCTTGCACTGCGGGGCGGTGTCGCGAGCCACTAGACCCTCCTCCGCTTCTTCGGCCGGCAGCCGTTGTGGGCCTGCGGCGAGACGTCCTTGACGGTGGTGACGTCGAGGCCGGCGGCCTGCAGCGAGCGAATCGCGGTCTCACGGCCCGAGCCAGCGCCCTTGGCGAAGACTTCGACCCGCTCGAGGCCGTGTTCCATGCCTTTTTTGGCGGCCGCGTCGGCGGTCACCTGGGCGGCGAAAGGAGTCGACTTGCGCGAGCCTTTGAACCCGGCCGAGCCGGCCGACTCCCAGGCGATCACGTTGCCGTCGGTGTCGGTGAGGGTGACGATCGTGTTGTTGAAGGACGTCTTGATGTGCGCCTGCCCGTAGGTGACGTTCTTTTTCACCCGGCGGCGGGTGCGCCCTTTGGAAGCTTTTTTCTCAGCCATCTCTGCCTATACCTTGCGCTTGCCGGCGACGCTGAGGCGGCGGGGGCCCTTGCGGCCGCGCGCGTTGGTCTTCGTCCGCTGGCCGCGGACCGGCAGCCCGCGACGGTGGCGGAGGCCGCGGTAGGCGCCGATCTCCATCAGCCGTTTGACGTTCTGCGAGCGATCGCGCCGGAGGTCTCCCTCGACCTCGCGGTTCTCGACCGCCTCGCGAAGTTTCATCACCTCGTCCTCGGTCAGGTCCTTGACCTGCGTGTTGGGATCGACTTTGGCCTCGGCGAGGATCTGTTTCGCCGTCGACTGGCCGATCCCGAAGATGTAGGTGAGCCCGATTTCGACCCGTTTGTTGACGGGGATGTTGATGCCTGCGATCCGCGCCACGGCTAGCCCTGCCTCTGCTTATGGCGCGGGTTCTGGCAGATCACCAGGACCGCTCCATTTCGGCGGATTACCTTGCACTTCTCGCACATCGGCTTGACGGAAGCTCGAACCTTCATTGCTCCGGATCTCGTATCGACAACAGGATTCCTGACGCCCCATGAATCGGACGGCAGGACGAACCAACCGGCCAACAAGGCCGACGGAGAAAGATAGCAGGGGCGCGCCCTCAGCGATTCTCAGTCGGCGGCAGCCGGTCGAGCATGCGCATCAGGGCTTCGGTCTGGGCTCGATTTTCTTCTCGGCCCTCGGCGAAACCTCGTTTCATATCCTCGCCGATCGAGCGAGCGATCTTGATGTACTCCTCGGTCATCGCCGTCATCAGCCGTAAGAACGCGTCACTTCGGTGTTCCTGCTTCTCCTGCGCGGTCATCACTCGTCCTTCGAGCATTTCCCACTCGCGGCGCCTCGCCTCCTCGGCTTCCTGACAGCGTCTTTCGACCTTTTCGACTTGCGCCCTGATCTCCCGTCGGCCCTCCTCCAGCCGCCGGTCGAAATCGGCTTGCCACTCCTCTACCTCCATGTCGAGATCGTCCCAGGACATGTCGCACGAGACTACACCTCAGACAACAAGTTCTGAAACAACTCTCGGGCGCCTCTGGGACTTCGGGGCCTCACCGCGGCAGCCGCTGAGTCGGCGTCACCACCTGCTGGAACGTCGGCCGGTTTTGGAACGGGAACGGAGGCAGCGCCACCCCGCCGGTCACCTGGGGCCGGTTCTGATCGAAGCACGACGGCTGCGGGTTCGAGGCGCAGGCGCCGTCGCCACCGCCGTAGAGCTGCTGGGGCGTCGTCTTCAGCGCTTCGCTCAGCGTCCGCTGCAGCATCGCCCGGCACCTCTTCTTCGAGCCGCCGCCGCAGTAGACGCGGCTCCAGGCGCCCTTCGGCTTCGGGCCGAAGAGGCTGCGCAGGTCCTTGGAGACGTAGCTCCACCAGCCGTCGGCGAAGTCGGGTTCGGTCGGCGAGCCGCCGGTGTAGGAGCCCGTCCGCACCATCCCTTCGAGCTGCCCGTAGGCCCTGGCGCCCAGCACCGGCTTGAACTCTCCCTGGACCAGCTTCGGCCACCAGGCGTCCATCAGCTCGACCGCGTCGTTTTCCTCGTAGACGCCATCGCGGTCGAGGTCACGGCGGTGGGCGCCGTGTTCGTGCCAGGTGCGCAGGGTCACGAACGCCTGGCGCAGCGGCTTCGATTTCGGTTCGCCGATCGCCTTGAAGATCGTCGGCAGCAGCCGGTAGCCGCGCAGGTCCTGCGTCGCCGGTTCCTCCATCGCCTGGATCAGCCCGACGATCGTCATCTTCTTCTTGCCCTTCGTCGCCGCCTTGACCTTGTCTTCGATCATCTGCGAGCGGAACAGCGGCCCGTAGCTGTACTTGTCGTCGGCCGCAGCCCACTTCGGCGCCTGCTTGTTGTTCCAGGAGACGAGGAAGGGCGGGTCGACCGTCTGCGGGTGCTTGGCGAACGGCAGCCAGTCGGCCTGGTGGGTCGAGGGCTTGTACCCCTTCCAGTCGAACTCGCCGGTGCCGAGGACCGGGAAGTCAGGCGAGGTGCCCTTCGCCCGCTGCGGCATCCAGCCCGAGAGCGCGTAGGCGATGTGATCGGAGTCGACGTAGGACCAGTTGAAGAGGAAGTTGATGTTGGAGACGGCTTGCGTGAAGCCCTCGGGCCCGGTCACCACCCCCGGTTCGTTCAGCTGGCCGAAGCCGACCACCGAGTCGGCCTCGTGGAAGTAGGTGCTGCGCTGGCGCGCGAAGGCGACCTTCTTGCCGCCGACCTTGCCGCGGGCGTAGACGATCCCGTGCACGGTCCGGTAGGCGACCAGCGTCTGGGACCCGGCCGGGGTGTCGTCGGCCGCGTTCGGCGTCCAGCTCTCGCTCTTTTCGAGCTTTTCCATCGCCAGGCACTTGCCGCGGTAGCGGTAGTGGAAGTTGTCCTTGCAGAGGACCTCGGCGAAGGTGTCAACGTTGTCGGAGGTCGCCGTCGTCGCGCTCCAGGCGTAGTCCCGGCCGCGGCCGAGCTGGATGTAGAAGCTGACGCCGGGGAAGGCGGCCCCGCGGGCGTCGATCCCGGGGCCGTGGATGTCCAGCTCCATCAGGATCTGGGGCACGAAGTAGCCGACCTGCGGCCCCATCACCGCGATCGGGTGGCCGCTGGCCGACTCCTTCGCCGAGACCAGCTCCCAGTTGGAGGCGTGGCCGGCGTTCTCCAGCGCCGCCTGCAGGCGGGCGCCGACGGAGGCGAGGCCGCTCGCCGGGGCCGGCGCGGCGCTCGAGGCGCTCGCGGCGGTCTGCGTAAACCGGACGCTGTTCTTGTCGGGAAGCGCGAGGCCGCGCTTGGCGAAGGCGCTGCGGGTCTCGTAGGGGAACGGCTCTTTCACGGTCGTCGGCGCCTCGGGGTCGTTCTTGGAGCGGAAGCCGAGCCAGGCCTTGCGCCCCGCCTTCTTGCCCATCCGCTGGACGAAGGCCTGCATCGTCAGCGCCGAGTTCAGCTCGTTGCCGCCGCCCTGCCCGAAGATGCCGCCGACCAGCGAGGCGATCGCGATCACGTCGGTCGGCTTCCACGCTTCCATCGGCTTGTTCAGCAGCGTGTACTCGCCCGGCTTCAGTTTCGGGTCGAGCGCCGCGGCCGAGACGTAGGCGTTGACCCCTTCGACGTAGGCGTTGACGTCGTCGACCGCCTGCTGCCCCGCCGGCCCGAGCTGTTCAGGCGCCTGCGTCAGCTGCTTTTCGAGATCGGCTTCGGTGTAGGGGGCGAACTGCCACTGGCTCGCGTCAGCGCCGGCGTTGGCGCCGCCGAGGAAGGAGGCGAGCTCGGCGCGGCCGGTGTGGCGCAGCACGTCCATCAGGAAGAGGCGGTCGGCGGCGCTCGCGTAGCCGGCGGCAAACATCGTGTCGGCCCGGGTGGTGCCGTAGACGTGCGGCACGCCGAAGGCTTTGTCGCGGACGATCGTCGCCCCCGGACGCGGTTCGATCGTCGATTCCACCTGGTCGGCGGGGACGCCGAAGGTGGCGTCCTTGAAGTAGCTCGGGATCTGGTCTTCGCTCAGGGTCGGGCTCGCGTACAGCAGGTTTTCGTAGAGCGGCTGCTGGTCGGCGAAGTGCGGCGGCAGCAAGTGGGCGTCGCCACGGGAGGCGAGGATCTCGCCGAAGTCGGCCGTCCCGTTCGCGCCGGGCGGCAGCACGTTGCGGAATCCTCCGGCGTCGTTGGCGCCATATGGTTCCGGGGCCGCTGCGGGAGCAGCGGAGGCGCCGATCGCAAAGAAGGCCAGCAGGACGGGCAATGGCGCGAGCGCGCGGCGGGCACAGACTCGAAGACGCAAAAGAACCTCTCCCTTCGGTTGCGGCGCCCCACCGCAAGGAAGAGACTACCCGGCCGGGTGCCCGGCTAGTCCCGGGCCTACTCGGCTTCGTGCCAGGGGGTGAGGATCCGGGGCCCCTCCGGAGTCACCGCGACGGTGAACTCGAAGTGGGCGGCCAGAGAGCCGTCCTCGGAGAAGACCGACCAGCCGTCATCGCCCATCCGCACCAGCGGGCCGCCGACGTTGACCATCGGCTCGATCGCCAGCACCGTCCCCACCTCCAGCTCCGGGCCCTTGCCCGGCTCGCCGAAGTTCGGGACCTGCGGTTCCTCGTGCATGTCCCTGCCGATTCCGTGGCCGACGAGGGTCCGGATGATCGACATGCCCTCGATCTCGACCGCGCGCTGGATCGCCGCCGAGACGTCTCCGAGGTGGTTCCCCGGCCGCATCTGCTCGACTCCGGCGAAGAGGGAGGCCTTGGTCACCTCGAGCAGCTTCTGCGCCTCCGGGCTGACCGGGCCGATCGGCAGCGTCATCGCCGCGTCGGAGACCCAGCCGTCCTTGATCACGCCGACGTCGATCGAGATCACGTCGCCCCGCTTCAGCTCGTAGTCGCCGGGGATGCCGTGGACGACCATCGAGTTGGGCGAGGCGCAGATCGATCCCGGGAAGCCGCGGTAGCCCTTGAAGGCCGGCTCGGCGCCCTGCGAGCGGATGAACTTCTCCGCCGCCGCGTCGAGCTCCCCAGTGGTGACCCCGGTGCGCGCCTTCGAGGCGAGCATCTTCAGGCAGCGGACGAGGATGGCGCCGGACGCGGCCATCTTCTCGACCTCCTCCGGGGACTTTTTGATGATCATCCGGTACACGCTAATGGTCGGCGCAAGCGGGTCCTGAACGCGCCGTCAGAGGGTCTCGTTCTGCTCCATCCGCAGCGTCGCCAGGGTGCGGCGGATCTGCTCCGCCACCTCTCCGGGCGCCGCTTCGCCGGCAATCCGGCGCAGGACGCTGCGGCTGTCGTAGTAGTCGACGAGCGGCTTCGTCTTCTCGTGGTAGGTCTCGAGCCGCTTGCGGATCACGTCGGGCTTGTCGTCGTCGCGGACGATCAGCGGTGAGCCGTCGATGTCGCAGACGCCCTCCTGTTTCGGCGGTTCGAACTCGACGTGGAAGACGTGCCCGTTCTCCTCGCAGGTTCGCCGCCCACCCAGTCGCCGCACGACCTCGTCGTCGGAGACGTCGATCAGCAGCACCGCGGTCACCGTCCGGCCCAGCTCGCCCAGCTTCGCGTCGAGTGCCTCGGCCTGCGGAGTGGTGCGGGGGAAGCCGTCGAGGATGAAGCCGTCGAGCGCCTCGCCGGAGTCGATCCGGTCGGCGATGACGCCGACGATCACCTCGTCTGGCACCAGGTCGCCGCGGTCCATGTACTCCTTCGCTTCGCGTCCCAGCTCGGTTTCGTCCCGGACGGCGCCGCGGAGGATGTCCCCGGTCGCGTAGTAGGGCAGCCGCAGGTCTTCGTTCAAGCGCTCCCCCTGGGTGCCCTTGCCCGACCCGGGCGGGCCCAAGAGGACGAGATTTAGCTCCGGCATCTAGAGGGAGCCTATTTGAGGAAGCCCTCGTAATTGCGCATCATCAGCTGCGCCTCCAACTGCTTGACCGTGTCCAGCGCGACGCCGATCACGATCAGGATGGAGGTGCCGCCGAAATAGAAGTTCGCCGCGGTCTGGCTGATCAGGATCGTCGGCAGCGCCGCGACAGCGCCGAGGTAGAGCGCGCCGGGGAAGGTCAGGCGCGAGAGGATCCGGTCCAGGTACTCGGCGGTCGGCCGGCCCGGGCGCACGCCGGGGATGAAGCCGCCGTATTTCTTCAGGTTGTCGGCCTGGTCGACCGGATTGAAGGTGACCGCCGTGTAGAAGTAGGTGAAGACGATGATGAAGAAGACCTCGCCGATCACGTAGGCCCAGCCGTTGGGTTCGAAGAAGGCGGCGAAGTCCAGGGCTGCCGGGGTGTTGATCAGCTGTCCGATGGTCGGCGGGAAGGCCATGATCGAGGCGGCGAAGATGACCGGGATGACGCCCGCCATGTTGACCCGCAGCGGCAGGTAGGTCGAGCCCCCCGAGGTCATTTTGCGGCCGACGACGCGTTTCGCGTACTGGACCGGGATCCGGCGCTGGCCCTCCTGGACGAAGACGATGGCGACGATCACAGCGAGGGCGATGAACGGCATCATCACGACGAAGACCTGGTCGGGGTTGTTCCACCACTTCGAGAGGCCGGGAATGATG
Source organism: Solirubrobacterales bacterium (assembly GCA_045805765.1). GTDB lineage: Bacteria > Actinomycetota > Thermoleophilia > Solirubrobacterales > 70-9 > VAYN01. The sequence continues at coordinate 54,811 of JBJMKN010000118.1, forward strand.
CTCGAGGCGATCGAGGCGAAGATCATCAGCGAGATGCCGTTGCCGATCCCGCGCTGGGTGATCAGCTCGCCCAGCCACATCAGCAAGGTGCAGCCGGCGGTGAGGCAGATGACGATCAGGAAGAGCTTCGGGAAGGTGAGCTGGCCGACGACATCGGCGCCGGATTCGTTGCCGAAGGAGCGGAAGAGGAAGACGTACCCGATCGACTGGGCGAAGGCGAGGCCGACGGTGAGGTAGCGCGTGTACTGGGTGATCTTCTGCTGCCCGACTTCGCCCTCTTTCTGCAGGCGCTCGAGCGAGGGCACGACCACGGTCAGGAGCTGGAGGATGATCGAGGCCGTGATGTAGGGCATGATCCCCAGCGCGAAGAGGCTGAGCCGTTCCAGGCCCCCGCCGGAGAAGAGGTTGAGGAATCCGAGGACGCCGGAGCCGCCGAAGTTGTCCTGGATTTCCTTCACGGCCTGCGTGTCCACCCCGGGAGCCGGGATGTAGGCGCCAAGCCGGTACAGCGCCAGCATCGCCGCCGTGAACGCAAGCTTCTTGCGAATGTCGGCAACGCTGAACGCGTTGAGAATAGTTCTGAGCATTACGGCTCCAGAGTGTGACAGGAACCGCCGGCCGCCTCGATCTTCTCTTTGGCAGCAGCGCTGAAGGCGTGCGCATGGACCGCAAGTTTCTTCTTGATCTCGCCGCGGGCGAGGATCTTGACCGGGTCCTTGCGGGTCGCCAGGCCCTTCTCCTTGAGGCTCTCCGGCGTCACCTCGGCGCCGCTGTCGAAGCGCTCCTCGAGGTCGGCGAGGTTGACCGGCTGGGTCTTGGTGCGGAAGTTCTCGAACGGCATCGACTGCTTTTTGTGCGGGCCGCGGAGCTTTCGCATCCGCATGTGGATCGGGTTCTGGCCGCCCTCGTAGCCGGCCTTGCGCTTGCGGCCCGAGCGGGAGCCGGCGCCCTTGTGGCCGCGGCCGGAGGTCTTGCCGAGGCCGCTGCCCTCGCCGCGACCGATCCGCTTGCGCGGCTTTCTCGAGCCGGGCTTCGGCTTCAGGTTGTGAAGACCGATCTCCTCGGAGCGAGGGGTCTCTTTCGAAGCTTTCTCAGCCACCGTCGACCTCCACCAGGTGGGAGACGACCCGCAGCTGGCCCTGCAGCTGCTCGGAGTCTTTGAGCTCGGCCGATTTGCCGATCCGCCCCAGCTTCAGCGCCTTCAGAGTCGCTTTCTGGTTCGGGTTCGTCTTAGCGGCAGAGCGAATCTGCCGGACCTTCACCTTGCTCACGAACCCTCACCGACCTTCTCCTCCTCGGACGGCTCCCCAGCCTCTGCCTCAGCGGCCTCTGGCGTGGGTGGCGTCGTAGGGGGGACCCCCTGCTGCTCTGCAGCTGGGGGTGGGTCCCCTGCGTCGACAGGACCCGCGGCCCCAGCGCCTTGTCCCTCGTCAGAGAGCGTCTCAACGGCCCCATTCGATCCATTCCCGTCCAATCCCAGCACCTGGCTGACGGTCAGCCCCCGCAGCTCCGCGACCTCCTCCGGGCGCCGCAGACGGACGAGGCCGTCCATCGTCGCCTTGACGAGGTTGATCGGGTTCTGGGTGCCGATGCTCTTGGTGAGGACGTCGCGGACGCCGCCGAGCTCCAGCACGGCGCGGACGCCGCCGCCGGCGATGACGCCGGTACCGGGGCTGGCCGGCCGCAGGACCACATGGCCGGCGCCGAAGCGGCCGATGATGCGGTGGGTGATGGTGTTCCCGTATTTGGGCACCCGGATCAAGTTCTTGCGGGCGTCCTCGACGCCCTTCTGGATCGCCAGCGGGACCTCGCGGGCCTTGCCGTAGCCGATCCCGACCACGCCCTCCTCGTCGCCGACGGCGACCAGGGCGGTGAAGGAGAAGCGCCGGCCGCCCTTGACCACCTTGGCGACGCGGTTGATCTCGATCACGCGCTCCTGCAGGTCAAGCCCGCGGGGGCTAACGGTTTCCACGTTCTTTACGTCCATGCCCTTCATAAGCAGCGGCCCACCGTAGCGAAACTACGGTTTTAGAAAGCCAGACCCCCCTCTCGGGCGCCTTCGGCGAGGGCCTTGACGCGGCCGTGGTACTGGTAGCCGCCGCGGTCGAAGACGCAGGTTCCGACGCCGGCGCCCTTCGCCCGCTCGGCCAGCAGTTCGCCGGCTTTCTTGGCCTGCTCGGAAGCGGTGAGCTTGCGCAGGTCCGGCTCGATCCAGTTGACCGCGGCCACGGTGTGGCCTTTGGTGTCGTCGATGAGCTGGGCGAAGACGCCCTTGTTCGAGCGGTAGACGGAGAGCCGCGGCCGCTCGGCGGTGCCTTTGACCCGGGCGCGAACCCGGCGCTGGCGTTTGAGCCGGCGCTGGCGCTTGGTGAGAACCGTCATGCGCGCTTACCCACCTTTCGCAGGACCTGCTCGTCCTTGTAGCGGATGCCCTTGCCCTTGTAGGGCTCCGGCGGCCGGCGCTTGCGGATGTCCGCGGCGACCTGCCCGACGAGCTGCTTGTCGATGCCTTTGATGATGATTTCGGTCGGCTGCGGGACTTCGAAGTCGATCCCCTCCGGCGCGTCGATCGCGACCGGGTGCGAGTAGCCGAGGGCAAGCTCGAGTTTTTTCCCTTTCAGAGCGGCGCGGTAGCCGACGCCCTGAATCTCCAGGCGCTTCTCGAAGCCGTCGGTGACGCCCTCGACCATGTTCGCGATCAGGCTGCGGGTAAGGCCGTGCAGGGCCCGGTGCTCGCCGCGGTCGGTGGGACGGGCAACGGTCACCGCGCCATCCCCCTGCTCGATCGTCATGTCCGGCGAGAGAGTCTGCTGCAGCTCCCCCTTCGGCCCTTTGACGGCGATGTTGCCAGGGGCGATCTCCACCGTGACGGCGTCGGGAACGGGAACGGGCTTTCTTCCGATGCGGCTCATCTGCTCACCAGACGTAGGCGACGACCTCGCCACCGACGCCCTTCGCGCGGGCTTCGTGGCCGGTCATCACGCCGGTGGAGGTGCTGAGGATTGCGGTTCCGGTCCCGCCGTCGACGCGCGGGACGCTTTTGTGGTCGACGTAGCGGCGGCGGCCCGGGCGCGAGACCCGTTCGATCCCGAGGATCACCGGCCGGCGGTCCTCGGTGTACTTGAGCTCGACGTTGATCGCCTCGCCCACGGCGGCCGGCCTGCGGCTGAAGTCTTTGATGTAGCCCTGCTCCTTGAGAATCCGGGAGACCTCCAGCTTGAGGCCGTTGAGAGGTATTTCCACCTCGTCATGGCCGGCGCGGATCGCGTTGCGGATCCGGGTCAGGTAATCGGCGATCGGGTCGGTGTGCATAGCTTCTGCCCTACCAGCTCGACTTGGTCATGCCGGGGATGTACC